>JBFXFK010000241.1:0-6517 GCA_050179135.1 Desulfatirhabdiaceae bacterium | reverse complement strand
GGCAGTCAGGGTGTCACCGGAAATGAAATCCTGTTGGGTTCATCTTTGGCCCTGAAGGGTCACGCCAGCTTTCTGGGAACCCAGACCCTTCGCGGCGCCATGTGCTATCTGAATCATGTCAATGCCAGCGGCGGGGTTCATGGACGAACCATCCGGATCATTGCCCACGATGACAGCTATGATCCCCCCATGTGCCTGGTCAACACCCAGCGGCTGATCATCGACGATCAGGTGTTTGCCCTTTTCTGTTATGTCGGAACCCCAACAACGGTCAAGATTCTGCCCCTGATCGAGGAAGCCCATATCCCGCTTCTGGGCATGTTTACCGGCGCCAATGCGCTTCGGGACCCCTTCAACCGGTGGCTGATCAATGTCCGTGCGTCTTATTATCAGGAAACCCGGGCTGCTGTGCATCATCTGGTGACGGACCTGGGTTTGAAGAAGATTGCGGTTTTTTACCAGTATGATGCCTATGGATTTGATGGCCTTACCGGAACAGAACTGGCGCTGAAGGAGTTTGGCCTGGCGCCGGTTGCCAGCGGATCATACAACCGCGGCACCATGGATGTTCAGGAAGGACTTGCCAAGATCATCGCCTCCGATGCCGAGGCGGTTGTCATGATCGGCACGTATGATCCCTGTGCCGCATTCATCAAAAAAGCCGACGAGATGGGGTATCCCGCCGTATTTTATCTGGTTTCATTTGTCGGGGCGGATGAACTGGCTCGAAGGCTGGAACACCATGCCAATCTGACAGTCATCATGTCCCAGGTTGTTCCGCCTCCGGACAGACAGAATTCAAGCCAGCTATTGACCGGAGAAACCGGATATCTGACCCTTCTGGATCACTATTATCCCGGTGATCAGCCCAGTTTTGTCGGGCTGGAGGGCTTCATCAACGCCAGGGTTCTGGTCGAAGGCCTGATCCGCGCCGGAAGCGATCTGACCCGGGATGGATTCATTCAGGCTATTGAATCCATCCATGACTTTTCTCTCGGACTTGACAGCAACATATCGTTCAGCCCCACCGACCACCAGGGGCTCGATCGTGTCTATTTCACCCGCCTGGTAAATGGCCAGTTCACGCTGATCAAGGATTGGAAAGATGTCAGATTCCATAACAGCCCATCCAACTGAAGCTTTTTTCAGACGGGGTATCTTTCAGTCGTCCGCCAAACGGTTTCGGGATATCAGTCTCAAAAACAAGATCTTTTTCTCGATTCTGCTGGTCATTCTGACCATCAGCGCTGTCATTGCATTTTTGGCCCGCTATATTCTGGTATCGACCCTGATCTCCGAGCTTGAGCTTCGGGGAATCGCCATTGCCCGAACCATTACCGAGCGCAGCAGCGGCTTCATTCTGGATAAAAACTACCCCGAACTTCTCAGTCTGATTTTTGACGAGGCCAAACTCAAGGAACGCCAGAATCTGGTATCCTATATTTTTGTTACGGACCGGGATGACCAGATACTCAGCCATACCCTGACGCGCCGGTTTCCCGAAACCCTTCGTCTGGCCAACCAGGTTCCCGCCGGCGAATCCAAAAGTGTCCGGCTGGTTCAGTTTGGCGATCAGATGGCCTATGACATCGCCATCCCCATCACCCAGGGCATTTATCGCATCGGGGTGGTGCATGTGGGATTGAACAAAAACCATATCGACCAGTTGGTATCCAAACTCCGGTTTACATTTCTGGGATTTATCTCCATGGTGATTGTGATCATATTTGTGATCAGCCACTGGCTGGCCAAATATATCACCATGCCGATATCCAGGCTCACCCAGATATCGGACGAACTGAGCAAGGGCAATTTTGATGTCAAACTGGAAGTCGAACCGTTTATCGAAGGGGATCAGCCGCCGGAATGCCCGGCATTTGTGAATATGGATCAGCCCTGTTGGCATCTGGATGGCGACCTGTCGCCGGAAAATATTGATGAAAAGCGGGCCAACAGTTTGCCGGTCTGCATGGACTGCCGATTTTACAGAAGACAAAAAGGGGATGAGGTGGTTCAGTTGGCCAATTCCTTTTACAACATGATCTGGAGCATCCGGCTGTATCGCAGACGACTTCGGGAATCTGAAAAAAAATACAGATCGCTTTTTGACAGTGGACCGGATCCCATTTTTGTGGTCAACTACCAGACATTTGAAATCATCGACGCCAACCCGCGTGTCGAAGAAGTCTATGGATACAGCAAATCGGAACTGATTGGAAAATCCTTTACAGAACTGGGCCCCGAACATACCCCGCAATTTTTTGAATCCCTTCAGGATAAAACCGATGACAGCGGCCTGGTCAATTATCCCAAGACCCTGCATTACCGCAAGGGGCACAAGCCCCTGTATGTCAACCTTCATGCCTGCAACATCACCTACAAGGGGCAGCCCGCCATTGTTGTGGCCTCCACCGATATTACGGAAATGATTGAAAAGGATGCGCAACTCATTCAGGCCAGCAAGATGAAGTCCCTGGGAGAAATGTCCGCCGGAATCGCACACGAACTGAATCAGCCGCTGAACGCCATTAAAATGGGCAGTGATTTTCTGGCCATGATGGTGGAACAGGACCGGGAAATTCCGGCCAATCATCTGTGCGAGGTGGTTACGGAAATCAGCAGTCAGGTTGACCGGGCCGCTGAAATCATCAACACCCTGCGGGCATTTGGCCGCAAGGCCGAACTGATGATGGACCGGCTGGATATCAACAAACCCATTCATGCCGTGTTTACCCTGGTTGTCCGCCAGTTTGAACTGGATAATATTCGTATCCATCTCCAGCTTGAAGAACACATTGCCCCGGTCATGGCGCATGACAACCGGCTTCAGCAGGTGTTTTTCAATCTTGTCACCAACGCACGGGACGCCATCACCGAAAAAAATGAACGATTTCCGGAATCCGGCGCCGGAAAAATCACCATTCGAACCTACCAGATGGGCCATCGGGTCGTGGCCGAAGTCGAGGATGACGGCATCGGCATTGCAGATGCGGTCCGGGACCAGATATTCGAGCCATTTTTCAGCACCAAGGAAAGCAGTATTGACATGGGTCTTGGATTGGCCATCACCTACGGAATTGTCAAGGATTATGGCGGCGAGATCGATCTTATCAGTGAAGAGGGCATTGGCACCACATTCCGGCTCAGTTTTGAAGCGGCGTCATCTCAGGGATGATTGAATGAAGAAAATTAATGAATGATCGGGATACGAGGGGATTGTCGGATGAAAAGGAACATTTAATGGAAAAAATACTGGTCATAGACGATGAAAAACCCACACTGAAGATGTTCCGGTTGACGCTTCAGGCATATGGATATGACGTACTGACCGCGGAAAACGGTCAGGAGGGTCTGGATGTGTTTGAGCGGGAGCGCCCCCGCATTGTACTGACCGATATCAAGATGCCGGGCATGAATGGCATTGAGGTATTGCGGCGTCTCAAACAGATCGAGCCCCAAACCGAAGTCATTGTCATCACCGGTCATGGCGATATGGATCTGGCCATTCAGGCATTGAACCTGGATGCCACGGATTTTATCAACAAACCCATTCAGCGGCAGTTGCTGGAGCAGGCCCTCAACCGGGCACAGGAACGATGGCGACTGGCAGCGGAACCGGTTCAGGAATTTGATCTGGCAGAAGAACCCCATGCCGCGGTCATTACGATTCGGGGCGGATTGACGGCCCGGCATGAATCCCGGTTTCAATCGCTGTACCAAAATGCCCTTGCCTTGGGAAAAAACCGGATTGTATTGAATTTTCAAAAAAATTCTGCGGTCAACGGCGCCGGCATCGCCATCCTGACCCCGCTGCTTCTGACGTCTCAAAAACAGGGTATCGAGGTTACCGCTGTCGGGCTGTCGGACAACATGAAAAAAGTGTTTGATATCGTGGGACTGGGAAAGCTGTTGCGGATGGAGAAAGATTGAAGATTGAAGACTGAAGGGTGAAAGATGAAGGCTGAAGGATGAAAAGTGAAGGAGGGAATACGGATGACGATATGCCAAGTATCAAAAACAATACGGGTTATGGCCGGTTTTTTATGTCTGATATTCGCTGGTTTTGCATATGCCGGAAATCTGCCGGAAAAAGGTCAGAATCTGCCGGAATTTGTGCTTCAGTCTCCAAGTGCTCAACATCATCAAACCTATTTGGGTATCACAACGCCCACGTTCAAACTGGCGGACATCAAATCCCGGCTCCTGGTGATAGAGGTCATCGGCGTTTATTGTCCACAATGCTACCGCCAGGCGCCCGGCTTCAACAACCTGTATCACCGGATTGAAAAAAGCAATCTGAAAGGAGAGGTGAAACTGCTGGGAATCGCAGCCGGCGGCAATGCCCGGGAAATACAATATCTTCATGACCAGAAACAGTACAGCTTCCCGATCGCACCGGATTTGTCCTTTGACATTCACAAGCTGCTGGGAGAACCGCGAACGCCGTTTACCCTGATTGCAACCCCCGCGGGCAAGGTGCTCTTCACCCATATGGGGGTGATCGAAAACATTGACACATTCTGGAAAACCATTGGCGACCTGCTGAAATGAGTCTGCCTGTTTCCCCCAATTCAGGGCCTTTGGAGCCGGATTACCCGA
The DNA here is from genome assembly GCA_050179135.1 of Desulfatirhabdiaceae bacterium. Taxonomy (GTDB): domain Bacteria; phylum Desulfobacterota; class Desulfobacteria; order Desulfobacterales; family Desulfatirhabdiaceae; genus UBA4064. The sequence continues at coordinate 1,918 of JBFXFK010000241.1, read as the reverse complement.
ATCCGGACCGGCCTCTGTTTTATCTGAAGACCCTGTACGAACTGACGGCCGAGCTGAGCCCGATCACAGACTCAAAGCGCCTCCTGAATACCTTTCTTCTGATGGTAATGGGCGTGATCGGATCCGCTTCCGGAATCATTCTGGTCGTGGATCGCAACAATCATACGGTGCTGCAGTCTGTCCGGGGGGCCGGACTGGTTGACAACTGGTCGATCGATCAGGCGGAAAAATTCCTGTATACGGGATTTACAGCAGCGGAAAACCGTCAGCTCACCCCCATGTCCGTGACATTCATCCGCGATCCCGCCACTGTTTTTCCAAACGCCGAAATCGGCATGGATGTCCATACCGCGCTGCTGTTCATGGTGGATGATACGCTTTTGGGACTGATCCATCTGGGCGCACCGCTGGATACCGGCGCACTGACAACGGAATCCCGGGAGCTTCTTTCCGGCATGAGCGCCGGGTTTATGGTTTTTTTGAAAAATGTTCGGGCATTTGAAACCGTCCAGGCATTGAATGCGGATCTCAATCGAATCAATGATGATCTCAGGCAGACCATTGACGATCTGACCGAAGCCCGAAATCAGATTCGACTTCTGGAATTTGCCAGAATCCGCCTGAAACAACTCGTTCAGAAGGAAGTCAGCCGGGTGGGGCGGTTTCGAATGATCGATGCCGTCCTGATACTGATCATCACAACCACCCTGTCGATCCTGTTCAATTTCTCAAACCCGAATGGCATGCCGCTGCTCCCGGAAACTGTTTTTCGAACCCCGGCGCCGCAAATCGATATTCAGACGCTCCATCAACGTCTCACCCGGAAAGACGTCATTCTGGTGGACGCCAGACCCCAGGAGCTGTTTGATCAGGGACATCTGTCGGATGCCATCAATGTCCCGGCGCCACTGTTTGATATCATTTATGCCATGAAGCTGGGCCCGATTCTGGAGCCGGACAGCACCATTGTGGTATATGGCCGAACCATCAGCCGCCGGTATGATGAAGAAGTGGCGTGGTCCCTGCTGCAACGGCATGAAAAGGTTCTAATTTTGACAGACGGTTGGAACAAGAAAGGAGACCGGCCCGCATCATGAACGGAATCGGCCTGTTTAAAAAAGCCATTTCACACCCGGTTACCGGGCTGGTTCTCCGGGTCTATATCGGCGGCATATTTATTGCGGCCAGCATGTATAAAATCAATTATCCCGGAGAATTTGCAGAGACCATTGCCAGTTATCAACTGGTTCCGTATTGGGGGGTCAATCTGATGGCGCTGATCATGCCCTGGACCGAACTTCTGTGCGGGCTGATGCTGATTCTGGGTTTTCGAACCCGTGCGTCGGCGGTTCTGATTGCGGCCATGCTGGTTGTATTTTGCGTGGCAATCACGGTCACGCTGCTGCGGGGCATTCCCATCGGATGCGGGTGCTTCACCACGGTGGAAGACCCGCTCAGTTGGACAACCCTGATTCGGGATCTGATCTGGCTGGCCATGACCGTGCAGGTGATTCTGTTTCCCTCCGCCCTTCAACTGGAGGACCGCCTGTTGATGTCGTTAAAGGAGGTGGATGGATGAAATCCGCATTGCGTCGCGCCCTGTTGACGGGATTGGCCGTATGGTTTTTATGCGCCTGTGAATCCCGAACCGGCTGGGAAGGCCGGTATGTATCACCGGAGACCGGGGCATCATCACCCGCCATATCGCTGACACTTCAGGCAGACGGCAAGGGCCTGTGGCAGGTCGATCAGGAAAGCACGCCCATCCGCTGGGAAAAACGCCAGGGAGCACTGTGGCTGCATGTCCGGACCGGCGGGGTTCTGATCGCAGACATTCAACCCGGTCAAAACACAATAACCGTTCGTCTTCCCGGCAGTGGACCGGTTTTTCTCCAAAAAAAATCCAATTAGATTTTCC
>JBFXFK010000240.1:0-6581 GCA_050179135.1 Desulfatirhabdiaceae bacterium | reverse complement strand
TTCACCATGGGATCGATACGGTAGGGTCATCACGAGGTATCGATCCCGATTTACAATTCCTTCATTCAAAGAGCGGTATGTTTATTTCAGGGGCTTAAACTCCACGAACGATCGCTCACCGTTCAAGATTACAGGCGGGCACGATGGAGATCTTGAACTGAATCAGATGCCTTTATCAATTACATTCGGATTCTTTAAAAGACGTTTCTGAATGCCCTTGCCGATGGTGTATGTTTTTTCAAACTCTGTCCAGAAATCCTTATTTTTATCTTTCCAGCCTTCGCCAAACCGCTCATCATAATAATCTCCTAATTTTTCAAACAGATGTTTCCACGGTGGCTCCCCCTTTTCGTGGGCACTGATCAGTTCGGCCAACAGTTCGTCGAGTTCGGATAGGGTCTCTTTAGGAATATAAGAGATCGCACCTCTGCGGATCGATTCCATCAGGGTTTCCGGATTGATGGCATGGGCCGTAAGCATGACGGCCGGAATATTACGTTCCACCGCCTCATCCAGGAGCGTCAATCCATTCACTCCCATGATATCGAGTATGACAAAATCATATCTGTTCGCTTTTATTTTTTCCGAGGCTGAAGCATAATCCCCTGCCTTTTCCAGTTTGACGCCATCCAGGATATCCTCAATGGTATCCAGAATATCTTTTTCATCATCCACGGCCAGCACATGCTTCCCTTTCAGAACAGCCAGTTTATCGGTCATCATGTCCTCCTGATATAACTTGTTCCATTTAAATATTAAATTTCCTTTTGCGTGTATATCATCGGCATCCGCAACTCAAAGCAGGCACCGCATTCGTCATTCGTTTTTATGATAATGTCTCCCCCCATGTATCGTGCCATAATCTGGGAAGCAGCCAGTCCCAACCCATGTTTTTTCCGGATCAGATTATTTGGAGATGGTGTTGAACTCCGATCCCTGGCCCGTGCATACCGCTTAAAGATGAGATCATAGTGGGCTGGATCAATACCGGGCCCATCATCCATCACATCTACAACAAGGATATCTTCAACTATATCGGTTTTGATATGTATGGTTTTTTTTCGGTATTGCAATGCATTTTTTATCAAATTCCCAAGTATTTGGCGGATTTTCACGACATCATGTTGAATCGTAGTCTGCTCCAGAGAATCGGATAAATCCAAAACAAGTCCATACGCTGCAAACTGCTGGATGGCTTCATCGTTGGTACAGCCATTCAGATCCCGGCAGCTGTAATCCGAAGTTAACTCCAGAGTGTCATTTATTGTGTGAAGAATAAGCATATCTGTCCGGAATTCAGAGGGTACGATATGGCCGGCCTCCGACCTGCCGATTTCAAGCATTCCATACAGCATCTCACTTGCTTTCACCGCGTTTGTCAGGGAACGGTGAAGGACCTTCTCCAGTTTGGGTGAATACGGTCCATACTTATCCGCCCGCTTCAGAAGCATTCTCATGTTGGATTCAATGACAGAAAGTGGATCTTTTAACTCATGCACCAGAAACTCCAGATCGATATTCTGGAAAAAATATTCGGATGAATCCGATTCAAGGTCTTTGTACTGACAGGTTTTATCTCGTTTTTTCATGTTTTCATTTCCATTGAACCTGCGGTTAAAAGATTAGGACCTGGTCCTAACTTCGCCCACTAACCGTTAAGCGGCTATTTTTAAATGGTTTCGTGACCACGCGCCGGATAATTTACATTGTTCAGGAGAAACTCGAAGAGATCGTGCGGTTTAGCCTCAAAGAATCGTTCAGCAGCTGTAATTCATCCGTTACGGAGAGCGGACCGCCTTTGGACCTTGCTTGGATTCCTCTACAAGACCATGATGAGGAAATTTTAAGAACACGGATGAAAATCCGGAATTAAGGCAATCGGATATATCACTACAGAATACACAGATTTTTATGTCCCCGGGACATTGATCTTCATCCCTGGGGATAAATCGACACCGTTCCGATTTGAGCCAGATTTTAAATCGGTACTGCTCTGAAAACAATTTCATCCTTAGTAAGTCAAATCCTTTACCACCGGCATTGAAATCGTAAGGTTCCCTGGTAGCATATTGGTCGATATCTGGAGGTGTGAAATAATTTTCAAAAAGCAGATGTTTCTTTTCAGGAGTAAATCCCACACCATAATCTTTAATTTCAAGCAGAGGTGTATCCTCTGTTCCGGTCAGATTGATTTCGATCTTTCCATGATCCGGAGTATGCTCAATGGCATTCCGAATCAATCCGTCCAGAAGAATATCCAGAATTTCAGAAGGCAGATAAACCGAACCACCGTGATCCAGTCGGGTTATGACATCAATTTTTCGACGATTGAATTCAGGTGCCAGGTTGCTCAACATATCTTTGATATATCGCCGCAACTGAATGGTCCGCGATACTATTTTCCTGGGACCCAGTAACTTATCAATACTTCGTCCAATTGATTTGAACAACTCTTGACCTTCTGTCCGATTTTCAAATAATACTTCAATCTCATCCCGGCAGGCTTCCAGCATACGAGACAAAATGTGATGAATCTGATAGTTTTTCCGGATCAACAGATCCTCGGTTTCATACTGGATTTCCAGAAGACGATCCAGGTTCCGCTTTCCTCTTTCCAGTATCCGTTTGACAAATTCATCTGTTATACCGGACTTTTTCAACTGTTTGTCAAGCAGTTTCAGGGTGGTCGTCAGCACTGCAATCGGCGTTTTCAATTCATGGGACAAATGATGAATGACCCGGTCTTTGGCTGAATTCAGGGTTTTCAATTCTTCATATGATTTTCGAAGTTCTTCATTGATCCGTGTGTTTTCTATGGGCAAAGCGATGGTGCTGGCGATGGTGCTGAGCAATTCCGCATCTGTATTATCAAATTTTCCACTGAGCTTGTTCACCACATTTACAACGCCGATTGAACGATCTGAGAGCTGAATCGGAACCGATAAAATATTCCTGGTTTTCATTCCGGACTCATCATCTACACGCCTCAGGAAAAATGAACATTTAGACACATCATCAACGATCAGAAAATTCCCACTCTGGTACACACGCCCTGACACCCCCTGGTCTGCTGGAAACCTGATTTCCTTAATTTTCTTTTCTGTCTCAGAATCATCATGCAGTGCTGAGAAAAAATAAAACTCTTCTCTCTTTTCATCCAGCAACAGAACAAATGATCCTTCAATATCAAGCAGGTTCTGGATTTCCTCGTTGATGGAAGCCAACAAATCATCCAGCCTTTGAACACGGTGTAATGACTGGGATATCTTGAACAGAATTTGATTTGTACGGGCCAGACGATTTGATCGGGTGACATCCCTTAAGGAAACCACATACCCTTCCGGAATGTTATTTTCATCATAAAACACGGCACCATCAATGATGATATCGAGCAAGCGACCATCTTTGGTATACCGTTGTGTTTTATGATTGTGAACACGTTTGTTTTTAAAGAGCTCTTTGGCCCCCTGGATGGTTTCTTCTCTCCGGTCATGTGGGACAAATTCAATTGAACCGCTCTTCAGCTCATCAATGGTCCATCCGAACATCCGTTCAAATCCCGGATTCACATACTGCAATTTGTTATTCAGGTCATATGCCAATATCGGGTCTGGTAAGAACTGAAGCAGCGTCTCAAACCGCTTCTGCATCTTACGCGCATACCGCTCCTGTTCAACCTTTACCAGGTCACTGCATTCATTGGGATTATCGTTTTCAGATTGCACCTTATCCAATTGAATTACCTGTTATTACATGTTTTAAACAGAAACAAACTCGTGATTTTTTAATGATACCCAAGAAGCCTGGGTAAAAAGAGCACCATTTCCGGGAAATAGGTCAAAAATAATAGTGTGCCGATCTGTATGGCCAAAAACGGAATGACAGCCCGAGTCACATAGATTATATCCCGATTTGCCAGAGAACCGGTAATAAACAGACTCACCCCCATGGGCGGCGTACAGTAACCGATGGCGAGGTTCACCGTCATAATCAGACCGAAATGCATTGGGTCCACATTAAACGGTCCTAATAAGGGTAAAAATACTGGACCAAGAATCAGGGTTGCTGAAATAATATCCATGAACATGCCAATGATCAGCAGTAACATATTCATTGCCATGAGGAAAACAAAGGGTGAATGGATGCTGGCCACCACAACCTCGGCCACCCTGTTGGGGATGTTTTCAAAGGTGAGATACCTGCCGAAACAAGTGGCGGACGCCACAATCAGCAGCAAGGTTGCGCTGGTGACTGCAGAATAAACCGTGACATCCTTCGCATCCTTAAAATTTATAGCCTTGTAAATAAAAATCTCCACGAAAAACGCATAGACACTGGCAACTACGGCTGCTTCATTGGCTGTGAACACGCCGGTAAATATACCGCCGAAAATGATCACAATGAGCATGATGGCCCAGAACCCTTCCTTCAATATATAGTATAACTGCCTGAAATTGGGTGCCGGCAACCGTTTGATATCCGTTCTGTTGTGATAGAGAATCCATGTGTATAGACAAACGCAGACAATAATTATAAACCCCGGTATGAAACCGGTGATAAAAAGCCCTTCGAGAGACACGTTGCTGATCATGGAATAAAAGATCATGCTGATACTGGGCGGGATGATAATCCCGAGGTTGGGAGATGTGGTCATCAGACCCAGGGTATAATCTTCATCATATCCGTTTTTAATCAATGCCGGAATCATAAAGCCGCCGAGGGCCACCACGGTGGCGACAGCGGAACCGGAAATCGCGCCGAACAGGCCGCATCCGATAACCCCGGCCATGCCAAGGCCTCCCGGAAGCCAGCTGACCAGGGCATTGGCAAGATTAATGAGCTTTTCAACCGTCTTTCCCTTGCTCATGATATTCCCGCAGAGAATAAAAAACAGGACGACTATCAGGGAAAAGTTATCAAGACTCCTGAAAAGTGTTTGAGCAAGCACTGCCAGAGGCATGTTCAAAAAAACCACAAACCCAATAGCAGCTGTAAAAAAGAGACAGAGGAATACGGGCACATAGGTCGTCATGCAGCCCAGAAGAATACATATAATTATCAAATCACTAATCTGCATCAAGATGGTCCTTTTTATTTCATTTTAAATCTTGAATCATCACCTGGATTGTCCTGATGAAAATCAACACACCGGTAATCGGCATTATGGAGTAGATAATGACCAGAGGGATTTGCATGATAATGGTCTTCTGATTGGTCATGAACTGGAGATGGGTCATTTTGTATCCGTAATAGATCATCATGCAGGCAAAGATGAGCATGAGAATATTGGCATAATGCGTCAATACCGGTTTAAGCCGTGGAAACATCTGAACAATGGCGTCAATGCGGATCATCGACCCTTTCTTGACTGCAACACTGGCGCCCAAAAAAGTGGAATAAATAATAACGATCCGGACCAGTTCTTCGCTCCATGCCAGAGTGTAGTTAAACAAACACCGCAGAGCCACATTGGCAAATAGAGATAAAAGTGCAGCAATAACAATAGCAAAAAGTGTCCACTCTTCAATTTTTGTCAAAAGCTCATCAAGTTTTTTAAAGGTTTTCCCAAGCATAAACCAATCCCCGTTAACCTGATTATTGTTTATCGATTCCAGTTAGTTTTAAAACATACATGCCGGGTCAGAGCTAAACTCCTGGGACAGGATACTGTCGGAAGCCCCATCTGAGTCTTGCACCATGCGGTCCAGTTTTCACTGGTAACTCTTTTACCGTAGTATTTGTGAGAAACCAAAGGTGACAAAGCAAAAGCAGTCATACAAGGTCTCTCATCTTCACTTTGATCATGTAATGGTTAAAAAGGGCCCCAATCTCAGCCCCTGCCCGTAAGATGGGCAGGGGACTGATATGCTTGGCACAGGCAGGTACGTTCATGGCCGGCATCAAGATGGCATCCGCAGGGCTGTAGGTGGCTTTTTCACTCCGATGGATAATGATGTGCTGCTACATCAGCTTATCCAGCCCAAGCTTTTCTGCAAAGCGTGCCAAGTGTAACAGCCCTGCGTTGTCGGCAAGGTCTTGCTCAGAAAACTGAACATCAAACCTTGATAGATTTTTGATGTCTGCAATGAATGTCAATTTGAAGGCTTCAATACCGATCTCCAAATCGTATAAAGATATTGTCGCCATCGTATTGCAATTTCAATGTCATTTCAAAAAATCCTGAACTTCCTTCAGGAAATTGGCAGGTTTATAGGTGTCACCCGGATAAATCCTATTGATTTCAGGTGCATACTTTTCATAGACATCCATGCTCTGCTTTTTTAAGATTGCCATTTCTTCATCGGAAAGTTTGAAGAACTCAACACCGGCTTCGGCCTTTGCCGCATCGATGTTCTCCTCTTCCCATTTGGCCGTGGCCTTCCTGTTTTCAGCACATACATCGTGAACCGTCTGGATAAATATGGTTTTCAGGTCTTCCGGCAGGCTATCTATCCAGGCTTTGTTGAAAATCCAGATAAAAAGCCCCTGGGCATAATTGATCTGGGTAAAGTATTTGGCAACCTCGAACTTTTTGGTAATCATGCAGACTGCGGGAGTATGGTCAAGACCGGTGATAACCC
>JBFXFK010000239.1:0-6594 GCA_050179135.1 Desulfatirhabdiaceae bacterium | reverse complement strand
CTCCCTGCTGCCTTCCCAAAATCATTATCTTGAAAGCGATAACGGGCATTACCATCGGATTTGAAATAATTATTCGAAAGCCTATGGCAGGGGATTGAAAATCATGATAAAACGAAAACGTTTTACCGTGAAAATGCGGTTAAAAATAAACATAACCCATCAAGCTCCGTAGGAGTGTCCTGTTTGTAGAATGAAGTTTAACAATTTCCATCAAGCCCCGTAGGGGCGACCTGTGTATTCCGGTGACAGGCCGCTCCGATGGAGCTTGATGGGAATAACGGCATCAATTTCTACAAACAGGTCGCCCCTACGGGGCTATTCCGGAAGATATCATTTTCATTCCTGTGGGTGAGAAAGCCCTTGATCATGATCGTTTACCGTGAAACTATATTCAGTAATGAGATTTGAGTAGTGAGCCATTCCGACTGACCGTCTGCTCTGGCTGAAAGCGGTATACCGCACCTTCAGTCTTCAGTCTTCAGCCTTTAACCTTATTATAGTATATCACAACCATCATGACCATATCCATTCAAAGAAAACAGACACGGCAGATTCATGTCGGACCGGTTCCTGTTGGCGGCCTGGCCCCGATAACGGTTCAGTCCATGACCAACACGCAAACCCGGGATATTGCAGCAACCGTTTCCCAGATTCACCGTCTTCAGGCTGCCGGCTGCGAAATCGTCCGGGTGGCGGTTCCGGACATGGACGCCGCCAATGCCATTTCCGAAATCAAGCGGCAGATTGCCATTCCGGTTATCGCGGACATTCATTTCGATCATCGCCTGGCCATCGCCTCAGCCAATGCCGGCGCCGACTGCCTCCGTATCAATCCCGGAAACATCGGCAGTGACAAAAAGGTTCGGGCGGTTGTGCAAACGGCCAAGTCCTGCAACATTCCCATCCGCATCGGGGTCAATGGCGGTTCATTGGAAAAGGATATATTGCAAAAACACGGTGGCGTCAATGCCCAAGCCATGGTGGAAAGTGCGCTTCGAAACATTGACCGTCTGGCCGACATGGATTTTCATGATATCAAGATCTCCATCAAGGCCTCAGATGTCGGCCGCACGCTTCAGGCATACCGCCTGATGTCGGAACGCTCCGATGTCCCCCTTCATGTCGGTGTTACCGAAGCGGGTTCGCTTTTTTCCGGCATTGTCAAATCCAGCCTCGGCATTGGCATGCTGCTGTCGGAAGGCATCGGTGACACCCTCCGGGTGTCTCTGACCCGTGATCCGGTTGAGGAAATCCGCGTCGGATACGAAATTTTGCGGGCACTGGATATCCGGCGGCGCGGACCGGAAATCATTTCCTGCCCCACCTGCGGGCGATGCCAGATCCCCCTGTTTGATATTGTGGAACAGGTGGAAGCGGCGCTCATGAACAGCACCTTGGACATAAAAATTGCCATCATGGGATGTGTCGTCAATGGGCCGGGAGAGGCCAAAGAGGCGGATATCGGCATTGCCGGCGGTGATGGTCTGGGCATATTGTTTAAAAAAGGGAAGGTGGTCAAGAAAATTCCCCAGGAAAATCTGGTTGAGGGACTCCTGGAAGAGCTGAATCGAATCGAGAAAGGATCGTTATGGCAAAAGCAGAAAAAAGCGCAATAACTCCCACGCGGGCGGATGATTATCCCGAGTGGTATCAGCAGGTTGTCAAGGCATCCGATATGGCCGAAAAATCACCGGTGCGGGGTTGCATGATCATCAAACCCTGGGGATATGCCCTGTGGGAAAATATCGTGCGGGCACTGGATGACATGTTCAAGGCAACCGGGGTCAAAAATGCCTATTTCCCCCTGTTCATTCCGTTAAGCTTTCTTCAGAAAGAAGCGGATCATGTGGAGGGATTTGCCACGGAATGTGCCGTGGTGACCCATCACCGGCTGGAAAAAGATGAAACCGGCGGTCTGGTGCCTGCCGGCAAGCTGACAGAACCGCTGGTGGTTCGGCCAACATCCGAGACCATCATCGGGGACGCCTTTTCCAAATGGATCAGCAGTTACCGGGATTTGCCCATGCTTTTGAATCAGTGGGGCAACGTGGTGCGATGGGAAATGCGGACCCGGATTTTTTTGAGAACCAGTGAATTTTTATGGCAGGAGGGACACACGGTTCATGCAACAGAAACCGAAGCCCGGGAACGCACCCGCCTGATGCTGGATATTTATGCCCGGTTTGTGGAGGAGCATCTGGCCATCCCCGTTGTACGGGGACGGAAGTCTCCTGCCGAAACCTTTCCGGGTGCGGTGGAAACCCAGTGCATCGAAGCCATGATGCAGGACAGAAAGGCGCTTCAGGCCGGTACCTCCCATTTTCTGGGACAGAATTTTGCCAAAGCATCGGGCATCCGGTTTCAAAGCCGGGAAGAAACCGAAGAGTATGGCTGGACCACATCCTGGGGGGCTTCCACCCGGCTGATCGGCGGGGTCATCATGACCCATGGGGATGACAACGGCATTGTTCTGCCGCCCCGGATTGCCTCATCCCATATCGTTCTGCTGCCCATATTCCGCACCGAAGATGAAAAACCGGGTGTCATGGATTTTACGCAGAAACTGGCGGATGAATTGAAACAGATCCGGTATCACGAACGGATGCTTCAGGTTGAAATCGATGACCGGGATATCGGTGGCGCCAGGGGATGGGAGTGGATCAAAAAAGGCATCCCCATCCGGATAGAAATTGGTCCCCGGGACATTGCAGCCGATTCGGTGTTTTTTGCCAGACGGGATAAAAGCCCCAAAGAGAAGGTGTCTCTCAAGCGGGCCGATTTTCTGAACCAGGTCACGGGCATCCTGGATGAGATGCAGAAAAATCTGTTTGATCAGGCGGTCCGGTTTCAACAGGAACATACCCGGATCATCGATGACAAAACCGCATTCTATGATTTTTTTACATCAAAAAATTCCGACAAGCCGGAAATTCATGGCGGATTTGCCCTCAGCCGGTGGTGCGGCTCCGGAGCGTGCGAGGCCAAAATCAAGGGAGATCTGACCGTTACCATCCGATGCATTCCATTTGATGCCACGGTTGAAACCGGCCCCTGCATCTGCTGCGGTGAACCCAGCACTCAGCGGGTGGTGTTTGCCAAAGCGTATTGATGCAATTGTCGCTGGCCGTCGGGTAAACCGGCGGTCAGCTTTTCCCGTCGTTTCCATTCAACTGCATCACATCCATCCGGCTGGTGAACAGATCGACCACCAGCAGCCGGTTTCGCAAAATTTCTTTCCGGTTCAAAATGACCCGGATGACTTCGGCGACTTCCAGCGAAGCGGCCAGCATGGCTGCAGGGGCCAGGGTTCCCAGATGGGTTTCAGCACCTTTTTCCGGTGCCTGAGAGGGATCGCCATAGACCAGTTTCAGTCCGGGGTCTTCGGGAAAAATGGTGGTGATCTGGGCAAACATCCCGGCCAGGGCAGCGGAAATCATGGGGATTGAAAGTGTTCTGGCAGCACGCTCCAGAACGAACCGATCCGGGAGGGTGTCCAGGCAATCCACCACGACATCCGCGCCCGCCAGCAATTCCGGACCATTTGCATCTGTCAGAAAATCCGGAAACGCCGATACCCGAACCGATTCATTGATTTCCCGAACCCGGTGCCGGGCCATTTCGGCCTTGGGGTGATTCAGGCTTTTGTGGCCGGCCAATAGCTGCCGGTTCAGGTTGCTGTCTTCAAAACGGTCCCCATCGATCAACCGCAAACCGCCAACGCCAGTCCGGGCCAGCATTTCCGTGACCGCACCGCCCAATCCACCCAGCCCCACGACCGCCACGCAGGATTTCAGCAGCCGGATCTGATCGTCCAGAGACAGGGTGTTACCATTTCGAACATACCGTTCGGGCATGATCTGTTGCTGCAATGCGGCAATTTCCACATCCCGGCCATCCACGCCATGGATTTTTGACAGGCAGGCAACCGATTGGGAGGACAGACTCCGGTAGGGGTTGCCATCCGGCATGGTCCGGTTGATGGCATGACTTTCGATATCGGCATTCAACAGGTTCAAGACCATATCAGCCGCCCCCCACCGGCGGGAACAGGGCCACCCGCTCGCCACCATGAAGGCGGGTTTCCAGGGTTGCCCGCTGCCCATCGATGAAAATCAGTTTGACCTGATCCAGTGGAATCTGGAGATCGATTGCCAGTTCCTGAATGGAAATGCCGGGCCGGATGGGGACGTCCGCGCCCTCCCGGGGTGAAAACCGGTTCAGGGAGGCATACAGCCGAAGTTGAATGGATGGGTTCATGGGGGACTCCGCCATCAGAGATTCAGTTTTTTGAACACCCGCTCCGGAATCAGGGAAATAGCCAGCATGATCCATTTCCACCAGCCCGGTGTATAAACGATATCCTGTTTTTTCCGGAACGCGTCATATATCCGTCGGGCGACAATTTCCGGCCGGGTGGTCAACAGGCCGGGAAGACCAAGGCCATCGGTCATTTTGGTATGAATGAATCCGGGAAACACCGTCATTACAAAAACGCCTGCGGCATCCAGCCGATTTCTCAGACCACTGAGAAAAACGGTCAGGGCGGCTTTGGATGCCCCGTAGTGATAATTGCTCTTCCTGCCACGGATTCCGGCAACCGAGCTGATGCCGATGATAAAACCGTGTCTGCGGCCTTCAAAATCCGCCGCAATGATCTCCAGAATACTGACAGCCCCCATAAAATTGGTGTTGAAAATATGGCCGGCCTTCTGAAAATCCTGTTCGGCATCTTTCTGATTCCCCAGGCAGCCAAATGCCACGATCACCCCATCGGGCCGGGGATCCAGACCCTGATAAAAATCAGAATGGGATGGATAGTCGAGGGCATCAAAATAACGGGCCTGGCAGACAACACCGGTTCGTATCTGCAGATCCGCCGCTTTTTTTTCCAACAATTCCATATCCCGGGATGCCAGGACAAGGGTGCAGGAACCCTGTTTGGCAAACTGCGTGGCCAGGCATCCGGCCAGATCCGAATTCGCTCCCAATATCAATAGGTTCATCGTTATATTCCCAGTCGAATGGATTGCCGCGAGCAAAAACGGCTTGACAGATCATGGTCCTCCCGCAGCCGCCGGAATGCCGCCAATCCCGGATAACCGGCTGCAAACATGGATGCCGTCATCCGCACATCCTTGGCCAGATACAGCCGTCCGCCATGCTCGAGAACCAGGTTATCCAGTTCATCCAGAAGCGTAAACACCGGTTTCTGAATTTTGAAATCCAGGGCCAGGGTATATCCCTCCAGGGGAAATGACAGATAGTTGTCATTTTGCGGGCCGAGCAGCTTTAACACCGCCAGAAAGGACGCCATGCCGGATGCGGCGATTCTGGTCAGAATGGCCTGCATGGCAGCCGGGCCGTTTGATTTGGGAATGACACACTGGTACTGGGTGAATCCGGAACGGCCATACATGCGGTTCCAGTTTGCGATACGGTCCAGGGGATAAAAAAAAGGGTTCAGGGAAACAATCGACTCACCCGAATTGGCTTTCTGCCTGCTGTAATAAAACCGGTTGAAAAGTTTGACCGAGGTCTGATTCAGAAAAAAACCCGGCGGGGTGACGGGCACAGACAGGGACCTGTCGGGAGCCATGGCCAGTTGCCCGTCATCCGCATGTTCTCCGGTCAAAAGGATCGATCGACCCAGAGATGCGCCATTGGCCAGGCAGTCGATCCATGCCACGGAATAGGATGCCTGCCGGTGATCCTCGAATCCGGCAAAGACCGTATCCAGATCGTGGCAGGGGATGATCCGCTGGATCATCCGGGAACTGTTGACCCGACGCAGCCGGATTTTGGCCTGCAAAATCACGCCGGTCAGTCCCATGCCCCCGCAGGTGGCCAGAAACAGCTCCCGGTTGATATGTTTGCCGCACCGTATGATGTTGCCGTCTGCCAGCATGACATCCATGTGAATGACGCACTGGCTGAAACATCCGGAAACATGATGGTTTTTTCCGTGCACATCGCTGGCAATGGCGCCGCCGACCGTAATCCATCGGGTTCCCGGGGTGATGGTCAAAAAATATCCCCGGGGCAGGAACACATCGATCAGTTCGGACAGGAGAATGCCGCTTTCACAGGTGACAACACCCGAATCCGGTTCGAAATCCAGGATTTTGTTCAAGCGAATGGTTCGAATGATATGGCTCTGAAGCGCGCTGTCGCCATATGACCGCCCGTTTCCGTGGGCAATGGCATGTCCGGGGCGGGTGACAAGACCGGCGATACGTGATACGGTTTCCACATCATTGATATCGGCATGGATGACCGGATAACGGCCCCATCCGGACACGGCATGATGTTTTTTGGGCTGAATGGACGGTTTCAACCAGGCAGGGTTAATGTGAGAATGCATCGTGATCAAACCGTATTGTGATTTTTCAAAATACCCATCTGCGATATCCCGGGGCAGCAGATCCATCATCCGGATCGGTTACGGGTAGAGAAGCACCAGAAAATGGATCAGCCATCCGATGATGATCAGTTGAAGAACATGATCGGTCAACAGAACCCGGACCGGTGAGCCACTTTTCTGAAACACGAACATGCCCTGAAGGTAGCGAAGAATACCCAGAATCACCCATGCGG
>JBFXFK010000238.1:0-6662 GCA_050179135.1 Desulfatirhabdiaceae bacterium | reverse complement strand
CCCCATTTTTCATCGGAAACCGCAATCTGACCGCTGTCATGCTCGGCCGTGCCCACAGCCACCATAAAGGTATCGGGGCGCCCCAGAAGCCGTGCGGCCAGTTTCTGATTGTAAATATGCTGAATGCATCCGCTGATCTCGGTCGGCCCCCCGGATTCGATCAGGTGGCCGCAGGTCTCTTCCAGAATCGGGCCGCATAATCCGTCCAGCAGCGGCTCTTTCAAATACGCCATGCACATGGACTGGTGATATTTTTCATCCACGGTGATGTCCGGGCTCATGATGCAGAATGGCGGCGTTTTATCCTCAACCTGCCGGTGTTTGAACAGGCGGGCGTCCTTTCCGCCACCGACCATATACTGGTCATTGGCCATGTAAAGCGCCTCTTTGATTTCCGCATCGGTGACCTCGATAATGCGATGCGAATCCGTGTTGTAGTAACCGACATCCCGAAACAGGTCCCAGGCTGCCTGCCAGATGCGGTCCGCCATGGCATCGTCACTGGGACAGGGATTTTTGGGATCGTATTTGATTTCGTATTTTTTGATCAGTTTTTTAAGCGTTGGCGTAAAGCGCCTGGGCAGGAAATCATCTTCTTCCATGAATTTGCCGGTTCTGGCGCGGTCCAGTATTTCCCACAATCGATAAGCGGTTGCCATTGGATTTTCCTCAATTAACCATAAAAATGGTGATCAGTGGTCAGTGGTTCGTTCGCTTTCAGGCGATCAGTCGGCTGCTCTGCCTGAATGCGGGTTGCAGCACCTTCAGTCTCCAGCCTTCATCCTTCAGCCTATTGTTTTTCCATCAACGCCAGCATCCGTTCAGGCGCCGATGTGGCATCGTAACAGTAAAGATCCGCACCGATTTTATCGGCCCAAAGCTGGGATGTGGGTGCGCCGCCAATAACCACCTTGAATTTCTCCCGAATTCCCTTGTCCTTCAAAATCTCAATAATTTCCTTCTGACGCGGCATGGTCGTGGTCATCAGGGATGATGACGCGATAAAGTCTGCTCCCATTGCCTGGGCTTCCTTGACAAATATCAGGGAATCCACATCGTAGCCCAGGTCCTTCACTTCAAAGCCACTGGTTTCCAGAACCAGCTTGACAATGTTCTTGCCGATTTCATGCAGATCGCCTCTCACCACACCAATAACCACCTTTCCTTTGGATGCTCTTCCGCCGACCTTTTCAAGATAGGGCCCCAGGACTTTCACAACGGCGGTCAGCGCGTCGCCGGCCATCATGATTTCCGGCAGGAAAATATCCAGCTTTGCAAAAAGCTCTCCCATATGCTTCATGGTCCGGGTGAGCATGTCGATCATTTCAATCGGATCGGCGCCGTTTTCCAGCAGTTTCGCACCCAGTTCAGCAGCAGCCTCGACATCGCCGTCTTCTACCAGTTTACCTAATTGTTCCAAGGACATCATTCTCCCCCCGTGGATGTTTCTGTAAAAAAAATCAAGTTGTATATACAGGTAAATTATTAGAGGAATCCATGTCGCATTGTCAAGCAATTTTTATGAAACTGGTCTTTCGGGAACCATTGCCCCCCTTGCGGAAAACCGGTAAACGCCATTATGAAAAACCCGGTTCAGGGATTGCAACCCGTATTTTTTCTTGACAATAGCCTACGGTCACTTTATGTGTTGTTAAAAAAAACTGCATTTACAGCGATTCAGATTCATGTGTGGCGCGGGTTCAAAGACTGTTCCGGTCCCATTCTGCGATTTCTTCCCCCTCATTTTTGCCCCCTCCCGCCGGGAGCGGTTTGAATGAAAACGCTTTTTATGACTGCTGAAAGTATAATGATGGCATTTTCGAAATATGTGCCAACCGACAAAAATCTGACCGTACCAGCACGTCATCCGGTTTTTCCGATTGCATGGACGACCATTGCCCCCTGCGACAGGCAACTGACAAAATGGAAACTGCCGAATGAATAGCCTGTCTCAAAAAAAAGGGAAAACAATCCGATTTTTCCACACACATTCAACATTCATTGATATTCTGAAATATCTTGCCGTCATTTTTGCCATGGTCTGGCTGATCAGTTCCGGGACCCAAAAACTGGGATACAACTGGCAATGGTACCGTGTTCCCAAATACATTTATACGTTTGAAGACGGACAACTTTCGGCAGGTCCCCTGATTCATGGGCTGATGGTCACATTTCAGGTATCGGGCATCAGCCTTCTGCTCTCCTTTGCCATCGGGCTGATTGCCGCTCTGTTCCGACTGTCCGACTCCCGGGCGGCCCGTCTCCTGGCGCGCTGCTATCTGGAGGCAATCCGCAACACACCGCTCATGGTTCAGCTCTTTTTTATCTATTTTGTTCTGGGGCCGGTCCTGGATATCGACCGTTTTTTTTCAGCCGTGCTGGCGCTCAGTATTTTTGAAGGGGCCTATGCCTCGGAAATTTTCCGTGCCGGAATCATCTCCATTCAAAAAGGACAATGGGAAGCCGCCTACAGCCTGGGACTCAGCACGGTTGACACCTATCGCCGCATCATTCTGCCTCAGGCCATCCGCCGCATTCTGCCGCCCCTGACCAGCCAAGGGATATCCCTGATCAAGGATTCAGCCCTGGTCAGCATCATTGCCGTTTACGATTTGACCATGCAGGGCCAGGTCATCATCTCTGAAACCTTTCTGACGTTTGAACTCTGGTTTACCATCGCCGCCATTTACCTGGCCATTACCGTGACCCTGTCGGTTCTGGTCAATTTTTTGGAGGATCATCTCAGGGTTCATGGTTAACCTTTCCGGAGGCGCGTTTTGCATGCAGGACAAACAGTTTGGTGATTACATCATCACCGTGGACAATATCAACAAAACCTTCTCCAATGGTGTTGTGGCCCTGAGTGATTTCACCACCCATATCCGACGCAGCGAAGTGGTTGTGGTCATCGGCCCTTCGGGATCGGGCAAATCCACATTTCTGCGATGCCTGAACGGACTGGAGGACATTGACAGCGGCGCCATTGTGGTGGATGGCATTCCGCTGGATGACAACCGGAAAAACAGGCTTGAGATCCGCAAAGAAGTGGGCATGGTCTTTCAGCAGTTCAACCTGTTCCCCCACATGACGGTACGCGACAACATCAATCTGGCCCAGCAACTGGTCCGGAAAAAGACCCGGGCAGAAGCCACGGAAATGACCATGGATCTGCTCAAAAAAGTCAACATTACTGAAAAGGCCGATGCCTTTCCGGCCCAGTTGAGTGGCGGCCAGCAACAACGGGTTGCCATTGCACGGGCGCTGGCAATGATGCCCAAGGTCATGCTGTTTGACGAGGCGACCAGCGCCCTCGATCCGGAAATGATCGGCGAAGTTCTGGAAGTCATGAAAACATTGGCCAGGGAAGGTATGACCATGGTGGTGGTCACACATGAAATGGGCTTTGCCCGCGAGGTGAGCGACTGGGTGATCTTCATGGAAGCCGGTAAGATTGTGGAAGGCGGAACGGCTGAACATTTTTTCTCCAACCCCCAGGAGGAACGGACCCGGGTTTTTCTCAACCAGATACTGACTTAACGGGCGCCATGTTGAAAAAAAATCAGAAATTTACGCCGCTGGATGCAGTCATTCTGCTGTTTGTCGCCGGTATTTTGAGTTACATCGGCTACCGCATCAATGTGGGGCTCCACTACAAATGGAACTGGGGCGCCATTCCCCAATATCTGTTCCGTATCGATGAAAATGGCAACTGGACAGCCAACCTGTTGATGCAGGGTCTGTTTACGACCATTCGCCTCAGCATCTGGGCCACCCTGCTGGCCACTATTCTGGGAACCGTTGCCGGTTTTTTTCGCGTCAGCAAAAGCCTGTTCAAACGCCTCCTGGGCCGGACATTTGTGGAGCTGATCCGTAACACACCGCCTCTGGTGCTGATTTTTATTTTTTATTTTTTTGTCAGTGACCAGATCATGCCAATTCTGGGTGTGGATGAATTTGCCAGAAACGCATCGGAACGAACGCAAAACGTGATGACATTCCTGTTTGCGCCACCCCGGTTTTTCACGGCGTTCATTTCTGCCATGGTGACCGTTGCCATCTTCGAGGCAGCCTATATTACGGAAATTGTACGGGCCGGCATTCAGTCCATTGAAAAAGGTCAGTTCGAGGCGTGCCACGCCCTGGGATTGTCCTGGCGTCAAAAAATGCAGTATGTCATCATGCCCCAGGCCATCCAGAGAATCCTGCCGCCGCTGGCCGGTCAATTTATTTCCACAATAAAGGATTCCGCCATTGTTTCGGTGATATCGATCCCGGAACTCTGTTTTCAGGGAATGGAGCTGATGGCCGCCACCTATCTGACATTTGAGTGCTGGATCACGATCACGGTCCTTTACCTGATTCTGACCCTCAGCCTGTCGCTGGCGGTGGAGCGTCTGGAAATTTTCATGCGACGGAGTGCGGGATGAGGACGGGATAAGGATGAAGGATGAAGTACAAGGGAAAAAGTCAGAAACAGGAATCTGACAAAAAATTCCTGCGACAGGGATGCGACAGACGTCGGCGTTTTTTCAACTGATCCAAAAGATACGGGAAAAACTGGCAGCAGCCGATTCCCCCGCCTGGCCCGAGGAAGAAAAGAGCACGGCCCGGTAATTTTTGACCGATCGATGCTGGAAGTTCAGGCAGCAATTGATCGCCTGTGATTTGAGGGGTAAAACTTTTTGCAAATCGCAATATTGCTTAATATATCATATAATTAACCCATGTCGGCGTACCGACATGGGTTCGAAAACGCCGAGTCAAAACCTTTCTAAATCAGTCAAAACATATCACTGCCTCTTCTGCGGTTCTGGTTCCGAGAAATGAAATGGATTTCTCACTGACGAATTATTGTGCGGAGGTTACGGAGATTTCCAGTCTGGAGTTGGTAAATCTGGTCATATTTCGAAAATCTATCCAAAACTGGGGCCTATACCGGGAGTAATGGCATTGAACAAAGCCACTTAATCCTAAATTCAAAATGTTGATAAAGTTTGATTTTCACATATTATTAGGTAGTTTTGACAATATATGTTTCTTGAATTCAATTAAGACATGCAATTCTTTACTTCCATCATAACTGGTCAATATATTGTTGGGGCACAAGGGAATATGGCAACAGGACGCAGCAACAAGCTTGTTGGGCAAACTGGTGAATACCTTGTAGCGGCAGAGCTTTCTCGCCGTGGATTGATCGCGACAACGTTCACCGGTAATGTCCCTCACTATGACATCATCGCGTCTGACAAAGTCAGGCGCCATGTCTCCATACAAGTTAAAGCTAGTCGCGGCACATCATGGCAGTTCGGGAGCATAGAGCAGTATTGCGACATAACGTTTAACGGTAAGCGACAGGTTATCGGGAATGCGAAGTCTTGCTCAGTACTCAGACTCATTGTGGTTTTTGTTAAGATTGATGAGGACGGAAATGACCGTTTCTATATCCTTCCATGGGAACACTTATGCAAATTGTTGGTCGATCACCATAAGGAATTTCTCGCAAGACACGATGGGGTTCGACCTAAAAAGTGGGACTCTCTACACAGTGCCATCACGGAAACGGCATTGCACCCGTATCAAGACAACTGGGACACCATAGATAAAAATCTGAAATGAAGAGCGAGCCCCAACAACCGGCTGCACTGGATTCTGGCCCAAAAGCGGCCCTCACCAGTGAGCCGGAACGTGGGGTGCAAAACTCAGCGATTGACATCTGTCACGTTACGCGTTATCTCTATGACATGATTAAAACCTTCGCTGACAAATATACTCAGGAGCTTTATTTGACCGGAAAGTCTCGTCGATTTCCTCCACAAATTCTAAGACGAGCTATCAGAAAACTTGAACAAATCAATGCTGCAACTGGACTTGATGATTTAAAAACGCCTCCGAGTAACCGTCTTCACACGCTTGAGAAAGAGCGCAAAGGACAGCACACCATATCCATAAACAATCAATGGCGTATTTGTTTTCACTTCCAGGACAAAAATGCTCATGACGTTGAAGTTTGTGATTACCATTAAAAAACATAGGTGAGAAATATGAGTTTCCCAAACACTGGAAAAATTATACGGCGCCCAACTCATCCTGGCGAGATTTTACGTGAAGATTTTATTCCTGATTACAAACTTTCCGTAGCGGAATTAGCTCATGCTCTTGGGGTTTCTAGACAAACAGTTAATGAACTTCTACGCGAACGACGTGCAATTCGACCGCAGATGGCATTAAGGTTATCAAAATTGTTTGGCAACTCTCCAGAGTTTTGGCTTAATCTGCAAAGAACCGTAGATTTATGGGACGCTGAGGCAGCCATTGAGAAAGAAATCCAAGGAATACAAACTCTCCAAGCAGCATAAAAGACTTATATCTCAAGTATATATCATCCAACCAAACGCTGCACCAGACTATGATTGCACAAGATATGCTCATACAACTTCAACAGGCGTCACTTGTTGAGCGCCTTCACGTCATTGAAGTCCTGTTACAGTCGGTGAAGCAGGATATTAAAGACCCAAAACCCCCCAAAACAGCCTTGTAATTCTAAGTTGCATTCAAAACAATACAATTGTATGGTTATCGCCATGATCGCTACCGAGGGGAGACGACATGGCAAGAATTGCACGATATGATGAGAAAGAACTGAAGGCTGCCTTGCAATTGGT
>JBFXFK010000237.1:0-6671 GCA_050179135.1 Desulfatirhabdiaceae bacterium | reverse complement strand
TTCCTTGATTTTGAGAATGCCAATGCCATATTCTTCATTGGCCAGAGTGAATGTCAGGTATTTGCCTTCGCGAATCGTCATGGCGTTAATGGCCTGATCGAGCTTTCTGGCAAGGGTTTGCATAGGTCTTCCTTCCATTTTGTTATTTATTTTTTTTGTTGACAACTATCAGAGCATATCAATCTTGGTGTATCTGCTTGGAATGGCCATAAAATGCGCTTTTCAAAAAGTCATATCCCGTTGGCAGTATATACTCAAAATTTTGATAATTCATCGTCATCAAAAGGAATCAGCTCGTTGGGTGAAATCTCTTTGGTCCCGGATGACCCGAGTTTACGGATCTGAACCGGATGAACAGGTTGTTGTTTTGAATTCATTGATGTTATTTTTGTTAACAATTCTTTCTTGACTGCTTTTGGGGTAACGTGTTGTGCGCCGCCGACAATTTCAACCAGTTTTTCCACCATCCCTTTCATCTCATGGGCCTGAGCATTCAACTCTTCCGAAGCAGATGCCGATTCTTCGGCATTGGCCGCATTTTGTTGCGTGACGCGATCCATTTCGGTAACCGCTGTATTGAGCCCCTGAATACCCTGAGCCTGTTCGGCGGAAGCGGTGGATATTTCGGCAAGCAGTTCACCAACCCGTGTCGTGCTGACAGAAACCCGTGAGAACGCCTCACTGGTACGATCAACCAACTGAGAACCTTCCTTGACTTTTTTTATTGTCCCTTCAATCAGCTCGGAAGTTTGACCGGCAGCCTCAGCAGCCCGTCTGGCCAGATTCCGAACCTCGTCCGCCACGACGGCAAATCCGGCTCCGGCTTCTCCGGCCCGTGCTGCCTCAACAGCCGCATTCAACGCCAGTAAATTGGTCTGAAACGCAATTTCATCGATAGTCTTGATAATTTTGGATGTTTCCTCACTGGCTTTGGACATGTCCTTCATGGCCCGTGTCAATTCGGTCATGGATGCGTTGGAATTTTTAACGATTTCAACGGCTTCAGACATCATGGAATTGGCCTGTCCGGCATTGGCGGCACTCTGTCGGGTCATGGATGACATTTCCTCGAGGGAGGAAGCTGTTTCTTCTATCGCAGCGGCCTGTTCCGATGCCCCTTCCGCCAGAGATTGACTGGCTGCCGACACCTCGGTGGAGGCAGAAGAAACCTGATCCGCACCATCGTTCAGGCCGTCAATGACCCGGTAGATGGGCCGCGTCAGACTTCTGGAAAAATACAGACAGCTTAAAACGGCAATGACCAGAAAAATGGCGGCCATGATCGATATGGTGTTGCGGATTTCATAAATATCCACCAGAAACTCTTCTGTTGGCTGTGTCACACCGATGGCCCACCCCGTGATGTCAACAGGCGCAAATCCGGCCATTTTCTGGATTCCTTCAAACCGGTAGGTTTCCACACCGGTCTCCCGGGCCAGCATTTTGTCCATAAACCGTTTCATCTCCGGTATCTTGGCCAGATTCAACTCCAGAATGTTTCGGGAATTCGGATGCACCACACACAGGCCGGTTTGGTCAACCATGAAACAATATCCGGTTTTCCCCAATTTGACAGACTGGATTTTTGCAGACAGAAGATCGGTTCTCATGACCAGGCCCAACACACCGGCAACTTTTTCGGATTTTGTCATGACGGGGCAGGCAATGGTAATGACGGGACTGCCTGTTTTTTTGGATTTGACCGGCTGACCGATATTGGCTTTTCCGGTTTTGGCTGTTTGAAAATAGGGACGATCTTTCAAAGAAATTCCCTTATATGCCCCCCCAATACCATCCGAAAATATGGTACCTTCCAGATCGCAAACAAAAATGCCTTCATACTCAGCACCAACCTGTTTCATGGCACTGGCCAGTTTGGTGTCAAGCCTGGATATTTCCCTGTCGGAGTACTCCACACCGGCCAAATCGATTTTTGATACCGTTTCTATCGTGGTATTTCCCACAGACAACTCCAGAGCAATCTTCAACTCTTCCTTCAACAGTATGTTAACCATTTCTGCCAGACTGACAGCAATATTGGTCACACCCTCCCTGGCAGATTTTTCAAGGGCCCGGGATGCGTTGAAGACGGAAAACGTACCAATTGCCAGCATGGGAATCAGGACCATGACAAGTCCACCCATGATCAGTTTGAAACCCAGTGACTTTCTTTTCATTATGAGGAGACTCCTGCTAAAAAATTGGAACTGCATGTTGTAAACAGATTATTGGCACTTTGACAAAAAACTTGACCCCAAAATGGCTTTTCTTTTAACACATCAATATTATGATTATTTTTGAGACGAATGGGAAGATGAGCCTAAAAATGC
Source organism: Desulfatirhabdiaceae bacterium (assembly GCA_050179135.1). Lineage (GTDB taxonomy): Bacteria > Desulfobacterota > Desulfobacteria > Desulfobacterales > Desulfatirhabdiaceae > UBA4064. The sequence continues at coordinate 4,341 of JBFXFK010000237.1, read as the reverse complement.
CGCAGTTTAAAAAAGGAATCGGATTGCGTTGACAGTTGTGGTGTTGTAAAGAATATGGAGATAAAATTCAAGAAAAGTTTCAAACACGATAAAACATGAAAGGCAACTATCTGATGAATGCGGATAAAAATGCCACTCCCGCTGTTCAATTAACAGGCTGCCTGGTGACGCCACCCTGCAACTGCATCGCCACACTGGCTGCTTTGATGGATGCCATACCTGTGGCCGGCATGATGATTGATTTGAATGAGAATGTGGTCATCTGGAACAAAGCCTGTGAGACATTGACCGGTTTGCTCCGTGAGGAAATGTTGAACAGGCCGCTGACGTCCGATTTTCTTCTGATCGATCAGATGAATGCAAAACGGGGAACAAATTCCAAAAATTTTGTAACCGGTTCCATTGTTCAAAACGTCTTTGAAGTCACCCATGAAATGGTCCTCCGTGGTGAAAAACGCAGCATTTTTGTTACCGTTACAGATGTTTATGATCATCTTGAAAATCACATCGGTGTATTGCAGACCCTTCAGGATATGACGGACAAACGGCAATTGCTGAATCAGCTTTATCAGGCCCAAAAAATGGAATCACTGGGCTCGCTTGTGGCAGGGATTGCACATGAAATCAATAATCCCGTCAATCTGGTTCTGTACAATCTGCCACTTTTGGACAAAATTTTTGCCGATGTCCTGCCGGTTCTTCAGGCAAAGGCCGTCCATGAACCCGACAAGCGGTATGGCGGACTGCCGTACCCGTTTCTGAACGACAATCTGATGGCATTGATTTCCGATATGGAATTGGCAGCAAAACGGATTGCCCATATTGTTTCCGGTCTCAAAAGCTTTTCCAAATTTTCAAGTTCTACCGAAAAAAAGCCGTTTCAATTGAATCAGGCCATCGATAATGCCATCCGGTTGTCTCAAACCACCCTCAAAAAACAGAACATTCAGCTTAACCTGAAACTTGCCGAAAATATTCCCCTTTTGATCGGAAATCAGCAGAATATCGAACAGGTCATTCTGAATCTTCTCATCAATTCTGCCCAGTCCATAGAGCATGATCAGGGTCGAATCAGCATTGCGACATCCTGCCAGAAAAATGGTCATATTGTCATGACGGTTTCGGATAATGGAAGGGGGATTCGACGGGAAATTGCGGATAAACTGTTCGACCCGTTTGTGACCGACCGACAGGCCAGTGGCGGAACCGGATTGGGTCTGTCGGTTTCCTACAACATCATATCGGCCCATGATGGGACCATCAGCTTTAAAAGCCAGGAAGGCTCGGGAACCACCTTTCAGGTAATTTTGCCCACGGATTCCCGAAAAAAAATCCATCGGATACTGATCGTCGATGATGACCCCCTGATTCGGGAACTTCTCCGGGACATTCTCATGAGCCGGCGGGCATACTCCATCGAAGAAGCATCCAATGGGATCGAGGCATGCATCCGCCTGGGATCACATCGGCCGGATCTGATGGTCCTGGATCTGTTTATGCCGGAAATGAATGGTCTGGATGTGTGCCGGGTCATTCGAAATGATTCAGAACTGTCCGATGTCAAACTTATGGTGATCACGGGTCATGAAGGCCATGCGGATCTGAATGAAATCAGTCAGATGGGAATGGTGGAAATTTTATACAAGCCATTTGATTTGAACGATTTTCTGAAAAGGGTTGACAATATTCTGATGGAATAGATATTGTCCGTGACATCCTTTTTGTCACCATCCGGATTATTTGTTTGATTGGTAATTTCATATGGAATCAATACCAGAAGACGCATCCATACTGATTGTTGATGATGACTCCGGGCTGCTCCTGAGTGTTCGGGCTACACTGATGAGTGCGGGAATTCCTGAGCCGGCGGTCGTTTCAGACAGCAGAAGAGTGATTGATATCATTAAAAAGAATCGCTTTCAGCTCGTTCTCCTCGACCTGGTCATGCCACATATCAATGGCATGATGCTTCTCGAGCAGATCCGGAAAGAATACCCGGAAATCGTTTGCATCATTGTCACGGCAACCGATGAGGTATCCTCTGCCATTCAGGCGATCCGCCTGGGAGCGTATGACTATCTGGTGAAACCGGTCGCTCCGGATGACCTGGTCATCATTATACGGCGGGCTCTGGAACGATATGACCTTCGAAGAAAGGTGACACATCTGGAGCGACGCCGGGCTTTTTCGGATATCGCCAATCCGGAAGCCTTTTCAGACATGATCGCCGAAGATGAATCCATGGCGTTTGTTTTTCAGCAGGTCGAAGCAGTTGCCCCAACAGACTACAGTGTCGTCATTACCGGAGAATCCGGAACCGGAAAGGAAATGCTGTCCCGAATCATTCATCGTCTCAGTCATCGTGCGAACAAGCCCTTTATCGCCGTAAACATGGCCGCTTTTAACCAGACGCTTTTTGAAGATGCATTTTTTGGTCACATCAAAGGCGCTTTTACCCAGGCGGTTCAGGATCAGACCGGTTTCTTTGAGGCGGCTGAAGGGGGTACGCTTTTTCTGGATGAAATAACGGAACTGGAACCATCTCTTCAGGGCAAACTGTTGCGGGTTCTGCAGGAAAAGGAATTTTATCGACTGGGCAGCACCAGCAGCAAACGCATCGATGTTCGAATTCTGGCTGCATCCAACCGGGATATCCTCGATGAAGTCAAAAAGGAGCGGTTTCGGGCGGATCTGTTTTATCGCCTGAGCATGTACACCATTAAAATCCCGCCGCTTCGTGAACGGAAAAAAGATATCATTCCCCTGGCCAATCATTTTGTAAAAAAGTATGGCGTACAGAAAACACCGGCAATTCTGTCCATTTCCAAGGAACTGGAGGCAAATTTGCAGAACTATGCGTTTCCGGGAAATATTCGTGAGATGGAAAACATGATTGCCAGTGCCGTGCTTCTGGAATCACAGTCTATCCTTCAGACAACCTCTGTCAGGGCGTTGCCCCAACGAATGCCTGAACAAAAAGATATGAACGTCGAATGGCTGACACTTGAAGAACTGGAAAAACAGCACATTCTTCGTGCGCTGAAAAAAGTGAATGGCAATCGAAAAAAAGCGGCCCAAATTCTGGGTATCAACACCGCGACAGTTTACCGAAAGATCGAAAAATATGGCATTTCTGAATAAATGGCCTTGCAGTTTACCATGAAAATTCTCCATAGGGGCGAACCTACGTGTTCGCCCTCATTGAAAATGCATGTCAATCCTGTTTTTAATGTCAATTTATTGAACAATCATTGAAATGGACCGGTCTATGGAAACAATTTTTACCCTTGACATCAAATCAAGTGTAACGAAATCTGTTCTGGATGTCTTTTCCACCATGTTGTCCATTGAAATCGATCCGATACCAGAAAGCGACGGTGTCGCGTTATCCACATCCCGTATTGTCGGTTCAGTCAATTTTGCAGGCCAGGTATCCGGAATCATCAATATTAATCTGAGCAAGGAATTTTCAGTAATCATGGCAACCAGCATGCTGGGCATGTCCGAGGATGAGCTCGAGGGTGATGAAGAGATCCGGGATGTTATCTGCGAGGTCAGCAATATCATTGGTGGCAACCTCAAGTCCTTTTTCAATGATGCCGGATTTTACTGCGTTCTGTCAACGCCATCCATTACCAAAGGGGATGATTTTACTATCAAGGCGTTGAATACTGAACGATATGAATGCCTGTCTTTCAGATATCAGCAATATCAGTTAACGGTTGAAATTGGGATCAAGCTACAGACCGGATATCGACCTCCCGAGATATCTCAGCGGTCCGCTCCACCAAAGATCCAGCAGGCTGACATAGAAAAAATCCAGAATCTTGATATTTCCAGCACGGTGATCGATTCCGTGAAGAATGTATTTGATACCATGTTGTCCATGGAAATCCAGGTTGCCGATACTGTTTCAAAGGCCATGATCACGGGTACCCGTACGGTCGGTGCTGTCGGTTTTGCCGGAGATGCCATTGGATTGATCAATATACATGTAACCAGCGAGTTTTCCAAAAAGATGGCATCGGTCATGCTGGATATGGATATCGATGAAATCGATACAGAAACGGATGTCAATGATGTCATTGGAGAATTCAGCAATATCATTGGCGGCAATCTGAAATCCATTTTTGCAGATGTCAACCTGCGTTGTGAACTTTCTACACCATCCATTACCCGCGGCAGCGATTTCAATGTCGAAACAATGAATATGGAAGTGTATGAACGGCTGGCCTTTGAATGGATGGATTACACCTTTTTTGTGGAATTTGGATTAAAGCTTGCAGAAGGGCTGAATATTTCCCTGAACAAGGGCAAGGATATCCGGTATCAGATTGCAGA
>JBFXFK010000236.1:0-6693 GCA_050179135.1 Desulfatirhabdiaceae bacterium | reverse complement strand
CCAACTGATTCACCGCGCAAACCGGCTTTTCCAACACCGGAAACTTGAGCCATCTGCTGGCAAAATCAAAGCTGTCAACTGGTTGAAACTGATTTCCACTGTGACCGCCACAGATACAGTTGTCCGGTCAGTCGGCATGGATACGGATTGTCGGATTGACGCACAGCCCGATTGGTGATACAGACAACTTACTTCGGGATGTTCCGGTAGAAATCTATCGTTCGATCCTGCCGGTCATGCATCACGGGTTCATTCATTCACAATCCCGCAAATTCCGTTATGCCTGTCAAAACTGTATGACACCCATTTTCTACCAAAAACTGATCCGGGACCGGATACCCGAAATCATTGGGCAGTCCGGCAAGACAGCCCAAATCCGGACGCTGGGCGAACCGGAATACCGGGATGCGGTAGGCGCCAAAATTCTGGAAGAAGCCCATGAACTGTTTGCCGAATGGCAGCGGGGCGATCCGGACGGCGTGCTGAAAGAATCCGCAGACATGATCGAGATTCTGTTGGCAGCGTTGCAGGTTCACGGACTGACTATTGATGACCTGATGGCCATGCGGCAGAAACGGGCTGATGACCGTGGTGGATTTTTGGAGCAGTTGTTTCTGGAATCTGAACCATCTCCAATCCCTGCTTCCCGAAACCTGCCTGAAAATCTTTCACCCATCCGACCTGCCGTTTGACCAGAATCCCCAGCCCTTTCATGTCAAGGCGTTTCTGTTTCATCGGCGGTCCGGCGCCGGCTCCATGTTAATCGGGTCATCCAATTTTACGGAAGCCGGGTTCATGCGGAATATCGAATGGAACTATTTTACGCCGGGCGAAATCAACCTGGCCTTTGACACCAGGTCGGCATATGAACAGGCCGTGACCGAATTTGTGCGGATATGGGACAATCTGGCTGTGGCTGTGACACCGGAATTTATTTCCGGATACCGCAGGCGCTTTATTGTCACCGGGCCGGAAACCGGAAAAACCCATGTGACGGGTCCGGGTGTATTTGAAACCCCGTTTGAATATGGCAAACCCGTTCAGCCGCCAATCACCCCTCGATCTGTGTCTGTCTTCGCAATCCGGAAAGATATTTGTCCGCAGATTACACAGATTTTCGCAGATTAAAGAAGAGCTTTTCAACAGACCTTTGTTGAATCGGCAATCGATTCATCCACACGTTTATGATGATTTTCATGGAATTCAATTTTCCATTCGCCGGATAACCATTCAATTATGGAAATAATCAAAGATGAAATGTGAAAAATGTACGACTATAATTTCCGAAAGTGACCGTTATGAACACGCGGGACAATCTCTTTGTGAAGACTGTTATCTGGATAGCGTGACAATTATCCGGACATGTGATCCGTGGGCAGTCCATAGCGCAAAAAATACGATATCACAGGGTTCGGGTCTGACTGCAGATCAACAGAGGATATTTGACCATATCAAAGCCGGAGGCCCCCTGACGATGGATCAGATTTGCAGCGATCTGGGTATCTCCGAAGAAGTATTCCGTTCCAATTTTGCAACGCTGAGACATATGAAGCTGGCGACTGGCTGCAAAAAGGATGGGCAGGTCTATTTCACCCTGTTCGACCGGTCATCAGAAGCAGGGCCTGTTTGAAAATTGTGGATCAAACCTGATTCGTGGCCCCCTCCCTGACGCCGATGCCTCAAACTCCCGACTCCTGAAACCGGGGCATCCTTTTCCATCCATTCTTTTCATTAATGGGGGTGAAGCTCCAGAATTCCCCCCATCTATGAAAAATACATATACCTTTTTATTCTGAATTCCGACTTCTGTTTTTCTATTTTGACCGTAAGCTGAGGCATATCCCGCTCAATTTTATCAGCAACACCAAAAATTTTTTCCCTTCTCGACCAAAAGGCTGACATGTTCCGGCTGAAACAGGAAATGGTTGACTTTTGGCGGGATAAGGGATACCGAAAACCGAACCGGGATCGGGTGATGTTTGCGGCAGAGGGGTATTTTCGGCGGCAGAATCTGGCTGTGGATTCATCAAAATTATCTGTACTGATGATAACGGATTTTGGGGGTTGTATTTTAACCGTCGTAAATTCGATTTATCAGCCCCCCGGGGCGCCCTGGTTGTAGAAATTGATAAAATACAATCCAGGCGAAATCATTTTAATGTGCCCAACTGATATATCACTTCTTATCCAGCAAAGACACTTTCCATGAATCATTTCAAACCGTTGAATCCCCAACAAAACCAGGCCATAGACGCTGTCATGCGGTTTTCTGATAGTGATAACGACTGCTTTATTCTGACAGGGAGTGCTGGCACCGGTAAAACGACTTTGCTGGCGCATCTGATCATGCGTCTCAGCGACCAGCACAAAACCTGCCGGTTGTTGGCGCCAACCGGCAGGGCAGCGCGAATACTGGGCGCCAAAACAGGGGCCAGCGCCGGAACCGTGCATTCGGCCATTTTTCGTTTCGACAGGATCGAGGTCAATGAAGACGCATGTTCTTCCAATGATCCCGGCATGCGTTTCCATTTTCCCCTGGTCGCGGCAGATCCGGGACAGGTCATTTATATTGTTGATGAATCGTCGATGCTCAGTGACAAATATTCCAACCAGGATTATCTCCGTTTTGGTACAGGGCGTTTGCTGCGGGATTTGATTCAATTCACCCGATTGGGCAATGGTTCTCACAGGGATAGCCAGGATGGGATGTCAAAGCTGATTTTTGTGGGCGATTCTGCCCAGTTGCCACCGGTCGGGGACACATTTTCACCCGCACTTTCCCCGGATTATTTAAAAACCGAGTTTGGTCTGCAATGCGTGATGTTCAATCTCACCCAGGTCATGCGGCAACAGACCGGCAGCGCCATTCTGGACAATGCCATTAAAATTCGTCAATCCCTGGATAAGGACTGTTTCAATCATTTTGAAATCACACCCGCGACCAGTGAGGTCAATCCGATTTCGACACTGGACGGGATAGCCCATGTCACCCGATCTTTTCAAAATGCTTCAGATGAATCTGTTTTTATCACCTTCAGCAATGCACGGGCATTGGAACTGAACCGGGCAGTTCGTGGACGAATCTGGGGGGATGAACACCTGTCTCTCCAGGTTGGAGATTTGCTACTGGTCAACAAAAATGCCCCCCGGTACGAGCTTTATAATGGCGATTCAATCCGGATATTACAGGTTGAACCCAAACCGGAGATCAGGGATGTTCGCATCAAGGGGTATAAAGAGGCTGTCCGGCTGGTATTTCGGGATGCGGAAGTGTTATACCGCAATCCTGATGGCAGTTGCCTGCACAAATTTTGCAAACTCCTGGAAAATTTGCTTGAATCGAAAGAGCGGGATCTCTCGCCCATTGAACTGAGGGCGTTGTTCGTTGATTTTCGGCAGCGTCATCCCGAAATCAAGCTGAAAAGCACTGAATTCCGCATCGCCCTTCGTGAAGACCCCTGGTTTAATGCGCTGTTGGTCAAATACGGCTATGCCATTACCTGTCACAAGGCACAGGGCGGCGAATGGAACAGCGTTGTTGTCGATTTCAATGATGGTCGCGGCAAACGTAATCGGGATTTTTTCCGCTGGGCCTATACGGCAATCACCCGGGCGAAAACACAACTGTTGACTGTCGATGCGCCTCAATTTTCCCCATATTCTGAAATGGGATGGGGTGAGCCGCTCAATCCGCCGGAAACCACACCGGATGCAACTGTGCTGGATGATGATCCCTCAACCGATCCGGACTGGAATCGTTTCTCTTTTGCATCTGAACAAAAACCGCTGTTTTCATTTCATCAACACCTTCGCGACGCCTGGGGCCAGCAGGGCATCACCATACGACGGTTAACCCACCTGCAATATTGCGAACGTTACCTGATCACCAAACAGGGAAAACGGGCCACAATTTATTACTGGTATAAAAGTGATTTTCGTTTTTCCAAAATGAGTGCCAAGTCCAATTCCGGAGAAGATGGCGAACTGGCCTCATTGGCAGTTGAAGTCGGTCGAAAATCACTGGCAACTGTTCCCAACAGCCAGATTGATGATGGTTCTGACAATGAATTCAGTAAACCATTTCTGGATACCCTGAGACAGTTGCCGGATGACACGCCCATACGCATGACCCGTTCGGAACTCATGCCATACCGGCTTCGGGTGACTTTTGAAGGAAATGGCATGCCTTTCCAGATTGATTTCAACTTTGATAAAACGCCACAATGGACCAAAGTGGAAGAGGTTGGCGGCCGGGGAACGTCCCGGGGCTTCATTGACGTGATTCGCAAGCACATGGAACGAATCGGGGTATGAACCGTAACCAGGAAATCACCACATTACGCAAAGCAAAGAGGCTGGATGAAGCAACCCGTTTGGCCAGGGAATCCCTGGCACAAATGCCGGGCGATTACGCCATTGAAAAAGCGTATGGATGGGTTATTTACGATCAGTTGAAACAGGCATTGGGTCAATTGGAACACCATGACATTACGCCGGACCGTCTGATTGCGGTAACGGATGATTTTATATCGGAATACACCCGGTTCAAGCACATCCGGCGCCCGGATTTGTCTCATTCGCTGATATTGAATATGATCCTGAAGATTGTCAAGGCGCATGGGTGGCCCAATTTTCTATGGTTTGCACAGTGGTGGAATCCCGAGTGTTTTGGTTTGGAAGATCAGCAACCGTTCAAAACCCCGTCGGGCAAGGTGATTCCCAGTCTCCGGTTGCGGTATTTTTATGCCATTGGCCGTTCATTGGTCACCGGTTCAGAAAAAGGGCTGCCGGCAAATGACTGGGCCAAAGAAACATTTGAAAAGGCACTGCAACAATATCCGGATGACCACTGGCTCCATTACTATAAAAGTGAGCTGTTGATCCGGCAGGGACGGCATACGGACGCGCGGGACCATATGCTGCCGGTGATGAAACGGCAACAACGGGCAGCATGGGCCTGGGACCAGTTTGGCGATACCTGGGTTGATGAGTCGCTGGAAAATGGCATTATCTGTTTTCAGTATGCCATTGCACTTTCGAACAAACCGGAGATGGCATTAACAATCAGAAGGAAACTCGCAGAATTTCTTGCAATGGCCGGACGCCATGATGAGGCCGCCCACCATGTAAAAATGGCCCTGGATATCCGGCAGCAAATGGGCTTCAGTATTCCGGCAGACCTGGCGCAATTGGCCCGGTCACAATGGTATCGTCAAAGCAAGCCCAAAGCGTGTATTCATATTTCAGAACTTCAGGCCCGGGCTCATGGGCTTTTATGCACCGACCTCATAACCCGGTTGGGGGTTGTGGACAATCAAAACCCGGAGAAGCAACTCGCGCATGTCGCGTTTTCCGTTACCGATGGCATGTTGATTCGCTATACACAATTCACAGGGATTCATGCGGTACCGGTCGGGACAGTAATCGAAGTGGCGTGTGACAAATCCGCGACCCACAAACCCGTTCGATGGAAAATTGCGGCGCAATCATCCATTCCCGGTTTATTCGAAACGTTTCAGGGAATATTGGAAATAGCCTCTGGAAAACCATTTGGCTTTGTTCGGCGAACAGATGGCGGAATTGTTTTTGTGCCTCCCGCTGTCATGCAGGGGTATTCCGGCAAGACCAAAACGGATGTCAGGTGCCGCGCCATCCTGTCCTTAGACCGTACCAAAAACAGACAGGGATGGCGGGCACTGTTTATTCAGCCAGTGGCGTAAATGATGTTTGGGGTGGTTGCTATCCTGGTTTGGACCGGCACATCCCGTTCAGACAGGGGATAGGTCGTATTGCCCGAAACATCGGGCATTGATCCGTTACAGCTTCAGCTTTTTCAACAGGGCAATGTTCCGTTTCAAATGGCTGAACCATTTGGGAGCAATCAATTTATCGGTTTGACTGTTTCCATCGACAGGCGACCATTCCAGCCAAAATGTATCCTCTTCCCATTGCGGGGCATCCTTTGATGACCACACGCCAAAAAGTGCGAAACAGGTGTTGTTTTCGGCCACCAGATTCAGCTTTCCAAACAACACCCCCAGTATGAAGATCAGATTGAAAAACGGTTTCCAGTCAGTCATGAAGGCATCCTGATCCACCGGTGGATGCTCCAGCAGCACCGGTATCACATTTTCTTCGCCGATCATCATGCGCACCGCCTCATTGTCCCTTGACAGAAAAACCACCTTTTTGCCGATACCCACAAAGTCGCTGTAGGCGTCCAGAATATACTGATCATTCTTGGCCGAGGAATGTTCGGATGATGCCGCATCGAGTTCGTCACAGGACGTGCAGCGCCGCATCCGGTTGTATTCCTGAAAACCGATGTATCGCAGCCGGTCCTCCAGACAGTTTTGATTCAGAAAACAGGATTGCATCAGACCATAATTGAGGGGATGCATATTTTGCAGCATATCCCGATTGATTTTGTCTTTGCGGTTTCTCAGTTCACTTCTGACCGTATCACATAAAATGAAATCCAGGTTGGGATGAGGGGGAATATCTTTCAAGAACAGGCTGAAAAACCGGTCCCGAAGCATATTGGTATCCTGGGCGATGTAATACACATCTCCGCCCCTGAGAACATTTTGCTGTTTCAGGGATTCAAGGATGGTTTCGATATTTTCCATACCGGATGGTCTGGCAATTCCCGACTGATACAGGGCATGTGTAATGGCCTGATACGACGGGATT
>JBFXFK010000235.1:4811-6779 GCA_050179135.1 Desulfatirhabdiaceae bacterium | reverse complement strand
GCATATACACGACACGCAGGCTGTAGTTCAGGCTGGCAATGCTGCCTGCGGGAAGCCATGAGCCGAAAAATTTCAGAAAAATTTCCGTTGAAAACGACATGCCCATGCCCAGAATCAGGGGAAGCGTGGCCCGGACATACTGTTTGAGGGCCGGATGCCGGAATCCGGATTTCAGTCGATATACCATTCCGGCAGACCGGGCGCCTTTGATCTGAAGCAGGAAGTTTCCGGCAAATGCACCGGCCAGAACACCCCATGAAAATCCTTCCATGCCAACCCACGGACCCAGCAGGATACCGCCCAGAATGATGCCGATATTGTATATCAGCGGGGCAAGCGCGGGAAAAACAAAGCGTTCTTTGGCAAACTGAACCGCGGTCAGAAGTCCCCCGCAAAAAAAGAAAAACTGGGCAGGTATCATGATTCGCGTCATGCGAATGGCCGCGGTCCTGACCGCATCGTCTTTGATTCCGGGCGCCAGAAAGGATATCAGATCCGGGGCCAGCATCCAGGACAGGCAACAGGCAATCAATACCAGCGCGCCAAAGCAGTTCAGAATGATCGAAAAAATATCCCACCCGGTTTTTTCATCCTGACGGGTCAGGCAGGCCGAAAACAATGGAATGAATGTGATGGAAAGAAATCCGCTTCCGGCGGCGTGGTTGAGGATTTCCGGAATGATGAAGGCAATCTGATAGGCATCCACCTCCGGGCCGACGCCGCCAATCCAGGCAATGACCATTTCCCGGAGCAGGCCCAGCACCCGGCTTAAAAACACCGATATCATCAGAATCAGTGATGCGATGCCTACTTTTTTATAAAGAGACGGGGTCATGGATGCCGGACGATCCGATTTGCGGAAGTTCGTGACGCGGTTGCGCCAAACCGGGAAAACAATGCCAGCCGGTCCTGAAGAAATTGCAAAAAGGCCGCATCATCCGGTTTTTGAAATGCGATATCAATCCCGACAATTCCCAAAGGCAGGGGCCAGTCGAATTGGCCGGCCAATCGGCAGGCATCTTTTTCCGTGGTCACCAGCATGTCCGCATTAACGTCTGCCGCTTGGCCCAGGATATAGTCGATATCCCGGGATGAATACTGATGATGGTCAGAATATGCCAAAAATCCGGCCACCGGATACCCCATATTCTGAAGGGACTTCCGAAAATCCGCATTCCGGGCAATCCCGGAAAACGCAAACAGGCGGCTGCCTGACAGATTGATATCTGAAACAGGCGGAGTCGAAAACAGGTCCGACTGAAGTTTACGGCAGGATGCGGGCCAGATCCCCCGGATAGAGGCACGGTGGCCGGATCTGAAAATGGGTGTTTTATCTGGAACAAATTGAAGCACTTGCGCAATTCCGGAAGGTTGAACCGGATGGAATGCCCCATCCATTTTATACCGGGTCAGAAGAATGGCATCTGCTGCCCGCAGGGCCGGAACCGGTTCCCGCAACGGACCCGCAGGAACAACCCGGCCATTTCCAAAGGGCTGTTCATGATCCAGAAGAACCAGATTGATATCCCGAAACAGCCTGTGATGCTGGAACGCGTCATCCAGGACCAGAACATTGGCAGAAAAATCCAGAATCGCCTTCATGCCGGATTTGTACCGGTCTTTTCCCACCAGAATCGGAACTCCCTTCAACTGATGGGCCATCATCAGCGGCTCATCTCCGGCCATATCCGCCGCAAGGTGGATGTTAACGCCATCGCTGACCACACCACCCGATTTTTCGGCGCCCCCCCGATATCCCCGGCTGAGAACCGCCGGCCGCAGTCCCTGGTGCTGAAGGAAACGGGCGATATAAACGGTCATGGGCGATTTGCCGGTTCCGCCCAAGGTGATGTTGCCCACGGATATCACGGGACAGGGCAGTTTTTGAACACGCGCGTGTTGCATGTCAAACCGCTTTCGCTGACGTTGGACGACCAGCCCGTATCCGATGGAGACAATGGAGAGGGC
>JBFXFK010000235.1:1497-4711 GCA_050179135.1 Desulfatirhabdiaceae bacterium | reverse complement strand
GCCATCATTTCTGAAATCATCCGGACGGACAGTCCGGCTTCGTCGGCCAGCCGGGATATGTCTCTTGACCGGTTGGGGTCCCGGGGGGCCAGAATGAGGCGAAGCTCCGGGAAGCCGAGGCGCAGGGTGTTGAACGCAGACAGCAGAACAATTTCTTCGCCATCATGAGTGCTGCCGCCAATCAGGATTTTTTTCTCCGATCCGGGCAGAAGAATTCGAACCAGCTTTTCAACGGATTCATCCGCCTTGGGCGCCAGTTGATCAAACTTGAAATTTCCGGCCACCATCAATCGGCCGGCATCCACACCCAACTGAAGAAACCGGTTCAAATCCCGATCTGTCTGAACGGTAATGAAGGTGAAGGCATTGAAAAGCGGGCGGAACAGAAACCCGAAACGGTTATACCCGGTAAAGGATTTTTGGGACAGGCGGGCATTGACCCAGAACACCGGTATGCTGCGGTGGTGCATCTCATGCAGAAAACCGGGCCAGATATCTGTCTCCACAATGACCACAACACAGGGATTGACATGGGAAACAATCCGTTCAAGGGGCCACTTCAAATCATAGGGAAAATAAAAAACGGCATCCAGATTACCGCTCAGATGGTGTTCTGCCATTTGAAAGCCGGTCAGCGTGGAGGCTGAAAATACAACCGGCCGGTCGGCTATCACTTTTTTCATGGTGACGGCCAATGGAACAGCAGACAGGGTTTCTCCGACGGACAGGGCATGAATCCAGACAGGTCTTCTGTGCTCTGACGGATATCGGGAAAATTTCTCAAGATCAGGCTGCCTGAAACCGGACCGGTACAGGATCGTCTTTCGCCATTTATCGGAATACAGGACCGCCCCCAGAATCAATGGACTTCCCAAAATTACCGACAGGGTGGACAGCAGGTGATAAACCGACATGCAAACGGACCGGAAAAATGACATGACACCCCTACTCTGCATTGATCAGGGCAATCAGACCCACACACAGAAAAATCAGATTGGCCAGCCAAACCGAAATGACAGACGGCAGCATTTCGCCATATCCCAGCGATGTGCAAAAACTGTTGAACACCCAGTACAAAAACGCCATGCCAATCCCGTAGGCAATTCCCACCGGCATCCCTTCTTTCAGGTTTCCTCGAAGAGATATGCCCAGACCGACAATGGACATGATCATGCATACAAACGGAAATGCAATCTTGGCCTGAAGATCGACCCGATATGTCCCGGCGGAGTATCCCTCACCCTCAATTTTTTTAATATACTCAAGCAGTTCCCGAAATCCCATTTCCGATGCATCCTTGGCGACAGTTTTGAGATCGTCGGCATTCAATTCAACGACTACGGCCAGTTCGTCATGATGGTTGATCCGATAGACGTCGTTATCCGTATCAAGTGTCTGCTCCAGAATTTTGAATAACCGAAGCTGACCGTTTTCAAACCGGCCTTCTTCGGCATCCAGTCTCCGAACCAGGTTGAACTGGTCATCAAAATAATTCAGGGTGATAAAAAACAGCTTTGCCTCGGATGGATTGAAATGCCGGATGTGAATGATGGCCCGTTTTTCCCGAATCCAGATGTTCTGCTCCCGGGTGAGAACGGCATGTTCTTTGCGGACTTCCTGTATCCAGATGGCGTTGGCGCGCGCCAGGGTTGCCGGGACCACAATTTCCTGAAGAAAAAACAGCAGAATGGTAAAAATCAGTCCAATTGACAGCACCGGTCTCAACAGGGAATACACACTGATGCCGCTGCTTTTCAATGCAATGATTTCATTGTGTTTTATCATGATGCCAAAGCAGATGAGAATGGCCAGCAGAACACCAACCGGAAGGATCTGGGAGACAATAAACGGGATTTTATGGATGAAATACGTGACGGCGCGTGAAAACGGAACGCCGACTTCCATGAAATTGTCAATTCTTTCAAAAAAATCGACAACCAGATAGACCCCGACCACCAGGGCCAGAACCAGGCTGAAATACTTCAGAATTTCCCGCGTCAGATATCGGTCCAGTAGGGTCATCATGCCCGGATTGCCCTGATTAACGGCCTTTGTTGAAAATTCGTTTCAACAGGCCAATTTTTGATATGATTTCGAAGAATGGTCGTTCATTGACGGTAACGATCAGAATCCATATCCCCGTTCCCGCCATGACGATGTTGGGCAGCCACATGCCGACAACGGGCGGGTAGGCGCCGGTTTCTCCAAATACCCAACCAACGGAAAGAAGGATGTAGTAAATCAGAAAAAAAATCAGCCCAAGGCCGATTCCAAAGGAACTTTTGGATGACTTTGACTGAATTCCGAGCGGCATGGCCAGAACACCCAGCGCAAAACAGGCAAATGGCAGGGAAAATTTTTTATGATACTCGATCAGGGCCTGGAAATACTGACTGTCTTTTGCCCGGTCTTCATCCAGATAGGCGCGAAGCTCTTCCAGTGACATTTCTTCCTCATCCTTGGGCCCGTGAGCTCCGGCGACGGCGCGCTGACGGGTATCCAGCCGGATATCATAGGTGGAAAACCGGACGGTGTTCACCGACCGGCTGTTGATATCCACCTGATTGATGGCGCCGCTGTAGAGTCGCAGCATGATCGTTTGCCGCTCCGGATCGATGATCAGATTTCCCTTCGGGGCCACAACCGTGCTGATGATGTTGGCATTTCTCTGATCCTCGATAAACACATCCGTCATTGTCCGGGTTTTGGTATCCATATGCGTCACATACAGCATGACGCCCTTGAATGCATCATTGAATGTTCTTTCCCGGATGGCAACGTCCAGATGCCGTTCGGCCGTCTCGATGACCAGTTGTTTAAAGGCCATTCGACCCCACGGGAGTCCGTATATGGCCATGAATCCGGTCATCAGGCATCCAATCAGACAGAACGTCATGACCGGCGGCAGCAGTTGATACAGGTTGATGCCACCGGCTTTCAGGGCCGTTATTTCGTTATCCCCGGACAATCGCAGAAAGGTCAGAAGAATGGACAGCATCACCGACATCGGAATGACAAATCCCAGAAAAAAAGGCAGGTTGTACAGCATCATCAGAACAACCCGGTACAATCCCATATTATAGTTGACCACCATATTGGTGATTTCCAGAATCTGGGTCATCAGAAACACAAAGGAAAAAAAAACCATATTGATAAAAAAAGGCGGCAGCAGTTCTTTCAGCAGATAGCGATAAATGATCGTGTTAATTTTCAT
>JBFXFK010000235.1:0-1397 GCA_050179135.1 Desulfatirhabdiaceae bacterium | reverse complement strand
CATTCAGACAATCTCCAGAACCTTTTCGGTATTGATTCCGTAACGCTTCATCCGGTTGTAGACCGTCACCCGGGAGACACCCAGAACCTCTGCAGCCCGTGACTGGTTATTGGCGGTTTTTTTCAGGGCCTCGATCAGTTCCTGTTTTTCAATTTCCCGCATGTTAAAGGATTGGCGTTTCGATTCCGGCACGACCGGCTGCCGCGACTGGTTAACCGCCAGGGGGAGATGGGCAGGCAGAATCAGTGAATCGTGACAGGCCACAAATGCATATTCAAACGCACTTTTCAATTCCCGGACATTTCCCGGCCAGTCATAGCGCATCAGAACATCCATGGCCTGTCGGCTGATGCCCTTGACCGGCTTGTCACTTTTCAACCGGATTTTTCGGAAAAATGTCTCGGCCAAAAGGGGAATATCATCCAGCCGGTCCCGCAGGGGCGGCAGATGTATGGGAATGACATTGATCCGGAAGAAAAAATCTTTGCGAAATTTGCCTGTCTCCACCAGGCGGGGCAGATCCCAGTTGGTCGCCGAAATGATACGGACATCCACGGGTATGGGGGTACTTGCCCCCACCCGTTCGATCATTTTTTCCTCCAGAACACGCAGCAGCTTGACCTGTGTACCGATGGGAAGATCTCCGATTTCATCCATGAACAGATCGCCTCCCGAGGCTTTTTCAAAGCGGCCCAACCGGTCCCGAACCGCGCCGGTGTACGCCCCCCGTACATGGCCGAACAGCTCGCTTTCCAGAAGCGAGTCGGTCAGACTGGCACAGTTGATTTTGATAAACGGACCATTGCGGCGTTCCCCGATTTCATGAATGGCCTGGGCGACCAGTTCCTTTCCCGAGCCGCTTTCACCATATATAATGACTGGTGCATCCGATGCCGCGGCATTTTTGATCAGATCGAATACCTGAAGCATGGGCTGGCTGGAGCCGATGATGCCATAAAACCCGTCCCGTGAACGGAGTTCTTCCCGAAACGCCTCGATCTGAATGTCTTTTTCAATCAGATCCGAGATATCGGTCAGGGTTCCGACCGCACCGATGACATTCCCGGTGCTGTCTCTCAGAATGGACGCATTTTGAATCACATGTATGATACGGCCGTTTCTGGCCCGTATGGTGGATTTTCGGGTGTTGACTTCACCATAGCGGAACAGGTCACACCAGTGATCATCGGCTGGTTTCAGAGACTGCAAACAGGCGCCACATTCCAAAATACCGCAGGCCTTTCCAAGAAGTTCATCCTGGCTGTAGCCCGTCATATTTTCAAAGGCCCGGTTGACCGATACAATGGCTCCCCGGGTGTTCACGATCATGATGCCGTCCCGGATGGTATTGACCACCGTTTTCCAGTACCGGTCCAACTCCTGCTCTGACATAACTG
>JBFXFK010000234.1:0-6846 GCA_050179135.1 Desulfatirhabdiaceae bacterium | reverse complement strand
CCGGATTTTATCAACTGTGGTATGCGGTCAAATATGGGCTGTGGTATGCCAGAAGCCCGGAGATCGCCTCCGGCCCGGTCATTCGGGCATTGAGCTGGGCCCGCATGGTGCCGGATATCATTTTTGCCGCCGGCGCCATTCTGCTGTTTCTGTTTCTGGCCCGTGCCATCAAACTGTCCTTTTTTAAAAAGAGTATTGCATAACGCTGCAAACACGGGTTCCCAGGCTACGACCCGGGGAACCCGTTCTGCCTGAAATTTCAGTTATTCCCCATCATTTAAACAGTCTGATCAAAAAACCCTGTTCTCTCCTTCTGGATTCAATTTTGTGAGCAAATTCTGCCGACCCGGTTAAACAATTGGGGTCAGCGCCAATTTAAATTTTGGGAAAATTCCGTAACAACACAGCACGTAATCCGGTTCAAAGAAACCTGGAGATTAAAAAAAATAAGGAACCCATGAAATTATCACCGGCTGTCATTCCTTTTCAGGAAGCATTGAAATTCTGGACCCGGTTGGGTTTCATCAGTTTTGGCGGCCCGGCCGGCCAGATCGCCATCATGCACCAGGAGGTGGTGGAGCGGCGACAGTGGGTCAGCGAAAACCAGTTTTTACGCGCGCTCAACTTCTGCATGCTGCTGCCCGGACCCGAGGCCCAGCAACTGGCCACATACATCGGCTGGCGGTTGCACGGCACGTGGGGCGGTATCGCCGCAGGTTCCCTGTTCGTCATTCCCTCCATCTTCGTGATGCTGCTGCTCAGTTACCTGGCCGTGGCCCACATCGATATCCCGGCGGTAGCGGCCGCTTTCTACGGCATTCAGCCGGTCGTGGTGGCCGTGGTTGTGGAGGCGGTGCTGCGCATCGGCAAGAAGGCGCTGAAACACAAATTTCTGTATGGATTTGCCGCCCTGTCCTTCGTGGCGATCTTCATTTTCAAGGCGCCATTCCCCTATATCGTGGCCGCTGCCGCACTCGGTGGCATGCTCCTGCAGCGGCCGATGCCCGAAGTTTTTTGCAAAGGCGGGTTTGATCCGCAAACCCGCGAGTGCCGGATGGCGGTCGAATCCACCACGGGAAACAACAGGGTCCGGCCGTCCATCGGCCATGTGGCAAGGGTCATGGGCGTCTGCCTGGCGTTGTGGGTGATCCCGATGGGAACCATATGGATGTGGCGCGGCAGCGGCGATACCCTGACGCAGATTGGTCTTTTCTTCACCCAGGCGGCCTTTGTCACCTTCGGTGGTGCTTACGCCGTACTCAGCTATATCACCGACATGGCCGTATCCAGCGGCTGGCTTTCCACCGACCAGATGCTCATCGGTCTCGGCCTGGCCGAGTCCACTCCCGGCCCGCTGATCATGGTGACCCAATACGCCGGGTTCCTGGCTGCCTGGAACCTGCCCGGGGGCCTTGACCCATTGATGGCGGGCGTCATCGGAGCACTGCTGACCACCTATGTGACTTTCCTGCCCTGCTTTTTCTTCATCTTCGCCGGCGCGCCGTTCATCGAGGCCATGGCCGGCAATCAGCGGCTTCAGGCGGCGTTGACCGGCGTCACCGCCGCCGTGGTCGGCGTGGTGCTCAATCTGGCGGTCTGGTTCGGACACAAGGTTCTTCTTCCCAACGGCGGGCTGGACATCTTCGCGGTGGCCTCGGCGGTCGTATCCCTGGCGCTGCTTCAAAAATATCACTTTCCGGTTCATTACCTGGTGCCCCTGGGAGCCATTGCCGGAGTGATTTGGCGAATCGGGGTATAGTCCTTGACAAGAAGACGTTGAAAGAGTGCAGGAAACAGAGTAAGGAACTGAAATTGCAACTATGAAAAAAGGAGGTGGATAGGATTGTCCGGAAAGACCGGACAAGAGACAGGAATCTGGTAAAGGAACTGAAATCACAATTATGGAAAAAGGAGATGGACATGATTGACCAGAAAGACCGTCGGGCAGGTCCTGTTGTAAAGGTACTGGTGATTGGTGTTGCCATCGGGTTCATTCTGACCGCCGGGGCAGGATTTGGAATGAAAATTTCAGATGAACGCCCGTTTTGCGCCAGTTGTCACATCATGCAGGAAGCGGCATTGACGCACAAGCAGTCGGCACATGCCAAACTGGCCTGCAATGAGTGCCATGCACCTCATAATTTGTTGAAAAAACTGCCGTTCAAGGCAGCGTCAGGTACCAGGGATATTTATCTCAACACGTTTGGCAAACCCGCCGAACCCATTCATGCCGGCGATACCACCAAAGACGTGGTCAATGTCAATTGCCAGAACTGCCACAGCATGACCAACATGACCGTATCCAGCATGAATGCAAAGGCATTTTGTACCGACTGTCACCGGAATGTTCAGCATATGCGCATGAAACCGATCAGCACAAGGAAGGTGTCCGATGCCCTATAATATTTGTCGTCCACAGACTGTCGTTTTGATCCTCTTGGCCATGATGATGTCATTCATCGCCGCATGTTCCGATGTGTCCGAACTGTCTGTTCCGGTGTATCAGACCAAGCTTGCCGCAGATGAAATTCGAAACAGCGCGTTTAAAACAGAATTCCCGCGCCAGTATGATTTTTATCTTCGAAACGATGAAAGCGAGGTCATGACCGAATACAATGGATCGGTGCCGTATAACAAGCACAACAATGTCGATCCGCTTCCGGAAGGCTACAAACACGCCCAACCCTATCTGAAAAACCTGTGGCTGGGCTACCCGTTCAGTTATGAATATCGTGCCGCCAGAGGCCATACCCATGCGGTTGAGGATTTTCTGAAAATTGACCGGATTAACACTTACGGCGAAAACGGGGGATTGCCCAACACCTGCTGGAACTGCAAAGGTGCCAAAATGCTGGAATGGCCCAAACAGTACGGAGATAAATTCTGGGCCATGGATGTCAACAGCATGCGGGACAAGCTCGATGTCCGGGAAAACACCATTGGCTGCGCCAACTGTCACGATCCCCAAAACATGGAGTTGCGCCTGTACAGTATTCCGCTTCAGGATTATTTGAAACTGAAGGGTAAGGATTTCAAGACATTGCCCCGTAACGAAAAACGGGCGCTGATGTGCGGGCAGTGTCATGTGGAATATTATTTTTTGGATAAATCCTTCGGGCCGGCCAAAAAAGTCAAGTTTCCATGGGACAACGGCATGGACCCCGAAGATATGTATACCTATTATATGAATACAGGCGAGTGTACGGTCAAGGGATTTGAGGGCAATTTTGTGGACTGGACCCATCCGGTATCAAAAACCCCCATGCTGAAAGCCCAGCATCCGGAATATGAACACTGGAGCAATGGCCCGCATGGTGCGGCGGGTGTCACCTGTGCAGACTGCCATATGGCCTATGTTCGAACCGATGATAAAAAGAAAATTTCATCCCACTGGTGGACATCACCACTCAAAGATCCCGAATTGCGGGCATGCCGGCAGTGTCATTCTGACAAGACACCGGAATATCTGAAGTCCCGTGTACTTTTTTCCCAGAAAAGAACATTTGATCAACTTCTGATCGCTCAGGAACTGTCTGTCAAGGCCCATGAAGCCGTGCGTCTGGCATTGGAATTTGACGGCGAAAAATCGGAAAATTATGAAAATCTGATCATTTCCGCTCAGCAGATGATCCGGAAAGGCCAGTTTTTTTGGGACTATATCTCTGCCGAAAACAGTGTCGGGTTTCACAATCCGGTAAAAGCCCTGAACACGCTGGCCACATCCCAGCAGTGCAGCCAGAAAGCGGTTGATCTGGCCTGCGAGGCAACCCGGTTTGCGACTGCAAAAGATCTGGCAGGCGATATTCATCAGATTGTGCCGCCGATTTTAAAACACAGCCGAAAACTGCAGCAGGATCCGGAACATCTCAAGACCCACAAGTGGTTTCAATATATTCCGGTATTGCCACAGGCAGACAGGGTGTGGGACGGCCAGAAGAAACTGATCAGCGCAGCTACGGGGAGCTGAGGCATTTGTTACGGTCAGATGGTTTCCATGATTTATTTTATCGGGCTTTTCTGTCAGGGTTATTTTTCCTTTTGATTTCGTTTGGCCAAATAACCCTGGCTTCAAACCTATAAGGACGACGCCATGAAAAAAATAAAAAAAGCGATTGAAAAAAACACAATGACGGCTTGGGAATCTTACCTTTCCACCCTCGAACACGCGATAGTCCAGATGGAAAAAAGTATCGAAGATTCGATTTCAGTCTCTTCGGCCTGCACCAACGAGTGGTGCGAGTCTGTTGAGGAAGTGATCGATGAGCTGACCGAAGCGGTCTATGCGTTCAATATTCCACGCTGGGCAGAGCCGGAGCAATCCGCACGGGTCAAGAACCTCAAAAAGAAAGCTCGGGAAGTTTACGCAAAATATATGCGGTCATCCGGATAAGGCTTTCGGAAACAACTAAATCCACATCTTGCGTGTCTTTCGGCCCGCCTGCTGCGTTATCACATATTCTGCTATTCACCGGCGGATGTGTCTTGCAGACGAACAAAAATCCAACATCCGGCTTTCGCCGGAATGACGTCAGATTTCCCCAAACTTTTTGAGAAACTATGGAAGGCTATATCTAACTCCCCAGGACGGAACGATTATCGGGGGTGGCCATTTCTGCCCGGGCACATGACAGTATCCCAAATCAAAACTGCCGCGAAAGGATCTGGAACCGGATGAAAAAAAATACAATCGTTGCCGCCGCTGTCTGGGCTTTTGTGGTAATCTGCTCGCTGGTCTGGAACCTGTCCGAGGCTATCCAGTCGCGGGAAAGGCTTTCGTTTCAGACCGCCAGAAGTTTTTTTGACCAGATCGTCATCACCCGAAAATGGAATGCGATGCATGGCGGCGTCTATGTGCCGATAACTGGCCAGATTGAATCCAATCCCTATCTTGACACCCCGGACCGGGACATCCGGATCGATGCGAACCGGATGCTGACCAAAATCAATCCGGCCTATATGACCCGACTGATATCCGAGATAGCCGCCACTGAAAAGGGAATCCAGTTTCACATTACCAGCATGGATCCCATCCGTCCCCAGAATGCGCCATCTGCGCTGGAAGAGCGGGCACTGAAGGCATTTCAGAACGGCAAAAAGGAATTCGGGCTGTTCATGGACAGGGGTCCGGACACCCGGTTTTTTTATATGGCCCCGCTGATTACCGAAAAACCCTGTCTGGTGTGTCATGCCAGGCAGGGATACGAGGAAGGTGATATCCGCGGAGGGATCAGCGTCACCCTTCCGTTTGTTCAGAGTCTTCCGGTCATGTCCCTTGTTGGCGGCCATCTGTTGATCGGCCTGGCCGGGATAGTCTGCATCCTCTTTTTTGGCAGAAAGTTGGAAGCCTATACCGAGATTCTGCAACGGCAGTCTGTCATCGATGCCCTGACCGGGATTCCGAACCGCCGCAGTTTTTCGGAAACGATTCTGCACGAATTCCGGCGGGCCAGCAGAGAAAAGAAACCTCTGTCCGTTATAATGTGCGATATCGACCGGTTTAAGGATTACAACGACTGTTACGGCCATGCCGCAGGAGATGCCTGCCTGACGAAAGTCGCCATTGCCATCCGCGAAGCCCTCAGGCGTGCCGGCGATTTTTGCGCCCGCTATGGCGGTGAAGAATTTGTGATCATCCTGCCCGATACGGCCAGCCCGAATGCCTGTCACATTGCCGAGAACATCCGAAAAAAGGTTCAGGACATGGGGATTGTGCACGAACGGTCTCTACCATTGCAGGTGATCACCCTGAGCCTTGGAATCGCGACAATGGAAGTAGGGAAGAATCTGTCGGACGAGGTGTTGATCCGTCAGGCGGATCAGGCCCTGTATCTGGCAAAGAATCAGGGCCGGAACCGATACGAATTGTATTGCGGCTAACGCCTTGAAAAGCTCACCTGCGAAAGCCGGGTTTTACATACAAATGTTTGATACCGGCTACCACCGGTATGACGACAGAGTTACCCGAACTTTTTTAATTTTTGGCTTTTATTTTCATTTTTCCATCCGTTTGGACCAAATTAGAACCAAGCCCCTCAATGGGCTTGTTCTAACTAACTTGGTCCACAAAGCCCACAAATCTTTCTGTAAAATCAAACACCCGTTTCATTTATAAATTCATATTCCATGTGTCAATAAAAAACATACATCTCTTTGAAATTTTGGGAGATTTGTGGCACTTAGGTAAATTAAGTATATATCATTATAATCACTTGATATCATGCCACATCTCTGCAATTTTTTGACCGGAAAAGCCATCTGAAAACCAGTTATGATCATTCTTTTCAATGATCAATTCACTGAACAAATAGTCAGTGAGTTATTTTGCTCATATGTTGTAAATTCAGATTTTCACCTTTACCAGATCATCTCCTTCACGTTTCCACCTGTGTGAATGGTGGGCATCGACAATAATGGCTTTCCCCTTCATCATACGGATATATGGCGAAACAATCACCGGCTCCAGGGACAGGTTTTCTTTATCTATCGGATTCCCAGTTTCGTTTCTTTGAGATGATGATGGCCTGATATCCATGACCCGGTAATGCCATTGGAATTGAATATGCCCATTCTTTTTGACAACTTTACCTCTGGGATTTCGTTGTATCGAACCACCGGTATCTGAAGTCTCGATCCGTTTTTTCTCCATCGCATAATAGCTTGTCGCAAACAGGAATTTGAATCCTTCAAGACTCCGTTCAATATATCCCTGCCGGTCATCCCCGGAAAAATCTCCTGCCAGTTTCATGACCCCCATATCCAGAATCTGGCCGGTATCGATCTTCATTGTATCTGCCCTGATAGATGAAATGGATGCATGTCCGTCCAAACCCAACATACAGAGAAAAT
>JBFXFK010000233.1:0-6850 GCA_050179135.1 Desulfatirhabdiaceae bacterium | reverse complement strand
CTAGTAGGTGTAATTGGCGGCGTTGAATTTATGAAATATATGGGATATGGAGAAGCCTATGTGCTATTGAAGCCTGGAATGGAAGCCCTATGTGAATTTCTTGCAGATCAAGCAGGTGATATTACTGCGGTAGGGCTGGAACAATTGTTCACTGATTACAATTTGTTCACTGTATATGACGTTGACATCGACCCTTCCAATTACCGTCTCACCATCATAGATCTAATCAGTCTTGCTTTCCCTATTCATAATACAGCTCCGTTATATACCTTTCTTGAGCAAGTAGGCTTTGATCTCTCGGATATAACACTTTACGATCCAATAACGATAACTCCTGATGGCATTGCTGAATATAGTTTTCCAAGTATGGAACTTTTAGCTAAAGGGTCAGGAAACGGGTCTCTGAATTTTACAGCCTGGCGTTTTGAATCCAAACTGCTGGGTTTCTATTTGCCCGTAACTGTCAGTAGCAATACAGTAAACTTCACAGTTCAAACCAATGGAACCATTCATGTAACTTCCAATCTTTCGAACGCGAGTTGGACCATCAGCGGTCCCAAAACTTACACTGGTTCAGGGACCTCCAAATCCTATCCAGACAATCCGTCAGGAGATTACACCATCACGTGGAACAGTGTGAGTGACTACACCGCACCAGACACTGCCACCAAAACGCTTACATCCGGTGGTTCAATTTCCTTTTCAGGAACTTACACACCAACCGCCGTTGGAATCCTTAAGGGTCTGGTTCGGGATGGATATACGCATGCCGCCTTATCCAATGTCAACCTGCGGTTTTACAAAACCAGTGACAACAGTTATCTAAAGGAAATCTATACAGATGCAAATGGTCAATTCTCCATCGAACTTCCAGCAGTAAATGTTTATGCGGATGTGTCCAGAAGCGGGTATGTAACGACCAGGCTATGGGAATCTGTAAAACCCAATGAAACCGTACAGACTGAAACCATCCTGTTTGCTGAAAGCCGATCAGGTAAGGGGACCGTTTCCGGTCGAGTTACCAACGCGATGACCGCAGGCGGAGTCGGCGGGGCGAAGGTTGTCATAAGATCTGGCGTCAATAGCCTTTCAGGTTCGGTAGTGGCTGAGACAACCGCCAATTCAAGCGGTGATTACCAGGTTGATCTGGACAGCGGCACCTACACGGCTGAGGCTTCGGCAAGCAGCTTTATTAATAATTACGCGGTGGTGGTTGCCTTGGGAGGTACCCCTATCGGCAACCAGAATATCAGCATTTCGCCAGTTCTCTCCGATAACTATCTACGAATTGTTCTGACCTGGGGAGCCTCGCCCGGTGATCTGGACTCTCACCTCACAGGACCAGACGGAAACGGCGTGCGTTTTCACCTCTATTACCCTTTAGCTGGTCAAAATACGACCTGGGGGGTAAAACTGGATGTGGATGACACAAGCTCTTATGGCCCGGAAACGATCACCATCTCCACTTATAACAGCGGAACGTACAGATATTCAGTGCATGATTACACCAACATGTATAATAATTCCTCTACAGCGTTATCCAATACATCCGATGCCAGAGTACAGGTTTTCGAGGGCTCCACCCTGATTGAAAGCTTCAATGTTCCAACCGGACAGGTAGGAACCCTCTGGACAGTTTTTGAACTGGATGGCGACACCAGACAGATCACTCCCATTAACACATTCACTAATGGCACCTACGCTTCTGAACCGAACGTTGAAGCTACTGATGTTCATCTGATGCAAACCCTGCCAGAAAAGAAAATCGTTATTCCTGATCAGGGCGGCATTTCCCGCAAACACGAGCGGGATAAATTTCTGCAAATGGGCGCTACCGGTGCTGATAAACTCGATTCCACCAGAGAAGAGATCAATGTTTTAGCGACGGGCATACCCGAAAAATCAGTATTTCCCAATGTGGATTCCTCTGTTGTAATGGGTGGTGGTGCCAAATGGATCAAACAGCTCAGCGCATTGGCTCGTGGCGCCTGCGCCACCGCTGCAAAAACTGCCTCAACTGTTGTCCATCTTGTGCAAAATACCCTTAAGAACAAAACCGTTATGGGTTGGAGCGGCCTCTTCCTCGACAATGCATGGGCGGCATCGACACAGACAGATTCTGTCAATGCGGCTACGCTCGATTTTACCAGGAAAGAGATAACTGTTACACCAAACGAAATTTTCGAAACATCCATACGGTTGAGTCTGAACGCTGCACCAATAGGGGCCTATAAGTTCGTTCTCAGATATGATCCCCAACAGTTGGAAATGATTTCTGCTGTATCCGCTGGGTCAACTTATTTCGGCCACCCTTTCAGAAACGGCTACATCGACAATACGAGGGGCAGGGCCGTTTTGGTAGATTACCAGGGGGACGCTATGAGTGCTCCTGTTGGCGATCAGAGTTTGGTCACACTCAAGCTCAGGGCCAAAACAACAGGCAGTCACAAGCTTGTTCTTTACCCAATTGAAATATCCTCTACAGATGGTGCCGGTTTCGATGCAGATGAGGTCACCTGTTTAATTCAAGTCTCTGATGAGCTGGTAGCCGGTGATATCAATGGAGATGGAAACCTGAATCTGACCGATGCAATGGTATGCCTTCGGGTTATGGTTGGGTTTGCTTCAGATCAGGTCAATCCCGAAGCGGATGTGGATGGTGACGGCAAAATCGGCATGGCCGAGGTGGTTTACATTTTGCAGCATGTCGCCGGTTTTTAATAACACAGGCGATTGAACGAGCCATCGTAGCCCGGGGTTGCGGCTAAGGCATCAAAAAGCAGCTATACCCGGGGATAAGCGGTAAATTTCGATTCCCAGGATTGGAATCCCGGGTTACGATGGCCGGTCCATTTTCATATCCGGTTGGTGAACCATCCGGAATGATTCATGATCGTTTGCCAAGTAACTATATTTTGATCGTAAATGAATCACGTTCATTCACGGATATTGGACATAAAAGCAAAAAGAAATGGGTGAGGTTATTCCTTGAATTGTATTCAGCATCGTTAGTATAATATAAAATTAAGTTTCAGATAAAGATTTTGGGTGCGTCATCGGCCAGGAATCATCACATAATGGCCTAATTCCTTCCTGTTGCCTTCCCCAAATCATCATCTGAAAAGCTCTCTTTACGGTATTGAATTGAAAAGTCAGGTTCTGTCCTGGATGTAGTCCCTGGTCAAAGAGGGATCGAAAGACCGGTTTCACCCACAGTGGCCACAAAAAATTTCTTTTTTCTCTTGACAATCCGGCCATGTTATAGAAGGTGTTACTGGCACCCCCTCTGTGCCTTTGCGTTTTGAGCAGTTAGGCAACTCATAAAAAATATTCACAAGGATATACAGGATTGACAGGATCAGGATAATGAAAAAACAGAATAGAAATCTTTATCCTGTATATCCTGTTCATCCATGTAAAATACAAACATCTCGATTAAGGATATTATTTCATGTGGTTTGACTTACGGATTGATATATAACGGATGAAAGGAAAATGAAGATGGGTATTGTGAATGACAAAATCAGGGATCTGCAGGAACGTGAAAAACGAATCCTGAAGATGGGCGGCGACAAGGCCGTCGCCAAGGAAAAGGAAAAAGGGAAGATGACAGCCCGTGAACGACTGGACATCCTGTTTGATCCCGGTACATTCCGGGAAATTGACATGTTTGTCACACATCGCTGTGTCAATTTTGGAATGGAAAAAATCGAGATCCCCAGCGATGGTGTCATCACGGGACATGGGCTGGTGGATGGACGACCGGTTTTTGCCTTTTCCCAGGATTTTACCTCACGGGGCGGTTCGCTTGGCGAAATGCATGCAAAAAAAATCTGCAAGGTCATGGATCTCGCCCTCAAAGCGGGTGTTCCGTTTGTCGGCATCAATGATTCCGGCGGCGCCCGGATTCAGGAAGGAGTGGATGCCCTTTCCGGATTCGGACAGATATTTTTCCGGAATGCCCAGGCATCGGGTGTCATTCCGCAGATTTCCGCCATTCTGGGTACCACTGCCGGCGGCGCGGTGTATTCTCCGGCCATGACAGACTGGATTTTTATGGTTAAAAATACCAGTTACATGTTTATCACGGGTCCTGAGGTCATCAAATCCGTGACCGGTGAGGAAATCACGTTTGAGGATCTGGGCGGCGCCATGGCCCATAACGAAAAAAGCGGTGTTGCGCATTTTGCCTGTGAAAGCGACTCGGACGCCATTGCCCGGATCAAGAAACTGCTGTCCTATCTTCCCTCAAACAACATGGAAGACCCCCCGGTTGTTCAGACAGGAGATGACCCCGGGCGGATGGACCCGGCATTGAATTCAATCATTCCGGACAGCCCGAACCAGTCCTATGATATGAAGGCGGTGATTCAATCCATTGTGGATAACGGCGAAATCTATGAACCGCATGAATATTACGCCCCCAACATCATCATCTGTTTTGCCAGGCTGAATGGCCGGACCATCGGGATCATCGCCAATCAGCCCAAGGTCATGGCCGGATGTCTGGATATCAATGCATCGGACAAGGCCACCCGGTTTATCCGGTTCTGCGACGCCTTCAACATTCCAATGCTGACCATTGCGGACGTACCCGGTTATCTGCCCGGCAGCAACCAGGAATGGGGCGGCATCATCCGGCATGGCGCCAAACTGCTGTGGTGCTATTCCGAAGCCACGGTGCCCAAGCTGCTTCTGGTAACACGCAAAGATTACGGCGGATCCTATCTGGCCATGTGCTCCAAAGACCTGGGGGCAGATATGGCCTTTGCCTGGCCCACAGCCCAGATTGCGGTCATGGGCGCCGAAGGCGCCGCCAATATCATTCATCGTAAAGAGATCACCTCAGCCACCGATCCGGTTGCCAAACGAAAAGAAAAAATTCTGGAATACGATGCGCTCTTTTCCAACCCCTATTGTGCGGCCAGCAGAGGCTATATCGATGCGGTTATTCTGCCCAGCGAAACCCGGCCCAGACTGATCGATGCTCTGGAGATCATGTGTTCCAAACGGGAAATCCGTCCGCCCAAAAAACATGGAAACATCCCGGTCTAAGGGTAGGGCCCAGAAAGGAAACGCTATGGAAAAATCAAAAAAAATAGCCGCAGCCGTTTCGGGTGTGTTTGCATATATCCGGGCTGAAGAAGACGCCTTGGCAGGCCTTCAGATGGCTGAACCGGTTGTGGCAATTCCACCGGCTCCTGCAGCGCCGGTATCTGCCAAATACTGGGGCATGAGCGGCCGTCAGGATATCATGCATTACCGGAATCTGATGCAGTTGAGAACGTTTCAAGGAGCCGGACGGCTCTAAAAACAGACAGTTAACCGCTTTTAAACATATATGATGATGAGGAGAACATGAACATGAGTGACCACGATCAAGTTAGAATGACAGACATGAATTATGCCAACGATCGGCCCAAGGCTGAAAATCCGGTTAAAATCGAAGATCTGACCCTGCGGGATGGGCATCAGTCCCTGTTTGCAACACGGGGCCGTACCGAGGACATGATACCGATTGCCGAAATGATGGATGAAATCGGATTCTGGGCACTGGAAACCTGGGGCGGCGCCACATTTGATACCATGCACCGGTTTTTGAACGAAGATCCATGGGAACGAATCCGGACACTGAAACGCTATGTCAAAAAAACACCGTTCTCAATGCTGCTTCGGGCACAGAATCTGGTGGGATATCGGAATTATGCGGACGATGTGGCCAAGGCGTTTGTTGACCGGGCCGCCGCAAACGGCATGGATATTTTCCGAACCTTTGACGCACTGAACGATTACCGGAACTTTGAAACCGTTGTCCCCGTCATCAAGGCATGCGGCAAACATTTTCAGGGATGTATCTGCTATTCCATGACCGAACCCAGAATGGGCGGAGAGGTTTACAATCTGGAATATTATGTCAAAAAAGCCAAAGAACTGGAAGACATGGGGGCTGACAGCATCTGCATCAAGGATATGGCCGGTCTTATCGCACCTTACGATGCCTATGCCATTGTCAAGGCTCTGAAACAGACGGTCAAGGCCCCGATTCATCTGCACAGCCATTTCACGTCCGGCATGTCATCCATGTCCCACCTCAAGGCCATCGAAGCCGGGGTGGACATCATCGATACCTGCATGTCTCCCTATGCGTATCGGACGTCCCATCCGGCCATCGAGCCCCTGGTCATGACCCTGATCGGCACCAACCGGGATACGGGTTTTGATATCAAGGCACTGGCCGCCATCAATGAAATTCTGGAAAAAGAAATCGGTCCCAAGTACAAACACCTTCTGGATGACACCAAGCTGTCCATCATCGATATCAATGTCTTGCTGCACCAGACACCGGGCGGCATGCTCTCCAACCTGGTCAATCAGCTTCGGGAAATGAATGCGCTGGACAAAATCGACCAGGTGTATGCGGAACTCCCAAGGGTTAGAAAAGATCTGGGTCAGATTCCGCTGGTCACGCCCACCAGCCAGATTGTGGGAATTCAGACCGTCAACAACGTGCTGTTTGATGATGAAAACGAACGCTACAAAATGATCACCGGCCAGGTCAAGGATCTGTGCTATGGCCTGTATGGCAAAACAGCCGTACCGATTAACGAAGAATTGCAGAAAAAGGCGCTGAAAGGCTATCCCAGGGGCGAAGAGCCAATTACATGCAGACCGGCCCAGGTTTTGGAACCCGAGCTTGAAAAAGCCCAGGCGGATGTCAAGGGACTTGCCGTTGATCTGGATGACGAACTGATTTATGCCCTGTATCCGGTTACCGGAAAACGGTTCCTCAACTGGAAATACGGAAAGGAAGCGGTTCCGGATGATGTCAAACCCATTACACTCGAACAGG
>JBFXFK010000232.1:0-6858 GCA_050179135.1 Desulfatirhabdiaceae bacterium | reverse complement strand
TTCGGGATCGGATGCATAAAACAGGGGGACCGGAGCAAGCCGCATCAGGCTCCCATTGCCTGCCGAGTAAGGGTCCGTAGCGCCGGAAAACGGATCGCCTGTACGGGCGTATTGCCGCAATGCCTGCGAAACCGTATTTCCGATATCAAAGCATTGCCCATTGCTGCTGAGATAACCATCCTTCCACCATCGTGTATATCGCTCCATTTGATCGCGGGCATTGAATGTTCCGCATTTGACAAGACTTTCAGCGAGGCAGAGCGCCATCGATGTATCATCCGTCCATTGTCCTTTATCCAGATCAAACGGGCCGCCTCCGACAATGTCTGTCAGCGGAGAAAAGCTGCCCGGCGATTTGAACTCAACTGTCGTTCCCAGTGCGTCACCCGCAGCCAGTCCCATCAGGCAGCCCTGGTAGCGCATTTGTTCGGTTGTCATCTAGATTCCTCCCACCCCACGATGTATTGTTCCTGTTCAGTTGTTTCTGGTGACCGTCGCCAGGTTGATTTGGGGCACTGCTTCCAAAGTTCATGCAGTCGGGCAAGGGCCGCTTCCCCTTTGAAGCCATGCCGAGCCAACCAGCATCCAACAATCACGCCAGTTCGGCCAACGCCACCCCAGCAATGCAGATAAACCATCCCCTTTTGCTGGATATGGTGGTCAATCGCGTCAAGAATCGCAACCGTGGTGACGGATGAACCGGGTATGGATACATCCCGTATTGGAAATCGCTGGTGGGTGGCTGTTTCCAGCAACCCGGAATAGGGAAGCAAACCCTCATTTTCCTCTGTCAAGTCGATGAAGGCCGTTATCCCCGAACGGACCAGTGCATTTATTTTTACCCGCGAGGATTCCTCGTCTTTGTCTCTGGGATATTCTCCAGCAATAAACCTGCCAGGAATCACCCAATAACAGTTCTCTATTGGTTTATGCATAAAATGCCTTTTTTAAAATTATTGGCTCCAATTCTCATTGCCAGAACTATTTTGTTTTTTTGGTTTTTCCAATATATGAACCTGTTTTATCGTAAATTTTTACTGTAACCTTGTCGGGTTGCAACACGGTTTTTCCGGTATAAGAGCCAGTTTTGTCATAGGACTTCACGGTTATTTTATCAGGCTGTTGAACCGTCTTTCCAATGTATGAACCGGTCTTGTCATAGAGTTTTACTTCATCCTTTGCAAAGGCCGAAGATGCCATCAACAATAATATCAATATAATTTTAATCATGTTTTACCCCCCTTATATTCTGAATTCGTAAAAGTCAACTGAATCAACATTTGGATGCTGATTATCCTGATGTATTTTACGGTAAACGTTCATGAATCATTCCGGATGGATTCACCCCCGGTAATGAAAATGATATCTTCCAAAAAAGCCCCGTAGGGGCGACCTGTTTGTAGAAATTGATGCGGTTATTCCCATCAAGCTCCATCGGAGCGGCCTGTTACTGGAATATACAGACCGCCCCTACGGGGCTTGAGGGAAAATTTTAAGCGTCGTTCTACAAACAGGCCGCTCCTACGGAGCTTGAGGGTATATGTTTCTATTTGGCTGCATTTTCACGGTAAACGATTATGAATCATTTGGGATGGTCCCCCCCCCGGATATAAAAATCAGGCCATGCTGGTGGTTCAACCCTGTTCGTAGTGACGCCGTAAGGCGTTTTTTAAATGCCCTTACGGGCACACTACGAACAGAGGGACAGTATTCCGGCCGAATGCTGTTTTCACGATAAAGATATCAATATGTCGTGGACTATCAGTAGAAACGGGAGGAATGATTTTAATTGACGGGTATTGGGGCTAAAAGAACCCGATTCTGACATAGTCACCTTCATTTTTCGGGAACGGATCGCCCGGTGTCCAGCCTTCTGTTTTTAGATCCGAAATGACATGTTGTTTCGCCGCCTTTCCTGCTTCCTGGCCAAAGAGCCTGCAAACTTCTGCAATTCCGGCTTCATGGTGGCGCACTTTCCGGTGCCTGAAACCATATTTCTCACTCCCGGCAAATTCATCCAGCCAGCGGTGGACCGCTTCATACGGTTTGCCGAAGAGGCGTATGGACTCCTGGCAATGATATTCAAGGCTGGGCATAACGCAAATATTCCTTAATCCAATTCATACACCTCAACGTATAACTGGCCATCTTCCGTCAATTGGGCACCATAGCTGATAGAAAGCGAATTGCCGTTTGCAGCAGTCAATGTTGCCCCACATTTGCATTTTTTGGCCTGATCATTTGTATCATCGGTTCTTATACCGGAGAGATTCGGTTTAAATTCATTGTATCTTTTATCTACCTGTTCGATAATCTTCCGGATTTTTTCATTCTGGCCTTTCAATTCGTTCCAGTCCTTATACTTCGGGCTGCCCTGAACCCTGGGATCGGTGCCCAGTTCAGTCCTGATATATTCGTTTAAAATGGTATTTTTAAGTTCATCGCCTGTAATCTCCAAAACCAGTGCCTGGACATTGGAATCACTGCACCCCGGAGCGCCAGATCCACGGATAAAGGTTATTACCAAAACGATGGAAACAATGGCGACTGCAACACCAATAACATATTTATTTTTCACAAGTTGTTTCAACCCGCCAATTTTATTATCCGATGAAATGGATGAGACCGCCGTTTCAATTTTATCGGAAACGATATTTTTTTCCATCAGAGTTGAAGCCTGCTGTTTTGCTCTGTCGAAAAAATCAGGTTTCAGTTTGATACCGCAATGGGGACAGGTTTCCGCTTCAGAGCTGACTGCTTTCCCACATTCAACACATGTAACCATAGCCATAATTTTCACCTTTCTTTTTTCCGCTGTTTGTTTGTGACCAAATGACAATGAAAAAACCATTGCCTGGAAAGGAGCAACGTAACTCCCTCCAAACACTTCCAACGTATCCAGATGCATCATCCCCTACAATCTGGCACAAAACCCGATTTCCCGGTGTATCCCCTCTTTTGCCCCGCACTCCCTGCACAAAAGATCATAAAATTTATCCGGCACGGCCGGGGTTCCCCACAACTCAAACTGTCTGACTCCTACGGCAAAATCGCCAGGAGTGAGGCCATTCAGGCTGCGCACCTTCTGTTCCCATGAGGATGCAGCCGATTCATCACCGCCCAGCCGCACCAGTTCATGGCGGAACATGGCCCATGTCTGTTCCGGGGTCATGGGGTAGAATCTCACCTTGAAGGCAAACCGTCTGAAGCTGGCCTGGTCCAGTTTCTCCATCAAATTGGTTGTGCAGATGAAAATGCCGTCAAATGCCTCCATCTGGGTCAGAAGCTCGTTCACCCGGGTCACTTCCCAACTGCGCACGGCATCCCGCCGGTCTGCCAGAAAACTGTCGGCCTCATCCAGAACCAACACCGCGCTTTGCTGCCGCGCTTCGGCAAACATGTCTGCGATATTTTTTTCAGACTCCCCGACGTATTTATCCAAAATATCCGATGCCCGCCGGATAATCAGGGGCATGTTGATTTCATCTGCGACGTATCGCGCCAGCTCGCTTTTTCCAGACCCGGGAACACCGTAAAAGCAGAATGTGCCCCGGGGCCGGCGCTTGAGCCCGGCAACAATTTCCGGAATTTCGACATCGGTATTGAGATATTCCAGATTGTATGCGGTCCGGACACTGTTTCGGGCCGGCAGCCGCTTTTGTCCCAATAACGCCGCACTGTGATCGAGTGTCTGTTCGGCCAGTTCAATGGCCCGGAGATTGTCGCCGTTACCGGCAATCCTGGCCACTTTGGCGGCACGGTCAAGCTGCCCCGGTGTGGTTTCCGCATTGGCGGCAATGCGCGCGATCCATTCCGGTGACGGATTAAAACCGCCAAGATGGTGTTCGGCAATAAAGCGCCTGACGCTGTTGGGCGGAATGGGGAACTGCACCGAGTAATCGAACCGGCGCAGATAGGCCGGATCGATATGGTCGATATAATTGCAGACCCAGATCGCGGGAACCGGATTACGTTCCATGGTCCGGTTGATCCAGGCTTTTCCCGCGGTGCGGCTGCCGGACGGTGCTTTGTTGTTGCCAAACAATCTGCTCAACAACCCGAAGTCGGACGGAAAAACATCCTCTATTTCGTCAAACATCAAAATGGAACTGCCGGAACCAGCCAGAAGACGCTGACACAGATTGTATGCCCGCAGCCGTCCCTCACCCCGGATGGGGTCCCCGTCTTCATCGGCAAAGGCAATTTCATACAGATCCATACCCAGGCCCGCGGCCAGGGACTGGACATATTCGGTTTTGCCGACCCCGGGCTTGCCGTGAAACAGGATATTGACGCCGACTTCCTTTTTTTCCACCGCATTTTTTAAAAACGTTCGCAACATTTCCGTATCCCGCAAAAGATGGGGAAAATGATCCAGTGTCAGGGTGGGGGCAGATGCCCGCCTGAGAAAGCGCCGGGTCATTTCATCGGCATTGGCATGCGGGGACAGCAGTAAACCGGAAAGCCCGTCAATCAGATTGAGTTTGTCTTCAAAATCCACAATGCTGTGGTCAATCTGGACCAGCCCGGTGGTCATCAAGAGACTTTCCGCGCTGATGGCGTCCTGAAAGTCTGTCTCGGGAACGCCGAAAAGTTGGGCCAGAACCTGACACAGGAGATGATCCGTAGTCTTTTCACGCCGCGACGAAATGGCGCCCTTGAATTCCGAAAATATTTCCAGGGCAGCGGTAAACATCAACAGGGCCTGGTTGGCGTCTGAAAGTCCCAGCATTTTTGACAGCATATTCATGTTGCGAAACAGCGGCAACTGGGATGAGAGTTTGGCATCCTGAAGGGTTTTCAACTGATTTTTCAGAATTTTTTTGCTGTTGACCGGTGTCGGCTTCTTTTTGGGGATATCATCATAGTCGTCATCGTCATCATCCGGCAGGGGCAGACCGGTGAGCGAGGTGAAATCATCGCATTCGAATATGTCCGCCCACCGGTTTTTGCGCAATGGTTTGTACCAGTTGAGCATGATGGCCATTTGAATGAGCCAGGCACCCAGCAGGGGGTTGTAATCGCTGACCACATTTCTGAGAATTTTTTTTGAAGCGGTTTTTCCGTGTTTCTGTAAAAATTTTGGAACTGGCATGGCTTCTTCTCCCTTGACGTGTGGAACGGATTGGTGTTGAACATCGTCTTTTACCCGGCACAATTTCTGGTTGACGCCAATAATTGTCATTGTTTAAAGGGAATATACCATGATAGTATTCCATATACCGGAACGATTCTTGATTTTTTTCCAGGAAGACCCAAATGCCAAAAAAAATGAATGATTACAGCAGTTACGGTCAAAAACTGATCAGCCTGTTTGCCAAACTGCTTTTTACCGGAGAAAAATATTCCCTGACTGAGCTGTCCCGGATGCTCGATTGCTCCAAACAGACGATCATCCGACTGGTTGGTGACATTCAACGGGTCTATGGCACCCAAATTGAAGAAAGCATCCAGGGAAACAGAAGGCATTACCGTCTGACCCGGCCTGGAAAAGCGATACCCGTCATTCCCCTGACCGAGTCGGAACTGACCGCCCTGCACATGTGCAAAACCTTTACGGAACACCTGTTGGGAAATCAGTTTTTTGGGGATGCGGCCCGGGCTTTGGAGAAGAATCTGGCCTTGACCGGACCCACGGCCCGTTTGCCGTCCCGTCATTTTGCCGCCTTTTCCACCGGAACCATCGACTATGCTCCGCATCAGGATAAAATCCGCCTGCTGATCGAGGCCATGAACGCATCGAAGGTTTGCCGGATCACATACCAGGCCGTCTTGCAGAAACAGGCAAAGACCTGGCATGTCAAGCCGCTGAAGATATTTTCGTACCGGGATACCCTGTATCTTCATGCCCGCAAGGCCAAGGAACCGGGAAAGGTTTACAAGGAACCGGACTTCGATCCCCTGCTGGCAATTCACCGGTTAAAGAAAGTGGAAATGACGGATACCGGCTTTGAATATCCGCCGGATTATGATTTTGAGAAGGTTTTCGACAAAAACTTCGGATTTATCAAGGATGACCAGTTTGATGCGGAGGTGGAATTCACGGGCTGGGCCGCCCAGTATGTGGGGGAAAGAATGTGGAGCCCGAATCAGCAGATCACCCGGATGGATGAAGACAAAATTCGTCTGATGTTTTCCGCCGCGTCGCGGGTGGAACTCATCGCCTGGATTCTGTCCTTCGGCGAAGAGGCAAAAGTGGTGAATCCGGACTGGCTGGTAACGGAAATGAAGAAAAAACTCAAAGACACAGCGGGATTGTACAAACATGCCAGTTGATCTCTCTATTCCAATGGCATGCTTCAGGCCTTCTGTGCCGCTGTATTGGAATCGTCCCGAGCCGGCTGAAACCAGAATCATATCCGGTTTTTCCGGGCCATTGGGCGGATTTAAAATGATTGACAACATGGCGGATTGAACAATATGGTAGATAACAACACCCGCCACGCCTCTCCAATGGACGCGCACCCCGGTGGGTTTTTTGTGTGGTTGCCAAACGGGTGCGGATTCTGGCTTACAAAGCGTAACGGCGACACGGAAACCGGAGGAGGCGACATGATAACCGAAGTTCAATTATTGGACATGTTATCCAATCTGGAGGCTGATTATATCGAGCGTACGATATCAACGGCCAATATGGATAAATTTTGTCAGGCAATCTGTGCTTTTGCCAATGATCTTCCGGACCATCGCAGACCGGGATATCTTCTCATCGGGGTTCATGACGATGGGATGATTTCAGGGCTGAAAGTCACCGATGAACTTCTAAAGATCCTTGGCGGAATACGTTCGGATGGAAACGTTTTACCTCAACCGCTCATGAATGTATCCAGATTTGCCTTGAATGGCGGAGATGTCGCT
>JBFXFK010000231.1:0-6936 GCA_050179135.1 Desulfatirhabdiaceae bacterium | reverse complement strand
TGGCTATATCCGCTTCATAAACGCTTCCGAGAGCTGCTCTGCAAATAACCCTGTTTTGCGATCAAGCCTTTCCTTTTTTGTATTACTGCATAGTCATATTGAAAACTGGTTTACCGAATATTTACTTGATAACGAATAAATATCTTTTAAAAACAGATAATTGAAAAATTTTCATTATCTTGGGCCATCAAATACCATCGTAGATGGGCAACGAGTGTAAATCAAACCCGTTGTAAAGAAGCTGCGTAAAAAATCAAGGTTCCGTCATTCCGGCGTACGCTGGAATTCATAGCGGTTGGCATGAATGCAACATAGCAGCGTCAATGCTCACTGTCTAACCGCTCTGGATTGCGGCTATCGCCTTGAAAAGCCACCGGGTCAAGCCCGGAATGACGGTTGTCCGCGATTTCTTAAACGACTACAACGGGTTTGATTTACACCCATGGGCAACTATACTGCGATCGGTCAATATTTGCCTTTTAAACCCCCACCCTGACCCTCCCCCGCTGGAGGAGGGAACGCTCCTCCTCCCAACGGGGGGAGGTCGGGAGGGGGATCAAAAAAACCGCAGTTTATGGCCGTTCAAAGTATAAACGGAATGAAGAGAGTCCTTCATGAGCATCGTCGAATTCATACAATCCAATATTTTCCTTCCCCGGCTGAAGCAGAAGGGTTGTCTCGTCATTTATGATCCGGATCTGCGGTACCGGGACATTTGCCTCAGTCTGGCCAGTGAAACGGTGACCGTAGTCGATGCCACGGAAAACGGCCTGGAAAGCCGGATTGCCGCACTGAATGCGCTGCGTTCCATCGGGATGCCGAATACGGCCAAAGAAGGGGTGCTGGTGTATGTTCCGGTGCGTGCACCGGTCACCGACGAAGAGAAACAGCGCGATCCGTTTGCCCTTTATTCCGTTTGTGGAAGCGTGTTTCCGGATGGCGCCGGTGATGCGTATGAACAGATCTGCCTGCGGGCAAAACCGGACCATGCTACCGGAATTCGAAAGATTTTTTCAGAAAACCCGTCACCCTCGTTTGCCGTGATAGACGCCATGGAAGTTGGTTCAAACTGGCCGAGTCTGCGGGCCATGCTGAAAGTGGAATCGGCAAATGATATTCTGCTTGCTCTGCTGACCCCAAACAGCCAACAGGAAAGCGTCTTGAAAGGCAGCGATACCTGGATTCAGGAAGTGCGCGAGTTTCTGGGTGCAACGCTTGGACAGGAACTGAAAACCCGGGCCCGGGCATGGTCCGCCATCGCCGATGAAGTCTGGCGGTTTGTGCTGTTCAGCGAGTTTGTATTCGGTCTGCCGGTGAATCTGCCGGACCCGCTTGTTCCGGTTCCCCATGCCCCGAATGAGGCCAAGCCTTTGGTGGAATACATTTGCGACAGACTGAGAAGCGATCTGCGAACCCGGTCACAATACATCGACCGTGCAGAGAAAATTGAAGCTGATCTTGAACTGCCGGCTGCCTGCAGAGACATTGACAATCTGGGCGATCGGGATACGTTTCCGTTTGAAGAACGGACATTTCTGAAGCAGGCCATAGCAGCGCTGATGACGGAAGACCTGAATCGCGTCCGACATATCCTTGTCCGCCGCAAAGATTCTGTCTGGCTGGGCAAGGGAGAGAGCCAGAGCCAGTGGGGACTGGTGGATGCGGCACTCAGCCTGGTCAGTGTGTGTGGTGACTATGATCGCCAATTGGGTGAACACGTTCGAACACAAAACGCCCTGATCGACTTTTATACCGGAAGCCTGCGTGAGACAGACCGCAGACAGCGTGAATTTGAGCAGGCCGTCAGCTCCTCCCAGGACATTGACGACATGCTGTTCGAAATGATTCAGTACGCCCGTACCGGTTATCGAAAGCTGAGCGAGAAGGTTCAGTCCGTATTCTTGAAGCATTTGGAGGACCAGGGGTGGCCGCCAGTCGGACGATTGGGCAATACCGAGGTGTTTGACCGCTTTATCGCCCCGCGATTGCAGGAGCGCGGAAGAAAAGTGGCATATCTGATGGTGGACGCACTGCGCTATGAACTTGGCGTTGCCCTGGCAAATCGCCTGTCGGAAGATGGACCCGTTGAGCTGCATGCGGCCTGCGCCCAGCTTCCGACTGTGACGATTGTTGGAATGGCGGGCCTCTTGCCATGTGCGGCTACGGATCTCACCCTTTGTCGGGAAGGGGAGAACCTGATGCCAAAGATGAATGGCGCAGCGGTTGGAACGGTATCCCAGCGAATGGGGCTTTTGCGCAGCAGACTGGGAGACCGTTTCGCCGAAATCAGACTGGATGACTTTATCCGGAGAAAAAAAGTCGATATTGCTCCCACGGTGGATCTGCTGGCGCTCCGAAGTGTGGAGATCGATGATTATCTGAAGACGAATCCGGAAAATTCGTTGAAATTGATTCCGGACACCATCAGCCGGATCAAGGCGACACTGTTAAAACTTCGGGATAAAGGATTTCATGAGGTTGTCATCGCCACGGATCACGGCTTTTACCTGAATGCCCAGGCCGAGGCAGGAGACGTATGCGCCAGGCCGACAGGGACATGGCCGTTCAGTACATTCGATCCATGCTGGGCAAAGGGGGCAATGACAATAACAGCCTTGTTCTAACCTGTGACAAGGCTGGCATCCGGGGAGATTATGACAATTTTGCAGCGCCACGGAGCATGGCGCCCTATCGGAGCGGACTGCTCTACTTCCATGGCGGTGCATCACTGCCGGAATCCGTTGTACCGGTGTTGGTCGTGAAACTGGAAAGCGTATCCCAGCCGGATGTCCGCCACTTCAGTGTCGAGCTGACCTACAAGGAGGGGGCAAAAAGAATCACGACCCGCCGGCCTGTGGTTGAAGTTATTCCCTGGGCAGAAGGTCTTTTTTCGCATCACACCGATTTTGAAATAATCCTTGAGGCACAGGATGTCAAAGGGAAGACCGTGGGAGAGGCAAAACCCGGGGGCGCCGTGAATCCGGCAACCCGATCCATCACGCTGAAATCGGGTTTTACGGGACGCTCCTTACTTATGAACTTCAGATTTGAGCACCGGAATGATCGGTCCATCCGACTTACCACAACGCCATCTTGTCAGACCGCAGATTGCCGCCCCCCGCCCCGGCTATCTCTGAAAACCGGTCCCGCAACCGGTTGCCGGATTTCCCACGCATCCCCATGCCAGAAACCACGGGTTGACGGAATTGAATCCCCGGATTATGATCAAAACCATCTGACATGCCACCATTGATCGATTCCGGAGCCGTAAATGAATACCGTCATCTCATCCCCCCATGATATGTTTTTCAAGAACATGGTTTGGATAGACGGGTCGCTGCTTTGACACATTCATGCAACGTCTCATTAACCCGCGGTGATTGGAAGGTTATTGATGAACCGCCAAAACCGGAAAATCAGGAGAAAGATGCCGTTTGTCCGACGGTCTGATGGATGCCCCATGCAAATAACACCCACAGCGCCACCCCATAAAGGAGTACCCCATGCGCCGATTCCATTCCTACGGGCCGGTTGATCAGGATATCCATTTCTGCGTCCCCCGAAGCGGACTGGTGGAAAACTGCTTCCATTCCATTGTCGGTGAACCCGGCAAATCCGGCCATTTTTTCACCATCTGGGCGCCCCGTCAGACCGGCAAGACCTGGCTCATGCGTCAGGTAAAACAGCGGATTGAACAGGAAGTTCCGGACCGGTTCATCATCGGAAGCATGTCCATGCAGGGGATAATTTTTGATACGGATGATCCAAAGCCCCAGACAACCCTGTTACAGCAGATTCCACTTTTGGTGCTGGATGCATTTGACAAAGAAATTGATGTGCTGGAAAGCATCCATGAATGGGGAGCCCTGTTTCACCGAAAAAAAGGGTTGTTTGAAAAACCGGTCATCCTGTTTATCGATGAATTTGACAGCCTGCCATCTGTCATCATTGACCAGATTGTCACCCTGTTCCGCAATATCTATCAGTCCCGGGAACACTACTGGCTTCACGGCCTGGCCCTGATCGGTGTTAAGGCCGTGCTGGGAGTAGAAAGTCTGAAAGGCTCGCCCTTCAACATCCAGCGAAGTCTGCATGTGCCCAATTTTACATCAGATGAGGTGGTCAGTCTGTTTGATCAGTATCAGGGGGAATCCGGTCAACCGGTTCATCCGGAAGTCGTTCAGAAGGTGTTTGAAGTGACCAATGGTCAGCCAGGGCTTGTCGGCTGGCTTGGGGAGTTGTTGACCGAAAAATACAACCCGGGGCATGACAGACCGATCTGCCTGGATATCTGGAAAACCGTTTACCAAAGGGCATTGTTTACCGAATGGAACAATACGGTTCTGAATCTGATTGTCAAAGCCAGAGGCGCGTATCGTTCCCATGTCGTGGATCTGTTTGGCAAATCGGATATTCCCTTCAATTTGCGTGTGGAATGGTGCAGTTATCTCTATCTGAACGGTATCATCGATTATGCGCCCCAAACCAGTGACGCGGGTGACGTTCGGGATGTCTGCCGGTTTTCATCGCCGTTTATTCAAAAATGTATTTATGACAGTCTTACCAATGACCTGATGGGAGATCACCTGCCCATTCTGG
This sequence comes from Desulfatirhabdiaceae bacterium, assembly GCA_050179135.1. Taxonomy (GTDB): domain Bacteria; phylum Desulfobacterota; class Desulfobacteria; order Desulfobacterales; family Desulfatirhabdiaceae; genus UBA4064. The sequence continues at coordinate 2,337 of JBFXFK010000231.1, read as the reverse complement.
CACTGGATGTTCTGGACGATCTGGCGGATGTGTTTGCGGGAGAAAACCTGAATCTGCCATCACTGATACAGCGTTACAGGGCGTATCTGGTCCGGATGAAGGCCAGAGGATTGAATCCCTTCAAAGACCAGCCCCGTCGGACCGATCTGCATTACACCGAAGCTGTGGGACATTTTCATCTGTATGCGTGGTTGAAGGAGGCGGTCGGGAGACGATGTGTCATCAGCCCCGAATTTCCCACCGGTAATGGCAAGGTGGATATTCATGTCCGCTGTAATGGGAAACATGGGATTATCGAAGTTAAAAGTTTTATCGACATGACAGTAACTGAAAAAGCGGTTGAGCAGGCGGCGGAATATGCCCGCAAACTGAAGCTGAATTCAGTCACGCTGGCCCTGTTTGTGCCAGTGGATGATGAATCGATATTGGCACAACTGTCACAGGAACACCGGGTGGGCGATGTGACCGTGACGGTTGCAGCGATCGGATGGACATGATGCCGGAAAGTTCCTGAGAAAAATTTCTGCACGGGGAAAGAATTGGGGATTTCTGGATCTGTGCGGATAGACGGAACCCTGCTGCTTCGATTCATTCTGGTCCCGCAACCGGCTGCCGGATTTCCCAGCATCCCCATGCCAGAAGCCACGGGTTGACGGAATTGAATCCCCGGATTATTATCAAAACGATCTGATATTCCCTGTTCCCTGAAGCGCCAGTATCTGGATGTGGTGATTGTTGAGCGGGAAGATGGGGAACCGGATCTGACAGACATCTGTGACGGTTTTGACAACCTTTCCCGCCACAATCTGATGAGTTTCAAGTCCAAACGTCAGTCCCTGAATGCGAACGGCATGCGGGACGTTGCTACTTTCGCTGCATTAATCTTTTAATTGACGGTGCCGGTCGGTATGAACAATTCCGGCAAAACATCGTTTCTCAGGGCGCTCCACCTGACGTTAGGAGCTGACCGGCGACTGGTTAACACCATTGCCGAAGAATTTATGATGATTCCGAATTTCAGGCAATCACCCCGATTATGGAAGATATCCTGCTGAAATGCGAGCCGTTTCTGTGCCACCCGCCCGGAACCTGATCATCATTTCGGCCTGTAGAGACGCAATGCATTGCGTCTCTACAGGGTGTAAATCAAACCCGTTGTAGTCTTTTCAGAAATCAAGGAGTAATCAAATTATGACACAAACACTTTATGCGACATATGATGGCCATGTTCTCACGCCTGAAGGAAAAGTTCATTTGTTACCAAATCAACGATATTTGATTCGGATTGAAATGATCACGAAGCCCAAAATCAAACGAAAGAAAAAAATCCTTCAAAGGCTTTCCGGGTGTGCAATGGATTTGGGAATTTCGGATCTGGCTGCACAACATGATCATTACCTGTATGGAACAGAAAAGCGATGACCAATCCGATTTTTGTTGATACCAGTTACTTCCTGGCGTTGATAAATTCTCACGATGAATTCCATCATCAAGCCTCATTATTGGGTGATCAGATTGACGTCAAGCTCATCAAAACTGAAGCCGTTTTAACTGAAATCGGTAATGCTTTGGCCAAATCCCAATGGAGAATATTGGCTGTTGATACGCTGAATGATCTTCGCGATGATGAAGATGTAGAAATTTTATCAATAACTCCGCAACTTTTTTCAAAAACACTCAAATTATATTCATCGCGTATGGACAAAGATTGGGGGCTTACAGATTGCATTTCATTTGTTGTGATGAAAGAACGAAAATTGACTGATGCCCTGACGACTGATCATCACTTTGAGCAAGCAGGGTTCAAATGTCTGTTACGAAATATGGGAAACTGTGTGGGATAGCGTAGAGTGTGGGCTACGGGACGTTCTCACCATTTCAACTTGATTTCATTGCCTGCTTTTAATATTCGGAACGCATGCCGCGACAATCACGAATCGATGCACCCGGCGCCCTTCACCATGTGATTGGAAGGGGGATCAACCGCCAGAAGATATTCCTGGATGATGACGACAGAAAGAATTTTCTGGATCGTCTGGCTGCCCTTTTAACTGATTCCGGAATCCGGTGCCTGGCATGGGCGATGCTGGACAACCACTTTCACCTGTTGCTCAGAACCGGAATCGGTTCTGTTTCGACTTTTATGAGAAGGCTTCTGACCGGTTATGCGGTATCCCATAACCGGCGACACAACCGATCCGGCCATCTTTTTCAGAACCGGTACAGATCCATATTGTGCCAGGAAGATCCCTACCTGCTCGAACTGGTGCGTTACATCCATCTCAATCCCCTGCGCGCGGGCATGGTTTCCGACATGAATCAACTCGACGCATATCC
>JBFXFK010000230.1:0-7007 GCA_050179135.1 Desulfatirhabdiaceae bacterium | reverse complement strand
AATGAACCGGGCGGAATGCAGGAGGCTTGGCGGTCGATATGCATACACGAATCTATGCGGTTGCCGATATACATGGAAAACAGAACCGGCTGAATGCGATTCTGAATAATATTAAACGGTGGCGACCCGATATTCTGGTCCTTGCCGGTGATATTACCGGATACATCCGGGCCGGAAAAACCGTTGATGCCCTGTCATCCATTGCCATACCGATACTGTATGTCCGGGGCAATACCGACCGTCGGCATGTTGAACGCCTGATGGCAGAGATACCCACCTCACAGCATCTGCATTTGAAATCAACTGAAATCAGCGGCCTGAATTTTGTCGGTGTCAGCGGAACCCTGCCGTTACCGTTTCATTCCAAAATTCAACTGAATGAAGCAGAACCGGTTGATCAACTGGATCGGATGCTGACGGGCGCATCGATTCTGGTATGCCATCCCCCGCCAATGGGCGTATGTGACCGGGTTGCCGGACGGGTTCATGCCGGAAGCCGCGCCATTTACAACCTGGCGATAACGCATAACCCCGCTTTGGTGATTTGCGGACACATTCATGAAGCCCTCGGCTCGGAATTTCTTGGGAGAGTCCGGATTGTCAATTGTGCGATGGCAGGCGGCTGTGAAGGGGTTCTGATTGATATTCAAAATGATTTGAATATGTTGTTAACCTGGTTGCCCATACAGACCTCAGGTTAATGGCCCGGGCTGCGGTGTCTGTGTGTCATTCATACGGGTTTGTCACCCATTTCAAACCGATGGGGTTATCAATAATCAATTTTCTTGAAAGGATAGTATATGCGCTTGACATCTTTGAAAATTCGAATTCCGGTTGTATTGATTTTGTTTGCGCTGATTGCATTTTTGCCTTCCTGCGCCAAGAAAAAAATATATTCCGAGCCAGGCGCATCCGCGGCGGGATCAAATGGCAGCCGTGCAGGCGGGAGTGACCGTTATGGCGGCGGTTCCGGTTCTGGTGGTATCGATGAACAGGCTCTGAAGGGTGGATCCGCCGCCGGATATGATCAGGCCGGAGGTGCTGCTTCGGGGTCCTCTCTGGGCGGCTCACGCGAAAGTCTGGTGTCGGAAGATATCTATTTTGAATTTGACAGTGCGGTTCTGATCCCCGAAGCCCGTGAAATTCTGAAGACAAAGGCGGATTGGCTCCGGAGCAATTCCGGAATATCCATCATCATCGAAGGACATACGGATGACCGGGGCACCCCGGAATACAATATTGCCCTGGGTGACAGGCGGGCCGAGAGTGTCAGGCTTTTTCTGGAAAGCCTTGGCGTAGCGTCTTCCAGAATGGATACGGTCAGTTTTGGTGAGGAACGACCGGCAGATCCGGGTCAAAACGAAACGGCATGGGCGAAAAACAGGCGGGTGCATATTGAAATAGCCCATTAGCCGGTTGATGTATGATCGTGAAAATATCGTGAGCGCGTGAAATGGCGCCATCCTCACGCGCTTGCGCCCTCACGATTTATCCATTTTCATGTCTGTGGGTGATCAGGCCCCTGATTTTGACCATGATACAGCTTTTCAGATAAAGATTGTGGGTGCGTTACCGGTCGGGGATGGCCGGAAGCTTTTCAAGGCCTCAGCCACCCAAAAGGCCTGTCCCCTCCCTGCCGCCTTCCCAAAATCATTAATTTTAGTGTTTGAACGAAAACTTCTGTTCAGACAAAAATCGAATATCGAAATCCGAAATTCGAAACAAATTCAAATGTCTGAATGATTCAAATCATCTGTTAGACAATGCACCGTTTTGAACATTTGGATTTGTTATTTGGGTAGTGTTTCGGATTTCGCGCTTCGAATTTCGAATTTTAAGATACAGAGGAAGGGTTTCCGTTCAGGCACTATTTTGAAAGCGATATCCTGAACTGGCTGACCTCAAATGAAGAACCGGAGCCAGGACCATGAACGAAGAACACAAAATGACCATACTGGTTGCGGATGATGACCCGACCATTCGTGCTGTTTTGAAAAAAACGTTTGAAAAAGCCGGTTTTAATGTCATCAGCGCCGAAAATGGCAGGCAGGCTCTGGATCAGATGCAACATGATATCTCTGCCGTGCTTCTGGACCTTCAGATGCCAATCATGAGTGGACTAGAATGTCTTCGTTTGATTCGTGAACAGTTTGACGACATCTCTCCGATCATGCTGACAGCCAGCGATGATATTTCAAATGCTGTAGAGGCCATGAAAAATGGCGCATTTGACTATATCACCAAACCATTCAATTCTCACCAACTGATTGCACTGGTTGAAAAAGCCATTGCGACTGACAAAAATACCAGACGAATCAAGCGTCTTGAGGCGGAACTGGAACGCGCCAGAGAGCAGGAGATCGAAACGGCTTCCCGAATTCAGCAGACACTTCTGATGGGGAAGCCGCCGGCACATCTGTCCGGTATTGAAATTGCCACACGAACCGTGCCATCCCAAAAGGTGGATGGTGATTTTTATGATTTCTTTCAGTTTGGAGAGGACTATCTGGATGTGGTGATCGGTGATGTGATGGGGAAGGGAATCGCATCGGCATTGATGGGCGCCGCGATCAAAAGCCATTTTCTACGGGTGATTCATGAGCTGGGCCGGTCTGCTGTTCAGCGGGATATTCCGCCGGACCCGGTGGCCATTGTCTCCCGGGTTCAGACCAACATGATCAGTCAGATGGAGGATCTCGAGACATTTGTCACGCTGTGTTACGGCCGGTTTGATTTGGGTCATAACATTTTCCGGTTTGTGGACTGCGGCCATATGCGCACCATTCATTATTCCGCAGCCTCAGATACGCTCAGTTTGTTGGAAGGCGTGAACATGCCCCTGGGCTTTCCCGAAATCAAACCGTATACCGAATTTTCAGTGCCATTTTCCACAGGAGACAGTTTTTTTTTCTATTCGGATGGATTGACCGAAGCGATGAATCCCAATGGCGATCAATATGGAGAAGATCGTCTGGTGGCCAGCATTCGATCCAATATTTGTCATACGCCGGAAAGTCTGATCACGCGGGTATGGATCGATATTGTTAATTTCACCCAGTCTGAATCGTTCCGGGATGATTTTACCAGCGTCGCCATAAAGATTGGCGGACCATCCGGAACATGCATAATGAGCGAATCTGAGTTTGAAATTCAGTGTGATATCCATCAGACATCCCTGGTCAGAAGATTTCTTCGGGATTTTTGTGCTTCCGGTGGCCAGGTTATCAGTCAGGACCGCCTGGATCTCCTGATTCTTGCGGCAACAGAGGTTGTCACCAACATTATTCGCCATGCCTATCGCAATCGGCCAGGTGGTAAAATCCGTATTACCGCACGGACGACCCCGGATGCGCTGGAAATTTCATTTTATGACCGGGGAGAGATTTTTGACCCCAAGGCTGTTCCATCACCCAAATTTGATGGCAGCCAGGAGGGAGGCTTTGGAATCTACATCATTTCCAATGCTGTGGATGAATATACCTATGGGCAGGATCAGAATGGCAACAACTGCACCCGCTTGCTCGTTTCGCTGAAATAATGGATTAATGAAATCAATTTCCATAGGCTTTCAGAAAATTAATTTCGCAAGGCAGCAGGGAGGGAATAGGCCTTTCTGGGCCATTCCCGACCGATAACGCAGCGGAATTATTTTTCTGAAAGTCTATATTCATGCCCTGGAAACAGGAAGGATGTTTATGGATCTAACGATAGAAAACCATGGTGATATCGCAGTGGTTGTATTGCATACGGAAGAGTTGAACGCCGGAAATGCAAAATGGTTCAAGACACAGATAACGCCGGTTCTGGAAAAACATTCATGTGTGATTCTGGATCTGAATGAGGTTCGTTTTGTTGACAGCTCGGGATGCGGGATAATTTTATCCTGTTTTCGGCAGTTGCATTCAACAAACGGTGATCTGAAGATGACCGGGGTTCAAAAACCGGTTCAAACTCTGTTCGAGCTGGTCCGGTTGCATCGTATTATCGAGATATTTCCAGACAAGGCCAGTGCGATTCAGTCATTTTCCAGATAACCCGGCATCCTGATTTGGGGCTTTCGTTTTAATTAAGGATGGAGAGCCGAATGACATGTCACTTGGTGACCGGGTCTATTGCATACCTAACTCCGAGGGAAGCCGATGTTTCATGAGGTAACTGGATGACGCCTGTTTCCGAATCTTCTGGATCAAAACTGCTGTACCGTAATCAGGTTATATCGGATCCGCAGGAGCGGATTGAAATGATGGAGGCGCTTTATCGTCAATATGGTGGAACAGGCAGGTCTGTTCAGAACCGGATGCGCTTCATTCGAAAAAAATATGCCTGGATCGGTGTCGTCGGATTTGCCCGGTTTGTCAAACGGGCCCTGGATATACTCATTTCCGGATATGTACTGGTGATGGTACTCCCTTTGATGATCCTTGTTGCCATTTTGATAAAACTGACAGATGGCGGGCCGATTTTCTTCTGGCAGAAACGTGTGGGCAAATGGGGAAAAGAATTTCCATTTCCCAAATTCCGATCCATGATTGTCAATGCAGAGGCGCTGAAGGCATCGATTTTGAATAAAAGTGATCTTCAGGACAGTATTACCTTCAAGATGAAACGGGACCCCCGAATTACCTGGATCGGTCGAATCATTCGAAAATACAGTATTGACGAGCTTCCGCAACTCTGGAGTGTTCTGAAAGGGGACATGTCCATTGTGGGACCCAGGCCGCCGATACCTTCTGAAGTTGCCAAATACAGCCTTCACGATCGCAGGCGTCTGGATGTCAAACCGGGGCTGACCTGCACCTGGCAGATCAGTGGTCGGAGTGATATTCCATTCGATCAGCAGGTCAAGCTGGATACCGAATATATTGAAAGCCAGAGTCTGTTGCTGGATATTCGAATCCTGTTCAAAACCATCCCGGCTGTCCTGTCCGGCCGCGGCGCCTACTGAACGACCGATCTGGAAATCATGTCATGAAAGCAATTGTTCTTGCCACAAGAGATTTGGCTGAGACGCAACACGGCATCCGGAATGACCTGTCCTGTTTTCTCCCCCTGATGAACCGGCCAATTGTTCAGCATGTCATTGAATATCTGACAGGTCAGGGAATTGTGAAATTTGATTTTATCATCAGCAGTTTTCCGGAGCGGATCCGGCATTTTCTGGAAGATGGCTCCAGATGGGGCATTCAGATCGATTTCCAGGTGGTCAGAGATCCAAACAGGCCTTATGAACGGCTCCGATTCATGTCTGATGATCAGCCGATGTTGCTGGTTCATGCGGATCGGCTGGTATGGATTGATATGGAGGCGGACTTTCCGAATCAGCCGGCGGATGTCACCTGTCTGTACATGACCCCTGGCTCGGATTCGAACCCGGACGGCGCCTGGACAGGATGGGGGTGGATTTCATCAGCGGATTGCCTGAACGTACCCAATGACCTGGATGAGGACGGATTTTTTCAATGGTTGTCAAACCGGCCGGATGTTCAATTCAGGTTCATTCAGCGTGAAATGGTGTCGATGCAGACATTTTCAGCCATGCTTCGATCCCATTGGCTGATTTTTGATTCGGGTTTTTCCGGCCTGATGATTGCCGGAACGCAAATCGAGCCCGGCATTTGGCTTTCCCGAAATGTGGTTCTTCATCCCCTGTCCCGAATTGAGCCGCCGGTTTTAATCGGGCAGAACAGTCAAATTTTAAAAGGGGTTCAGTTGGGTCCCTACGCGGTTGTCGGAGAAAACTGCATGGTGGATGACCGGTGCATCGTGACATCTTCCGTCATCTGCAGTGGCAGTTATGTGGGGCAGTCACTGGAAATAACGGATGCGGTGGTTGATAAAAACTGTTTGATCAATACCGGTCTGGATTCAACGCTGATGCTTTCCGAAGATTTTCTCCTGGGTCATCTCGACAGCAACAGGGGGAGGCGACTGAACCTGTTCAACCGTCTTTTCGCTGCTGCGCTGCTTGCTGTTGCATGGCCATTTCTTCTGATTACCGCATGTTTTCTGAAGCTGTTTCGAAAAGGACCGGTTATTTTCAAAAAAGAATGCGTCCGGCTCCCGGCAAATCCGGATCATGGAAAAATCAGGCAATTTGTGTTTCGGAGTTTTTGCAGAATTGGCTCCGGCCATTTGTCCGGCACAGGGACTGCAAAATCGTTTGACAGAACACATGTTACACCGGATGTGACATGGCGGGATTTCTTGCTTCGGTTTCTGCCTGGCCTGTGGTGCGTATTTTTAGGTAATGTTCGAGTGGTTGGCGTTCCGCCCCGAACCCTTGTTGAGATTGAAGCCTTGCCGGAAGACTGGCGATTGCTGTATTTTAAAAGTCAGGCCGGACTGATCACCGAGGCCATGGTGACATTCGGGCCCGGGGCCAGCATGGATGAATGTCATGCCTCGGAAACGATTTATGCCGCCACATCGGGATGGCGTGAGGATTTGAAAATCTTTTTTCACTATCTGGGTCAGTTGCTGGGGGTGATGCCAGGACCGGGTTCTGTATGAGTTATGAAGAACGGGTACAAGTTAGATGGGTGTGTGACCTTTTTATTCTGAATTCAGAATTCTGTCTTCTGACTTCTGTTTTTCCATTTTCACGGTAAATTGAACCGGAGGTGCTATATGGAAGCCATTCTGTATCAAACCACTTCAAATATGGTGGTGAAATGTGCGCTTTGCGCGCATCGGTGCGTCATTCCGGAAGGCAAGCGGGGCATCTGTGGTGTTCGTGAAAATCAGCATGGAAAGCCAATAACCAGATAATTTGATTTAAACTTATTTCAACTTTTTTATGTTGATTATTATTTAAAATTCAAATAGATATATCGGCATATTTTCAATCCTTCATTTTATTATCTTTTGTTGATATTGATTAATTTTTACAAAATTTATGGGGGATGATATGGGGGATATATGCCAAGACAGCAAAGGTTCAAGACGAAATACAAGGGGGTCTATTTCATCAATGGCGTTATGCCAAATGGCAACAGTGAAAAAATTTT
>JBFXFK010000229.1:0-7048 GCA_050179135.1 Desulfatirhabdiaceae bacterium | reverse complement strand
AGTTCGCTGGGTGTATTGTATCCAAACAGACGTCTGGTTTCCGCTGCGGCGTAATAGGCCGTGTCAATGGCTTCCTGAATGTCGCCTTTGGTTTCAAAAACCGGTTTGCCCATTTCACGGGTCATGACCCGCGCCAGCTCATCTTTTCGGCGGGTAAAAATATCGCCGGCACTCCGAAGCATGTCTCCCCGTTTTGGAGCCGGGACCCGTTTCCAGTCAGTAAACGCTTTTGATGCGGCGTTGACCGCGGCATCCAGATCTTCCGGCCCGGATAACGCGAAATTGCCGATTTTATCATTTATATCGGCAGGGTTGATATTTTCAAATGTTTCGCCCGATTGAGCAGGCGCCCACTGGCCATTTATGAAATTTTTGAAATCCGTCATTTTGTTCGTCCTTTTGTTCTTCTGATTTACGTAAATATCTGGATGATGTTCCTTTGATGCCGATATGCCGATCCCCATCCCAACATCCCGCAATTCCCAAAATCATTATATGAAAAGCGATACGCTTCATCCACACCCCATTATGTGCCATCATTGACATAGCGATCAGGTTAGGCTATTTGTACCAAGTCATCAACACAATTATTCGGACAACAATGCTCACATGAGTAGGCCGAATGGAATATTCCCTCATTATCAATGGTCATGTATTTGAATTCAAACCCGGTCAGACCATTCTGGAAGTGGCCGACACCCACAATATCCAGATTCCGACACTATGCCATCTGAAAGGCCTGACGCCTACCGGTTCCTGCCGGATTTGTGTGGTGGAAGTGGAAAGGGCCCGCCGCCTGCTGTACGCCGGCCGCAACGGGCATGGACGTAAAAACCGATATCAGGTCAAGACCAACCAGTTTTCCAATATTCCGTCCCCGTATCTTCCGGAAATGAAAAACCCCCTCATCGTCCGGGATTTTTCCCGGTGCATTCTGTTCGGAAATCGGCGTCCTCAAATGTCCCCGCACAATTGCCCTTTTAATCCACATCTGATCCGCTGATCCTTTGTTTTGTCATCCAGAGTTATACCTTTTCAGATCAGAAATTTTGAAACTCCAAAACGGATTGTAACGGGTTTGGTGGGTCACTGTTTTTCGACCGGAATTGATGCTTGAACGTGTTATCTATCCGTATTTCGCCCCAAAGGGGTATCACAAATCAGCTTTTTCAGGGCTAAAAATAGGCTGTATATTATCGTTTGGCCATATATAGCCTTTTTTTATGGCTGTTTATGGCATTCCCGAAAATTTCGTAATGACTTTTTATTCTTTAAAATCAAAATGATGGATGATGTTTTGAACCGTGTTGGAAACCTGGCACAATAATTGAAGCACCATCTGACTAACATGAATGAACACATTGCTGCAGCTTAGGCTGTCGGAAACAAATAAATCCACATCCTGCTTGTCTTTTGGTACGTCTGCTGCGTTACATCCACCGGCACATATCCCGATATGCACCGGCGGATGTGCCTTGCAGACGAACCAAAATCCGTCGCAATCCAGTGGATTTATTTATTTCCGACAGCCTAAGAAGATAACAAAACATTGATAGAGAGTTGGCGCTGGAAATGTCAAGTATGCCATCAATGGATACCACAAAGACATAATTAGAGCGGTTCGGAATAGAAGATCCTATGGAAGGAACGCGCGTGGCGCTTTTATTTAAGAAGCTCTTCAATATTTAACTATGACCAGACAGGATATATCTCAGGCCGAAACGGAATTCCTGATTGATCTCTATTTCCAGGAGAGTTGCGTGCAAATGACTGGGGCGTTGTCCATGAAAAGTCTATATGAAAGGAGGTAATGGCCTACCTGGAGCAACAACGACAAATGTATGTTAGGAAAGTTTGCTTAATCGTTCAAGAACGATACTTAAAACGGAAAGGAGACAGTAAAAATGGCGCAAAAGAAAAAGAAATCAATTAAATTTTTTTTTGAGCTCATAACCATCGTGCTCATTCTGACCACGATGGTTATGGTGCAGGCATGGATCGAGCCCATTGTTTATGCAGGGTCGTCTCTTCCAGGCGGAACCCTTGACCCCAACAAAATCAAGCAATTTGTGGATCCGCTGCCAATTCCTGGAATCATGGAAAAAGCGCCAAGTCCTGTTGGCTTCTCCGGTGATTATTACGAAATTGCCATGAAAGAGTTTAACCAGCAGGTCCTCTCTTCAGTCGATACGTCGGGGAAACCGCTTCCGCAGACAACCGTCTGGAGCTATGCCACGGTTGATCCTGTCGGCGTGCTCCATTACCCTTCGTTCTCGATTGAAGCGAGTGTCGATACACCGGTCAGGATCAAGTGGATCAATGGCCTGGTAGATGGCAGCGGAAACTATTTGTCTCACCTGCTGCCCATTGACCAGACGCTGCACTGGGCCAACCCCTCCATGGACTGCTTCGAGGGACCCAGTCGAACGGACTGCAAAGGGCAGGATCCGGTCCCTTACCTCGGGCCGGTGCCCATGAGCGCACATCTCCACGGAGCCCATACAGGTCCTGAGAGCGACGGATATCCGGAAGCATGGTGGCTGCCCGATGCAAATAACCTTGAGGGATATGCGACCAAGGGATCAAAATACGATCAGTTTGACACTTCAAACACGGATCCGGGAACCGCCGTATTTCAGTATCCCAACGACCAGCCGGCTGGAACGCTTTGGTTCCATGACCATTCCCTCGGGATGACCCGGGCGAATGTGTACGCAGGACCGGCGGGATTTTATTTTCTGCGGGGCGGAGCTGGCGATTTACCTCCGGGCGACCTTCCTTCGGGTGCATATGAAATTCCCCTCGCCATCCAGGACAGATCGTTCAATGCCGACGGTTCATTGTTCTATCCGGATACGCGAGCCTTTTTCGATGCTTTTTTAGGACCTTACATCGGGGATCCAACGGTTGACAGTGACATTTCCCCCCAATGGAACCCCGAGTTTTTCGGAAACACAATCGTGGTCAACGGAAAGACATGGCCCTACCTGGACGTAGAGCCCCGAAAATATCGATTCCGGATATTGAACGGCTCCGACTCCAGATTTCTTATTCTTACCTTCAATGATAAGGATCTGAAATTCACGGTGATCGGCGGTGATGGCGGATTTCTTCCAACTCCGGTTGTGCTCGATGAGCTCCTGGTGGCGCCGGCTGAAAGGTTCGACGTCATCGTTGACTTTTCCAAATCAAAGCCAGGGCATAAGTTCATCCTCAATAACTATGGACCCGATTCGCCTTTCGGGGGATTCCCCGTATCGGGCAAGGATAAGGCGCATTCCGCCACGACCGGACAGGTAATGGAGGTTCGTGTTGTCCCGCTCACAGCGCCAGACACGACTGTGATACCGGCGTCTCTTCCGAGCGTGATGCCGGTTGACACCAATCCCACTATCCTTTCAACTCGGCAGGTGAGTCTCAATGAAGAGGCGTCTGACCTGATCTGTGTGGATGCAAAAAACGTGTTTATTCCTGGCGTGCTTCCGCCTCTTTGTGGTGGTCTGGGTGTGCCGATCGCACCTCTGGCAGCCAAGCTTGGAACGGTGGATCTGACAACCGATCCCACAATGCCAATGGGGATGCCCATGATGTGGATGGACCCGTTTAGCGAGCATCCGATTCTGGGGTCCACCGAGATATGGGAGATCTACAATTTCACCATGGATGCCCATCCGATTCACCTTCACCAGGTCATGTTCGAGGTGATCGATCGTGAATTATGGGACCCCATGGCGGGAGTCCCGGGAACCGTATTTCCACCTGAGGTCTGGGAAACAGGACCCAAGGACACCGTCATTGTTTATCCGGGTTGGATCACCCGGGTCAAGGCCACTTTCGATCTTGCGGGCCTCTACGTATGGCACTGCCACATCCTTTCTCACGAAGATAATGAGATGATGCGGCCATTCTATGTGTGGAATACCGTTTCCGAATGGAACCTGATCGCCCAGGATATCCTCCAGCCTCCGTCCATGCCGAACATGACGATGGACATGCCGTCGGTGTCAATGTCAGCGGCATTTGTCTATATGTCCTACGTCCAGGCGGCGGTTTACAACGCACTGGTTGCCATAGACGGCGGATATGCGCCGTATCACTCGGTGCTATCGGCTTCTGCCGACACATCGCGGGATGCCGCGGTGGCGGCTGCCGCATATGGCGTACTCAACAACTATCTTCACTCCCCTACCCTCACCGCCAAGTACAACAATTTTCTCGCCGCGATTGCCGATAGCCCTGCCAAGACAGAAGGGATCACATTAGGCCTGGACTCTGCAGACGAGATCATTGCTCTGCGACAAAACGATACTCTCTCCGGTTTGGGCGGTTATGTCTTGCCGGATCCGGCCCCTGGCGTCTGGCAGCCGACGTCTCCCGCGCCCCCCATGGATCCATGGATGGCTGTATTGAAGCCATTCTTGCGTGACTCTGCGTCCTTCTATCGACCTGGGGATCCTCCGCTCCTCACCAGCAGCGAGTATGCGGTTGATTTGAACGACGTCAAGGACTGGGGAGGGGCTGTGAGTGCGTTTCGCACCGCCGAGCAGACAGAAGTGGCGCAGTTCTGGACAACCAACATGGTCATCCAGACCAACGCCGCCTACCGGCAGATCGCCTCGAACCGCAACTTGAACCTGCTCGAAACAGCCCGCCTGATGGCGATGGGAAACATGGCCGCCACCGACAGCCTGATCGCCACATTTGACGCCAAATACCATTACAACTTCTGGCGGCCGGTGACAGCGATCCAAAACGCCGACACGGACGGTAACGATTCGACAACTGTAGATCTTAGTTGGATGCCGGCGGTGATGACGCCGAATTTCCCCGAGTACGTGGCGGGGCACGGCTCCTTTGTTTCGGCTCAGGCTGAAGTCTATACCCGGTTTTTCAACACGTCCCAGATCGAGATCGATCTGGAGAGCAGCGTAACAAACACAACGCGTCACTATGCCGACGCGGAAGAGCTCAGAACCGAGATCGTGAACGCCAGAACCTGGGGCGGGCTCCACTTCCGTAATTCCAGCAATCTGGCGGTAGCTCTGGGGGAACAACTCGTGACAGACGCCATTAATGACGGCTATTTCATATCCGTGCCGTAAGTATTCACATCGCTGGTTCGGGCAGCATCCGCAAATATGTGGTTGCTGCCCGGCCATGCAGCGGTCAACGCAAAGACCATGGGTCTGTGAGCTTTTCAAGGCGATAGCCGCAATCCGGTCAAACGCGGAAATTCAATATCTGAAAAGCTATAGCAAAACGGCAAGGGTGTCAGTTATTTAGTGATTGAACGGAAACCTTTTTCTGTATCATGAAATTCGAAATTGGAAGCACGAAATCCGAAACAATACTCCAAATAGCAAATCCAAATGTTCAAAACGGTGCATTGTCTGACAGAACGTTTGGATCATTCAGACATTTGAATTTGTTTCGGATTTCGATATTCGAATTTTGTCTGAACAGGAGTTTTCGTTCAAACACTATTTAATGAGCCGCCATAAAGCAGAGAAGAGTTCGGATTAACAGAACAAACAAAAGGAGGTTAAACATGAGACGTCAGATCATTTTGGCTTTGGCAACAGCAGTATTCCTGATAACCACTGGGCTGGCCGGGGGCGCCCAGAACACAGACCAGATCGTCCAACTCGGCGGCGCCATTTATAAAGATACCAACCTTTCCATTAACGCCAACCAGTCCTGCATGACATGCCATCATCCTTCATCGGGTTATGCAGATCCCGCTAACCGTGTCGATCCCATTCTGCTCCCCGTATCCGAAGGTTCCATCCTGGGACTGTTCGGGGGACGCAATGCGCCTTCTGCCGGATATGCCGGATTTTCTCCAATTTTAGATTATGATCCTATTGAAGGGCTTTGGATCGGCGGCATGTTCTGGGACGGACGGGCAACCGGATGGACAACACCGAAGGAGGACCCACTGGCTGAACAGGCCTTGGGACCTTTTTTGAACCCGGTTGAAATGGCGCTTGATAAGGCTACTGTCATCAGGATTATCGAGGCATCGGACTACGCGACATTGTTTATCAAAGTGTTTGGCCCGGATGCATTTTCAAATGTAGATAAGGCATATGCATATGTGGGAGAGGCTATCGCCGCGTATGAACGGTCAAAAAATCTTAACAAATTCAACTCCAAGTTCGACAAGTTCTGGGCTGAACAGGGAATGGATGTGGAAACGTTTGGCGTGGATGTTGATGGTTACTACGATTATGACCCGGCGGATTTCAAGTCCAGTCATTTGACCCAACAGGAAGCTTATGGGCTGGCGCTCTTTAACGCCGTAAACAAGGGCAATTGTGCGGCCTGTCACCTGACCAAAAATTATACGGACACTACCACCGGAACGGAGTATGCGCCGTTGTTTACCGATTTTTCTTATGACAATCTTGGCATCCCGGCAAATCCCCAAATTACCGTACTTGCGGGCCCGCAGCCCATTGATTATGGATTGGGGAAAACACTCGTTGATCTTGAAATTATAGACGGTATTGAGTTACCAAAAGACATATACTCCTCAGATACTATATATATTGCTGAGAACGAAGCCGGAAAATTCAAGGTGCCCACACTGAGAAATGTCGCCCGAAGCGCTCCTTATGGCCATAACGGGTTTTTCGCGACACTGCTTGACATCACCCATTTTTACAATACAAGGGATATCGTAGATTGGCCGGACCCGGAGGTTGACCTGAACCTCAATAACGAGGAGCTGGGAGATCTCAAGCTCACACCGGACGAAGAAGCGGCAATTGTGGCATTCATGAACACATTGACGGACTGATATTCAAACAATTGACGTTCCCTATCGGCGCCAATAATCATCAATGAGCGGGATCTTATCGGAAAACCGGCAAAGGGTCCCGCTCTTGTCATGGCCGTGAGTCGGCCCCGATTCCGGACATGACCAATTTCAGGGGAACCGGGATGCCGTATCCCCCAATGGGCTGTATTTGTTCGCCAGATACAGTGCAACCCCGGACAATACGGTCAGGAACAATACCATCAGAATTGTGGCAACAACCGCCAC
>JBFXFK010000228.1:0-7078 GCA_050179135.1 Desulfatirhabdiaceae bacterium | reverse complement strand
CCGATCCGGACTTCAAACCATCGAGCCTGAACAAGGGCGAACTTCCCTTTATGGGCATCCTGTTCAAGAAAAGTCAGGATTACGGTCGGGCAGTCAATGTCACCAGCCGCAAACGACTGTTTTAGGTTCAGTACCGGTGAATGAATGTGATTCATTCACAATCAAGCTGTATTTTTGCGGTAAACGCTCATGAATCATTCGGGAATGCCATCCACCGGATATGAAAATATATGGTCCATAGTAGCCCGGGTTTCCATACCCGGGAATAAGCGGTAAATTCCGTCACCCGGGTATGGAAACCCGGGCTACTATGGAGACAGCTTTATCCAGCCCGAATTGGCCGAATATTTTTCGGACATTCTATACAGTGTACAAACCGGAGATCGACAGGCATATCTGCTGTTTGAGCACAAAAGCTATCCGGACCGGCAGGCCGCATTTCAGATATATGGATACATGCACCGGATATGGTCTCTTCATATCCGGCAAAAAGGTATGCCTCTGCCGGCAATATTGCCCATTTTGATCTATCACGGACAGGAGAAACTGAATCTGCGGGGCGAGTTTGTTGAGTTGATGGACTTTGATCCGATATTCCAGCGGTACATACCCAATTTTGAATATTGCCTGGTTGATTTGTCGGCTTACACGGACGATGAAATCAAAGGGGTCGTTCTGTTGCGCGTGGTGCTGCTGCTGTTCAAGTATATTCACGGTCCGGATATCCATGAACACCTTTTTGACATTTTGAAGGAATTGAAGGATAAAAAGACCGGGATGCAGGTTATCGAAACCCTGTTGCGGTACATTATGTCAACGGTTCCAGACTTGACAGGAGTACAGCTCCGCCGGATTGTAGAACAAAGTTTATCGCGGGATATGGAGGGTACGATCATGACACTGGAAGAAAAACTGAGACAGGAAGGAAAGCTTGAAGGAAAGCTCGAAGGAAAGTTGGAAGGAAAGCTCGAAGGAAAGTTGGAAGGAAAGCTCGAAGGACTGCGGCAGGGCCTCCTGAAAGCCATACAATTGGGGCTGAAACTGAAATTTGGGGCAGCGGCTTCCGGGTTGATGGATGCGATCCAGAAAATTCCGGATGTGACCCGGTTGGATGAAATTCTGGAAGCCATCGAATCGGCCAGCCAGGTTTCGGATATCCGGAAGATGGTTTTGCAATCGTAACCCGGGTTTGCGGCTAGCGCCTTGAAGAACCGCCATACCCGGGTTCAGTTATTGTACAATTTTTCGGTTACAGTCGACCTATAAATGCCTCATCCCGGGATTGGCAGCTTTTTAAGGCGCTAGCCGCAATCCCGGGCTACGATGGTCGGAACATTTTGTCAGCATTCAACCGTAAGCAATTCCGCGGCCTTGAAAATCCGAGCATAACCCAATAACACTGGAGGAACAATCAATGAAAGAATGGAAAACCGTATTTCTGTTTCTGCTCGTACTGTTGATGGCTGCTCCGTTATTTTCTGCCCCTGTTCCGGATACCGGCCAGACCAAATGCTACGATGTGGTCGGCAACGTAATTACCTGCCCCTCTCCCGGCCAGCCCCTCTACGGCCAGGACGCCAACTACACCATCAACCCGATGTCTTACACCAAACTGGATGGCAGCGGAAACGGGCTGCCCGTTTCCGCCACATCCTGGGCGATGGTGAGGGACAATGTCACTGGATTGATCTGGGAAGTGAAAACCAATAAGGATGGGGTCCCAAACTATGACAATCCTCACGATGCGGACAACTGGTACTACTGGTACGACAGCAACCCGGCCACCAACGGCGGCGTGGCGGGCAGTCGGGGAGACTGGGACAATGACCCCCAAGATCCCAACCCTGAAGACCGCACGGACACCGAATATTTCATCCATGCCCTGAATAGTGCGCATTTTGGCGGGTATTCCGACTGGCGGGTTCCCACCTTCAAGGAACTGAGATCCATAGTTAACTTTGATATTCCATCTCCTGGGTTTGCCATCAATATCACTTGTTTTCCGAACACGGTCGCGTCCTTTTATTGGTCGTCTACTACCCGCGCAAACGATACGAGCTGCGCTTGGGGCGTGCATTTCGCCAGCGGCGGTAACAACTACAGCAACAGTTACCATGAGCATAAGATCTGGGACATGAACTATGTTCGGGCGGTTCGCGGGGACAGTAATCGATGATTTGGGTTTTGGGTTATTTGATTCTTTGAGAAAAATCTGTCGGGCTTCCATACCCGGCGAAAACAAAACGGAATGTAATGGCGCGATACGAGCATCTGCCGATTTATACCTCCTCCCCAATTCATTTCCTGACAAGACAGAACCACTGTTCCACTTGGTGCAGAATTATGAAATGCTCAAGACGATGATGTTTTATGCCAAGGAAACAAAGGCTTTTGCAAAATTAAATTCATTTCAACAGGCAACCAAACTGGCGGTTTTATTGTGCAAACAGAGTGAGGGATGGCTTCAAATCAGTAAAAAGAGACTGAATCATCCATCGCCCCTAAGGGCGAGTCGATGAGCGTGCTCAGAATACTCTGCGCCTTTTCCGCCAGAACAATTTCGTATCGGATTTGTCAGGGAGCCGCAAAAAGCCGCGGCACCCTGACCTACCGATTATGAATCGCATGCAGGTCAGGATGCGACTACCCGGAACTCCCTGACAACTGACGAGTAGGAGGTGTTCATGCAACGATTTCGTTCAATGTTCCGAATTCTGTGTGGATTGTGCATGGTTTTCTTTGCATGCCCGGTGTGGGCAGGGTATGTGAACAACGGTAACGGCACGGTTACGGATACCTCTACCGGCCTGATGTGGCAGCATGATACGCCCGATAATACCATGACATGGGAGCAGGCGCTGTCATACTGCGAAAATTCAACTCTTGCCGAATACACGGACTGGCGGTTGCCCACTCTAAAAGAGCTGGTAAGCCTCGTGGATTACAGCAGATATAATCCGACAATCAATACCACGTATTTTCCGGATACGGCCGCGTCGTACTATTGGTCGTCTACTACCCTCGCGAACGCTACCGCCAGCGTGTGGATTATGCATTTCTACTACGGCTACGACTTCAACACCACTAAGAGTGAGAGCAAATACTACTATGTCCGGGCCGTTCGGGGAGGACAGTCCGGGTCATTGGGTAATTTGGTTATTGCGCAGCAGCCCATGTCCGGCCCTCCGGGCACGACTTTTGTGCAGTGGGGCACGGGCTTTACGCCCAACAGCACCGCCACCCTGCATTTCAAAAAGCCGGATGGCACGGAATACGCTACGCTGCAGCAGCCCATCGATGCCATCGGGCACTTTGAGATCGACTACCCCGCCCCTTTGGATAAACCGCCGGGTACATATACATGGTGGGCGGTGGACGGGGTAAAGGGCGCAAGTAATGAGGTTTCCTATGAGATCACGCCTATGGCAACCACTCTGGATGTTCTGATGATCAACCCCCAGTCCCAGGACTCCTTCTATGCAAATTTCTTCCCATACCCGAGACGCGATGAACTGATTTCCGGTGGCACTGAATCTGATACTATCGCGGCTGACGGTGAAAGCCGCCTCCTGATCCGGATTTCAGCGGACAGTCCGTGCCCGGTCACTGTCAGTGAAGAGGCTGGAAATATCTCCCAGAACGGAAGCGTTTCGAGCCTTGAAGAACATCGATCTGCAGCCTTGAGCTCTTCCGTATCGATCCAGTTGGAGCTCCGTAATGGCCGATATGTCGGTTTTGCGGTTTACCGTGCGCCAAGAGATTTCTCCATACCCGGGTATGAAGACAAACTGTTCCGCTGGGTAAACTTGAAAATAGATTCTCCGTGCGCCAATGTGCCCAACAAAACGATTACCCTGCGTCGTACCCCGATCATCATCTCTCATGGGTTATGGTCAGAACCCGATGACGAAATGAAAGATTTTCGCAATGATCTCTGGAACAAGTTTACTGACCGATCAGGGGAAAATATTGAGGATTACATCGGGTTTAACAACTGTAAATCAGAGAATGCAAAAGCTGTCAACGAGGGGGCGAAGAAAACCAGCGAAAACATATACGATTTCTTGAAGAAACTTCGCTCCAAAGGAATTACCGTTTCACAGGTTGACTATCTGGGACACAGCATGGGAGGGCAATGGGGGCGGTTGGTCGTTCAAAATTACAGCAAGGATTTTCTGACATATAACAAGGGGTATCTGCATAAACTGATTACCCTCGATACACCCCATGGTGGTTCCTTCATCGCGGATATCGGACAGTTTATTATCGATACCGCTGGATATTATCCTGTAAGTCTTTCAACTTCAGGTTTCATCACTGTACAGGATTATCTTTGCCTGATTTCAAAATCTATAAATTATCCTGTCTGCGACGGCGCAATAAGGGATCTGACATCGAATAGAAGTGCCGAAAATCTTGATCAGGTTTCAGTTCCATCCCATGCGTTTATGGGCAACAGGTCCATTGATAGTGCCTGCGAATTGTTATCCCTTTCTTCATATGTGCCCGGATCAAACGCTTCTAAGATCAGCAAATTGCTGAAAACGTCAGAAAAAATCCTGAAATTGATCAATCCGGACTATGGATGCGAAAACTGGTTCAATGAATTTGATATCCAGATCCAGTCCGATTATGTCGTTGGTCTTGACAGTCAGACGGGCGGCCTCACCGGGGAACAGTTGGACGATGAGACACACTGGCATATGGCGTCATTTACATCGGAAGTCAATCAGCGTTTTTATGAACTGCTGAACAAGTGGCCTGATGAAGGTGTGTTTGCTTCTGGCTTTCCGGACAGCTCTGTGCTTCTAAACGAACAGGCCCCGGCGTTATTGAACATGCAGCCCAAAACCATCACATCCTTCGAAACTCTGGTACCCCTTGGAGAGATCCAGTTCACCACACCGACCAATGGAACAATGGTTCTGCCGGGAGACCAGGTGAATGTGGAAATCGCATTGACAGGCACCCTGAGCCTGACGAATTTGCTGATCATGGCAAACGGTTCCGACCCCGTGGAGGTCATCAACCCTCTCTACACAGCGATATTTGCCGTTCCGGTGGACGCCTATGGCAATTTTGAGATTTCAGCGTTGGGTGAGGGTGTCGATGGAAATCTGTATGCCGCATCCGTGACGCTTACCGTCAACAACAGCGCCGTTCTGGAAAAAGTGGATGTGAGCCCGACTGCTCTGTTCCTGGAACCGGGGCAGCAGATCGATCTGGAGGTTATCGGGACCTACTCGGACGGCAGCACGCGCAGATTGAATTCGGAAACGGGTTATATCAGCAGTGACGGCAATATCCTTTATGTAAACAGCTTCGGCACTATAACCGCCCTTGCAACCGGTCTGGGGTTTATCAATGTATCCCCAGCCCTTGGCGATCCCGTCGTTGTCCGGGTCGAAATCGCCGCCCCGTATATGGATGCCGCTTTCACATCCGATATTCAATCCGGCCCGCCGCCGCTCACCGTAGCGTTCAGTGATCTCTCGGCGGGATATCTTACCCAATGTAACTGGGATTTTGGCGACGGTCAGACGAGTACGGACCAGAACCCGGTGCATGCCTATACTTCGCCCGGAACCTATACGGTAACCCTTACCATTTCAAGCGCCGGCGGAACAGATATCGAAACCAGGACGAATTTTATAAGAGTCGGAGCAACGGGCGATGTCAACAGCGACGGAAACGCAGACTTGGCCGACGCGGTTTTATGCCTTCAGGTATTGAGCGGGATGCTGCCGGATAACGTTAATCCCGCTGCAGATGTGGATGGGGATGGAAAAATCGGCATGGCCGAAGTGATTTATGTTTTGCAGCAGGTTGCCGGTTTTTAAAACACGTTCGATTGAGCCGGCCATCGTAGCCCGGGATTGCGGCTAGCGCCTTAAAAAACTGCCAATCCGGGGAATCGGAATTTACCGCTTTATCCCCGTGTATGGCTGCTTTTCAAGGCGCTAGCCGCAAGCCCGGGCTACGATGGCCGAAATATTGCACCTGCGAGTGAATCACACAACAGTCTCAACCCTATGAGTCACGGATATCTGCACCGGAGGCAGATCATGAACCCGATATCCAACCCGCATGACCGGCTATTCAAGAAAATCTGGAGCAACAAGGAAGCAGCAGCCAGTTTTTTAAAGCACTATCTGCCGCGGGATGTGCTGACAAAAATTGATCTGAAAACACTCAAAATCGAAAAAGACAGCTTTATCCAGGCCGAATTGGCCGAATATTTTTCGGACATCCTGTACAGTGTACAAACCGGGGATCGACAGGCATTTGCGTATCTGCTGTTTGAGCACAAAAGCTATCCGGACCGTCAGGCCGCATTTCAGATATACGGATACATGCAGCGGATATGGTCACTTCATATCCGTCAAAAAGGCATGCCCCTGCCGGCAATATTGCCCATTTTGATCTATCACGGACAGGAGAAACTGAATCTGCGGGGTGAGTTTGTTGAGTTGATGGACTTTGATCCAATATTCCAGCGGTACATACCCAATTTTGAATATTGCCTGGTTGATTTGTCGGCTTACACGGACGATGAAATCAAAGGGGTCGTTCTGTTGCGGGTGGTGTTGCTGCTGTTCAAGTATATTCACCGTCGGGATATCCATGAACACCTTTTTGACATTTTGAAGGAATTGAAGGATAAAAAGACCGGGATGCAGGTTATCGAAACCCTGTTGCGCTACATTATGTCAACGGTTCCGGACATGACAGGGGACCAGCTTCGCCAGATTGTGGAACAGAGTTTATCGCGGGATATGGAGGGTACGATCATGACACTGGAAGAAAAACTGAGACAGGAAGGAAAGCTCGAAGGAAAGCTCGAAGGAAAGCTCGAAGGACTGCGGCAGGGCCTCCTGAAAGCCATCCAACTGGGGCTGAAACTGAAATTTGGGGCAGCGTCTTCCGGGTTGATGGATGTGATCCAGAAAATTCCGGATGTGACCCGATTGGATGAAATTCTGGAGGCCATCGAATCGGCCAGCCAGGTTTCAGATATCCGGAAGATGGTTCTGCAATAGATGACCGTTTTGTAAAACCAGGGATTTAAAGGAGCCAT
>JBFXFK010000227.1:0-7182 GCA_050179135.1 Desulfatirhabdiaceae bacterium | reverse complement strand
CTGTCAATCATTCGGCCATCCACGGCAACAGCGCCCCTGCCCTCTTTTTGGGCCTGACGGTAGGCATCCAGCACTTTGCCGGCACGGTCGATATCTGCCGGTGATGGGGAAAATACGGCGTTGATGAGTTCAATCTGGTCCGGATGAATGGCCCATTTGCCATCAAACCCCAGACTGCATGTCATGACCGCCGAACGGCTGAGACCCTCACGATCCCTGAAGTTGCCATAAGGCGAATCGATGGCCAAAAGCCCTCTGGCTTTTGCGGCTGTCACAATGCGGCTCATGGCATAATGCCAGCGATGTCCGGGGTAGATATCGGCTTCATTTTCCCCATGACCGGAAATGGAAACCAGACGGGCGCCGATGGATGCCGAAAAATCCGCAATTCCAAAAACCAGGGAAATCATGCGCGGGCTTGCAGCCGCAATTTCCCGAACATGTTCAAGTCCCTCCGCCGATTCGATGGTGGCCTCGATGCCAATCACATGATCGCTCCCGCTGTTCATCCCGATGCCATCCAGCATGCGGGAAACAAAATGAATTTCTCCGGCAGTGTGAACCTTGGGAATGACAACGGCATTCAATTTCTGACCTGCGGCTTCTGCCACTTCCAGGAGATCCCGATATCCAAACGGGGTATCCAGGCCATTGATTCGCACCGTCAGTGTTTTCCCGTTCCAGTCTGTCCGGCTCAGGGACTGGATGATGGTTTCTCTGGCCTGAATCTTGTTGTCAACCGGAACGCTGTCCTCCATGTCCAGCATGATCACATCAGCCTGACTGGCGCGCGCCTTTTCGTGCATTTTTTCCATGTGTCCGGGAACCGACAGTATGGAGCGTCTGATGGACATTGGATATCCTCCTCGATGGTCGCACATTGATTCCGGGCATTGCCGTGAATGCAACCTGCGATGTTGCTGTTTCTCATGATTCCGTACCCGTATCGGGATACTTCATGGTATTGTTATTGATTCTGTCCCTTTAACACAGTATGTAATGAAAAAAAAGGCTCAACAGTTCCGATAACCCGCTTGAATTCCGGAGTCCTGATTCATGAAGATTTCAACTGGTGCTCATGTGATGCAGGGTGCAACACGTCTGGCAACCATTGTGGCGGTTCTGGCCAGACACGGTATCGCCGGCATGTTTGAAAAACGATTTGGCCAGGCCGTTGGTTCTGAAACAGACGAACCATGGCTTGCCAGTACCAGAATCACCCCCAGGCATCTGCGTCTGGCCCTCGAGGAACTGGGACCCTCTTTTGTCAAACTGGGACAATTGATGAGTACACGGGCCGATATATTCCCGCCCGCCTGGATCGAGGAGCTGATCCGGCTTCAGGATCAGGTCCCCCCCATCCCGTTTCCATTGATTCAGCGAATTATCGAGCACGAGCTGAACCGGCCGCTGAATGACATATTCCGCTCAATCGAACCAAAGGCCATTGCCGCCGCATCGGTGGCGCAGGTGCATGCGGCGGTTCTGATGACCGGCGAAGCGGTTGCCGTCAAGGTCATCCGGCCCGGAATCCGGAAAAAAATTCAGCAGGACATTCGGGTGATGGCGGCGTTGGCCAGACAGTTTGAAAGCCTGTCCGAATCCGGCCGGCTGGTGGGTGCGGTCAATGTGGTCCGGGAATTTGAACGAACGGTTTTCAAGGAACTTGACATGTTTATCGAGGCCGGTAACATGTCCCGGTTTGCCCAGAATTTCCGGAAGATCGATGAAATTCATGTCCCGGAGGTATTCTGGGATTATACCAGCCGGTCGGTTCTGGTCATGGAATATGTGTCGGGTGTAAAAATGGATCAGGTGGACGCGATCCGCGACATGGGAATCGATCCGGAAGATATTGCGCTGATCGGCCTGAGATCCTTCTCCCGCCAACTGATGCAATTCGGATTTTTTCATGCAGACCCCCATCCGGGAAACACCATCGTCATGCCCGATGGACGGGTCGGACTGGTGGATTTTGGCATCATCGGCTATCTGGATAATGCGGCCATGCGTCAGGTTGCCGAACTGTTTCTGGGATTTGCCGAACACGATTATGACCAGATTGTCGGCGCCTTGCACCGTGCGGAAATCATTGATGGGGATCTGGCACAAAATTCCGAGTTTCTGGCGGATTTAAAGGATGCATGCGAACCCTTTTATGGGCGGAGTCTGAAAACCATTTCGGCCCGGGATGTGTACGACCAGATCATGAAGCTGGTGCTTGCCTGGCATATTCGCCTGCCCAGAAATATCCTGCTGATTTTAAAAACATTTATTCAGACAGAAGCCCTGGGAAAAATTCTGGGAAGCTCTGCCAGTCTGCTGGAACAGGCCAGGCCCTTTGCCCGCAGGCTGGTAATGAAGGGATACGAAGCCCACAAGATTTCAAAAACCATTGGAAAGGATTTTCAGGATTTATACACCCATGCCCGGGAAATTCCCCGATGGACCAACACCATTTTAAAAAAACTGTCCGAGGGTAAACAGGAGATCGAAATCCGGCACAGCGGATTCCAGAACCTGGACGACAGGCTGGAAAAAGGCATCAACCGCCTGACCATTGGGCTGATTGTTGCGGCTTCCACCATTGCCGGCTCCCTGGTTCTGAACTCGTCCCAGAAAATCTTCGAGTTCACGGTTGATTATTTGGGACATCATACCCTTTCTGCAACCGGTATTCTGGGCATGACCGGCTATGTGATTGCCACCATTCTGGGGTTGTGGCTGTTCCTTTCCATTTTCAGGTCCGGAAAGATGTGAGGATGGGATAGATAAGGCTATAGGCTGAAGGCTGAAGGCTGAAGACTGAAGGGTGAAGGATGAAAACAGAATGGTATATGGTTTCTGAAGGGATGACTGATCGAAACCGGGTTGTTGCATCTCTCAAAAAAAACGGGATTGGGAGTCTCTGCCCAATCCCGGTCATGTGTCAATGATAAAATCAGCAACAACAACTGTCAACATGGCATCCACATGGATCGGTGTAACACCCGCATGCGCATGGATCGATGACATAACAACAACAGCTGTCAGAATCCGCTATTTCACGGCTGCTTTTTTCCTTGTCGTCACGGGTTACGGTTTCATCAGTGTTCATAACTGTCACCTCCCTCTATAATTTCTCAAATTGACATGGTGTCTTTGAGGATGGAATTCAATTCATTTGGCTGCCACTATTAGTGGGTTCAAAATACATGCATTCAAAAAACTCTCTAATGACAACCTCTTTAGTCGAAAAATAATTCTCGGGACGGGATATGTCAATCGAAACCGATTGAGGAGAATTCTTAAATCGTAAACATTTTTTTCAAATCAGGAGGAAAAACATGAAAAATCTGATCATGGCCGGCATAATAACCGTTTTTTTGATGGGATGCACCCAGGAGACACAGAATCAGTTCACCCGAAATATTCAGAACTGGACCGGGACAAACGGTGTCCTGGATATCTTCGCCGGTGACAAGCTCGTTAAACGCTTCATCAAGGTTGACAAGCTCTCCACCGCGTATGGAACCCAGGACAAAACTCCCCGGTCCTACCGGTTCGGGTATGGATACATGGATGATAATCAGAATATGAAGGTCGATGCCGGAGAGAAAAAAGTGTATTTTGAATTCAGCGATTTTTCCACAAATTATATTTTTTATGAAAATCCGGAGTAACCCATCATTATCCCCCTGTCATGAGGGTGATGATACGGATCTCATCCCCGTCATTCAACACGGTGTTGCCGTCTCTCCGGATTCCATTGACAAAAACCATCAACTTGAGAGAGGCCGGAATCCGGAGACCTTCGATCACCTGGTCAAGCCTCCGGCCCGGCGGAACATCCAGCGCCATTTCTGAAACAACCATCCGGATGATCCCAGCCGGTTTGACAACAATACGCATGACATCAGTCCTGCCATATAAAAGCGGCTTCCTGGCCCATTCCACAGGCTTCCAGCGCTGCCCGTGTCGGCAAACCTTTTTCAGGGTCCATTTCCATCAGCCTGTAAAACTGCGCCTTCATACCATCAAAGTTGATTTCAATCCCTTCCGGCTCGCCATCCCGGGCCGGTTCCAGTATTCTGGGCGTCAGGGCATCGTCTTTGGCGGTTCGTCCATAGCGATAATTGATGAGCCGCTTCAAATAAAAAATCCGTTTTCCCGCCAGCATCATATCCCCTATTGTCCACCCGTATCCCGCAACACTGTTGAACAGATCCACCCATTCCGGAATAGAGATTTCCCGATCTGCAAACTGACAGAAGCAGGCGCTGTTTTCAATGGATCCCAAGGCTACGGCAATGGCAGCGGTCTCCGCCTTGTGGGTATCGGTTTTGGGCTCCAGCTCATACTCGAACCCGATTTCCGGATAATAACACGCCCCCATTTCCATAAACAGCATGGGGAATGCCACATGACAGGCCCCTCTCGGACTGATCGCATAGGTCAGGGCCAGACCATGTCCACCCCCTCTGGGATCATGGGCCGGGATCTCCAATCCTTTGCTGTGCGCCGTGTAATCGCTGCCTTTGCCAATTGAAGCTGCGGCTGCCGCACTACCCAGAGACAACAACTGCCCCAGATTGCCACTGCGGCTGACAATGGCCGGAATCACCCGGTCAATGACCGTTGCCATATCCCCCCACAGCAGTTCGATGCCATCCGTATCGGCCAAGGTCAAATCGGCTTTTTCAAAGGCTTCCATTGCCCAGGCAATGGTGGCGCCGGTCGTGATGGTATCGAGCCCCAGATCGTTGCAGAGCCTGCCCGCCTTGCAGCAGGCTGCCAGGTCCATGCTGCCGATCAGTGATCCCAAAGATACAATGGTTTCATATTCGGGTCCGGGGCCATCGGGAATGGCAAACGGTCCTTCTTTTATTTCCACGTTCCGCTTGCAGGCGATGCCGCAATACGCACACGCACTGGCATGGGTTAAACAGGTTTCAGTCAACACGCTGCCGGTCAGGGCTTCTCCCATTTCCTGCCAGAAATTGGATGTGAAATTTTTGATCGGCACATCCCCGCTGTAAACCCCGCCTTCCAGATTGGCGGCAGTTCCATTGACATGCAGCACATCCGATGCCAGTGCCTCCCGAATTTTTGTATTCAATTCCTTTCGCAGCGGCTCAAACGTGTCGGGATCGCTGATCTGCATGGTTTTTGAAGAAGCCTTGACAACAATGGCCTTCAAATTTTTGGCGCCCATGACAGCCCCGAATCCGGCCCGGCCAAAGGCATGATGGGCCTCGTTGAGGATTGCCGCATACCCGATCTGATTTTCCCCTGCAGGACCGATCACCAATGTCCGCCAGGACTTTCCAAACCGGTCCTTCAAAGACCGGTTCACATCCCCAATCCCTTTTCCCCAATACGCTGCGGCAGATTCCAGGCGAATGGCATCATCCTCGATGATCAACAGGACGGGTGATTCGGCTTTTCCTGTCAGAACAATTCCGTCAAATCCGGCATACCGAAGCTCCGGGGCAAAATATCCGCCACAGGATGAATCGCCCCAGTTTCCGGTCAGCGGGGATCTTCCAGCCACACTGAATCGGCTGGCGCCGGAAAGCTTCAATCCGGCAAACGGCCCGTTCATAAATATCAGCATGGCCTCGGGTGACAGAGGATCTGCCTGAATCGGGCCATGGTCCCAGAAATATTTGGCTGCCAGTCCGCTGCCGCCAATATAGGCCAGATAATCAGCCTCCGGAAGTGATTCGATCCGAATTGTACCGGACGTCAGATCCACCTGAATGATTTTACCGGTGTTGCCTTTCATATGGGGAAGCCTTTCCAATCGTTTTTTTATGCAAAGGGGTTATAGACTTCCAGAAAATTAATTTCGCAAGGCAGCAGGGAAGGAATAGGCCTTTGGCGGCTGACGCCTTGAAAAGCCTCCGGCCATTCCCGACCGATAACGCAGCGAAATTCTTTTTCTGAAAGTCTATAGCTGTTTGCCGCTCAACGGGCTGACTGTTTTTTGTTGAACGGACACACCGTCAAACCGGCTATCGCAGAATCTTGTCTTCCCACCCCAGCTCCTTCAGAACCCCTTCATATATTTCCGCAACCTTCTTGAGCTTTGGGGCCAGTTTCAAAAGTCCGGTTGCCGAGCCCTTGACCCGGATTTTTTTTCGGGTAATGGCCATGACCGGGTTCAATTTGTTGGACCAGGATCGATGCGCATCGTCTGCTGACAGGCTCATGATCATATCCGGTTCTTCCGTTGGCTTTCCCGGACCGACATTCAACACCCCGTTTCGGGAATCAACCCAGAAACAACAGTTGGGGCCATCCTCGGTATAGTCAAACAGGATAAGCTGATTCACTTTTTTCAGACCCGCTGTCAGCTCTTCATTGTTCAGGCATGCCTGAAACAGTTTGACAAAGGCTTCAACAGGCTCGTTTTCATTTTTCCAGTATTCCATAAACAGGCTCCTTTCATTAAAACGCCTTCAGGTAGAGATCAAAAATTTCCGAATCCTCGACATATCTGGGATTATAGCCAATCTGGGAATCCGAGGCTGCCAGATCAACTGTTTCCGCCAGCTTTTCCCGGTCCCGGGGGACATTGAAATCACCAAGGGTTTCGATCAGACCAATATCCTGTTTCAGGTTGCGAACCGCCAGAACTGCTGCCCGGGCGGCATCGAGTGGATTTGAATCATCCACGCGTATGCCCATGGCATCTGCAACCATCATATAGCGATCCACAGCACTTTCCAGGTTGAATTCCATGACAACCGGCAGCATGATGGCATTGGCCATTCCGTGTGGAATGCCATAATGGGCCCCGAGTGCATGGGCCGTGGCGTGAACCGCTCCGGTCATGACGTTTCCAAAACACAGACCCGCCAGGGTGCTCGCGATCATCATGTTGCCGCGCGCCGTTATGTCTTCCGGAGACCGGACCGCAATGGGAAGGTATTTAAAAATCAGGCGAATGGCATGAAGTCCAACCGCGTCTGCAATCGGCTCGGCCCCGGTTGAGGTAATGCCCTCAATGGCGTGGGTCAAGGCGTCCATCCCGGTAAACGCGGTAATTTTGGGCGGCAGATTGATCGTCAGTTCCGGATCAAGCATGGCGATATCGGCATTATAGGGGTGGCTTATCTGCATTTTGATCCGGTTTTTGACATCCAGGGCCACAATGGCTGTTGTCACTTCGCTGGCGGTTCCGGCGGTTGTGGGAAA
>JBFXFK010000226.1:0-7200 GCA_050179135.1 Desulfatirhabdiaceae bacterium | reverse complement strand
GAACCAGTGAAGAAACCCAAAAAATCGTCAAAACGATCGACGAAATCGCTTTTCAGACCAATCTGTTGGCGTTGAATGCCGCGGTTGAAGCGGCCCGCGCCGGCCAGGCAGGCGCCGGTTTTGCCGTCGTTGCCGATGAAGTCCGGAACCTGGCCATTCGTGCGGCCGATGCTTCCCGGAATACATCAGGCCTGATTGACAGTTCTGTGAAAAAAATCAATGAGGGGGCCGAATTGACAACGCAGACCAGTCGAACATTTCATGATGTTCTGTCTGTCATTGAAAAAGCGGCCCAACTCATCGCGGAAATTGCCGCTGCATCCGGAGAACAGACGACCGGCGTGGATCAGATCAATTCCTCTGTCAGTGAAATGGACCGGGCGGTTCAGCAGAACGCGGCCAGTTCCGAAGAATCCGCTTCCGCTGCGGAAGAGCTATATTCCCAGGCGGAAGAAATGAAGCACATTGTCGAATCTTTGGAAATGTTGATTACCGGAAAAAGAGGGTTTGGCCATATTCAATCGGATGATAAGATTTCCAATAGGGATGGTGGATACACGGGGAGGGAGGGGGGTGTGAAAGATTCCCGGGTCCGGACAATCAATTCCCAATCTCAAAAGCGGCTGGCCCATCATCCCGTAAAACGGATCGGGAGCTGATAATTGCCCGACCCGGAACTTTTTCCCATCAGAAAAGCGATAGTCGTCAATACATAGGATTGATAGCGTTATGAACCTGAAAACAAAAATATTTATGATTATCAGCGCAGTGTTTATCGCCTATGGCGCCTGTTGCTATCTTATTCAGAAATTCATTGTCTTTCCCAATTTTGAAGTGCTTGAAAATGAACAGGTCGAAAAGGATATGGAGAGAATCCGGCTTGCCCTGCAAAATGAAGTCCGGCAAATTGACACGACCTGTCATGACTGGTCTTCATGGGATGAGGCATATGAATTTGTACAAACCGGATCATCCGAATTTATTGAATCCAATCTTGTTGATTTAACATTTGTTACAAACCGGATCAATCTGCTCTACTATTTGAACCATGAATCTCAGGTGGTCTGGGGAAAGGCACTTGATCTGAATTCCATGACGCCTTTTCACCTGCCCGAATTTCCGCCTGATATTTTCCCCAAAAATCATCCGCTGATTGGTTTCGGCGCGACTGGAAGCGAGCTCCGGGATCGGGTTCTCAAAGGCTTTCTGGTCACCGGTCATGGGTTGATGGTGGTGTCCTCAAGGCCGGTTTTGACCAGTTCGGAAAAGGGGGCTGCCAGAGGCACGCTGATCATGGGCCGCCTGATAACCGAAGAAATTACACGGTTATTAAATCAACAGACTCAGGTACAATTTATTATCCAAAGCCTTCAGTCCAATCCTGACGGAACCTTGTCCGCCGGATTGGATGACAAACCACCTGTTTTTATCCAGCGAACCGACAACCAGTTATTGTCAGTCGTTGCCAGTTATGCCGATATCATGGGAAAACCCGCGTTATGGATCATTGCGGAAATCCCCCGTTCAATTGTTGAAAAAGGTGCCCAGTCCGTACACGCATCCCTGTGGATGATCGTTGCCGCAGGCCTGATTACCCTGATTACGCTGCTGTTGATCATTGAGCAAACCGCCATCAAGCCGTTGATAAAACTCAGTTCACATGCAAAATCCATTCGGCGGAGCAAAGATCTGTCACAACGAATCGAAATGACGGAAAAAAATGAAATCGGCACCCTGAGCCAGGTGTTTGACAGCATGGTGGGTGAGCTTGAAAAGGCCATGAACCGGGTCAGAAAATCAGAAGAAATGTTTCGACTGATCAGTGAGAATTCTCTGGCCCTTGTAGGCATGGCACAAGGCGGGAAATTCATCTATGCCAATCCCGCGGCTGCACGCACAGCCGGATACGGCCCGGATGAAATGGTCGGATTGGATCTCTGGCAGTTGGTGTATCCCGAAGACCGGAACATGCTCCATGAAAAAATACAACAGAGATCGGCCAAAGATCCTCTGAACAATCGATATGAATTCAGATATATCACCCGAAAAGGCGATGTCAGGTGGCTGGAAATGTTGGTTGTTCCCATTGTTTATGAGGGAAAGGACACGGTTCTGGCACATGGGATTGACATCACAGAACGAAAAAAGGCCGAGGAGGATAAAATCAGTCTTGAAAACCGTCTCCGCACCGCGGAAAAAATGGAATCCCTGGGAATGCTGGCCGGAGGCGTGGCACATGATCTCAACAATGTACTGGGGGCCTTGGTTGGGTATTCGGAGTTGATGCGGATGGAAATCCGGGATGGTGATCCTCTGAGAGAGCGGGCCACCAAAATTATACGGTCCGGACAGCGGGCAGCAGAGATTATCCAGGATCTGCTGACACTGACCAGAAGAGGGGTCAAGATTTCCGAAATCGTCAACCTGAATGGGATGATACGCGATAGTTTCAATTTGCCCGAATTTGAGAAATTGAGTTATCATTATCCGGACGTGAAAATTCATACGGATCTGGATTGCAATCTGTTGAATATCCGGGGATCGGTTGTTCATTTAAGCAAAACCCTCATGAATCTGGTTTCCAATGCAGCCGAGGCCATATTCGGTCCGGGAGAAATACGGATACGGACGGAAAATCGAACGGTTGAAAAGCCAATCCGGGGGTGTGACGACATCATGCCGGGCGATTATGTTGTCCTCAGTGTCTGTGATGATGGAAAGGGGATATCCTCTTCGGATATCGGCAAAATTTTTGAACCGTTTTATACCAGAAAAGTCATGGGCAGAAGCGGAACCGGATTGGGCCTTGCGGTTGTCTGGGGAACGGTCAAAGATCACAATGGGTATATCGATGTAAAAAGCCATGAAGGAAGCGGGACTGCTTTTACGCTCTATTTCCCGGTTACCCGGGAGGTATCTCCCGAAGAGCCGCAGGCAATGGATCTTTCCCGTTTCATGGGTCGTGGAGAGTCAATCCTGGTTGTGGATGATGTACCGGAGCAACGGGAACTTGCCGAAAATATGCTCACCAAAATCGGGTATCACGTCCACTCCGTTCATAGCGGTGAAAAAGCGGTGGATTATCTCAAAACACAAACACCGGATATTCTTTTATTGGACATGATCATGGCGCCGGGCATGGACGGTCTGGAGACATATAAACAGATTCTTGAGATCAACCCGGGTCAAAAGGCGGTCATTGTCAGCGGGTTTTCCGAGACAGACCGGGTCCAATGCGCATTGGATTTGGGAATTGGCAGCTATGTCGGTAAACCCTATGTGCTGGAAAAGATCGGCATGGCAATCCGAAATGAGTTGGATAACGTGTGATGGATAGGAACGAATTGATAATACTTGTATGTTATTGAACAATCATGTTGGACGATATCCAAAATATACAGGCTGTAACTATGCTTAAAAAGCCCACCTATGAAGAACTGGAACAAAAAATTGCCGGACTGGAGCAGATCATAGCGGATTATGCCCAAAAAGATCAGGCATCCGCAATCTCCTCCAAACCCCTCCGTTCATCATCGGAAATGGATTTGAGAAAAATCCTTGATTTACCCGCAATCCAGTCCCTGATGGATGTTTTCCACAAGCTGACCCATTTTGGTGTTGCGATTCTCGATCTGGATGGCAACATTCTCGTGGCAACCGGCTGGCAGGATATCTGTACGAAATTTCATCGGATCCATCCCGAAACCTGCAAAAATTGCCTGGAAAGCGATCTGAAACTGACCCATGATATCGAACCCGGCAAATTCCGGCTCTACCGGTGCAAAAACAACATGTGGGATATTTCGACGCCGATCATGGTCGGGAAGACGCACATGGGAAATCTGTTTTTGGGCCAGTTTCTATTTGAAGACGAATTGCCGGATATCGATTTTTTTCAAAAGCAGGGGCGCAGATACGGGTTTGATAAAGCACAATATCTTGCAGCCCTGGAACGGGTGCCACGTTGGCATCGGGAAACCGTCAATACGGTCATGACCTTTTATACCAAACTGTCTCACCTGATTGCAGAACTCAGCCTCAGCAATATCCGGTATGCCCAAACCCTGATGGAGCGGGACAATCTACTCAAATCGCTGCAGGACAGTGAAAAACGCTTCAGCTTTATTGCCGAAACCATCACGGAAGTTTTCTGGCTGGCGGATTTATCCATTGGTGCCACATTATATGTCAGTCCAGGTTATGAGACGCTGTGGGGACGATCAGTGGCCAGTCTTTACCAAAACCCGCAATCCTTTATCGATGCCATCCATGTGGAGGACCGGGAGCGGGTTTTGGCCGATTTCAAAGTCAAGAAAGACCGGCAGCCGTTTGATCATGAATACCGTATCGTCAGGCCCGATGGCGATATCCGCTGGATCCGGGATCGGGGATATCCGGTTCGGGACAGAGCCGGACAGGTTGACCAGTATGCCGGTATCGCCCGGGACATCACCGAAAGCAAACAGGCGGAAACACGTCTGAAGGCCGCTTATGACAAACTGGAAATGCTATGGGGTGTCGCATCCATGGTCCATGCCGATGTCAAAACCATCTCGGATCATGTCCTTGCCTCCATCACGCGAATGTCCGACAGCAGATATGGTTTCTATGGCTTCATCAACGAAGATGAATCCATCATGACCATTCATGCCTGGTCCGGCGATGCGATGAAAGACTGCGCTATGGTGGACAAGCCCCGGCAGTTTTCCATCTGCAAATCCGGAATATGGGCGGAAGCCATACGGCATCGGGAGCCGCTCATTATCAATGATTATGCCGCGGTACATGCCGGGAAAAAGGGTCTTCCGGAAGGACACGTCGCCCTGACCAATCTCCTGGTGGCGCCCTTTTTTGAAGATGGCCGGATCACGGCGGTGGCAGCCGTGGCAAACCGGCCAACAGACTATGGACAGAAAGATGTGAATCAGATTACGGCGTTTCTGGGAAGTGTGCAGGCGGTTGTCGATCACAGGCGGACCGAGGAAGAACTCCGGAAGACCGAACAGCAGCTCAAGCTCATCTTTGATACGGTTCCGGCGTTGATCTGGCAAAAAGACCGGGAGGGACGATACCTTCAGGTGAACCAGGCGTATTGCCAGACGATCGAACTGTCGGAAAATGATATTATCGGCAAAACGGATCATGATTTTTTCCCCAAGGAGATTGCGGATAAATATGTCAGGGATGATTTGATTGTCATGAATTCCGGCATTCCCAAATTCGGCATGGAGGAACATCATCAAAAAGCATCCGGGGAACGGGGGTGGAGCTATACGAACAAGATGGTGTGTTTTGATGATACGGGATATGCCATCGGGACAATCGGCTTTGGCATGGACATTACCAGACGAAAGAATGCCGAGGCTAAACTGCATGAGAGTGAAATCCGGTTGAGAACGGTGTTGGAAACCATTCCCGACCTGATCTGGCTGAAAGATCCCAATGGCGTTTATCTGGACTGCAATTTGATGTTCGAGCGTTTTTTTGGCGCCAATAAAACGGATATCATCGGCAAGACCGATTACGACTTTGTTGACCGGGCGCTGGCGGATTTTTTCCGGGAGCACGACCGAAAGGCCATGATCGCAGGCAAACCCAGTTCCAATGAGGAATGGCTGACCTTTGCCGCTGATGGATACCGGGGCGTGTTTGATACCATCAAAACCCCGATGTGTAATGCCGATGGGCAGTTGATTGGCGTATTGGGAATTGCCCGTGATATCACCCAGCGAAAGCTGGCCGAAGAATCCCTGAAGAAGAGCCAGGAGAAACTGAAAAACGCCCAGCACTATGCCCGTATGGGGAGTTGGACCTGGAATATTCAGACAAATCAACTGGACTGGTCGGATGAAATGTTCCGCATTTTTGGTTTGGATAGAGAAACATTTACCGGCTCGATGGAGGAGGTCATCACCCGGGCCGTTCACCCCGAGGATCGTGCTCGGTTCGAACAGTCCCGTCTTTCGGCCATCGAACATAAAAAACCGGTTCCCCTCGAATATCGGGTGATCTGGCCCGATCAATCGGTTCATGTGGTGTGGGCGGAAGCCGGCGAGTTTGTTCTGGATGAGGCAGGCAATCCGGAGCTTCTCAGTGGAACCGTTCAGGATATCACCGAGCGCAAGCAGGGCGAGGCAGAGCGGCTCAGGCTGGAAGCCAGACTCCAGCAGGCACAGAAAATGGAATCCATTGGATCGCTCGCAGGGGGGATTGCCCATGATCTGAACAACATTCTGTTTCCAATCAGCGGTCTGTCCGAAATGCTGTTGGAAGATGTACCCATGGACAGCCCCTGGTATGAAAATATCGAACAAATCCATAAATCCGCACGGCGGGGCGGTGATCTGGTCAAACAGATTCTGGCGTTTGCCCGTCAGTCCAATCCCCAGAAGCTACCGGTCCGGATTCAGCCCATTTTGAAAGAAGTATTGAAATTGTCCCGCTCGGCCATACCCATGAACATCGAAATCAAAAGTCTTGTCGATACCAATTGTCGAATGGTTTCTGCAGATCCGTCTCAATTGCACCAGGTGGTCATGAACCTGATCACCAATGCATTTCATGCGGTCGAGGACAAAAATGGAACAATATATGTTGCACTTTCGGAAAAAATGCTCAACAAGGATGATTTTCAGGATCATACCATGAAACCCGGAAGATATGCCTGTATCACCATATCCGACACCGGAACCGGAGTTGACCCGACCCTCATTCATAAAATATTCGACCCCTATTTTACGACCAAGGAACAGGGAAAGGGAACCGGCCTGGGTCTTTCGGTGGTGCATGGCATCGTGAAGGCACACGGGGGAGATATTCAGGTTTACAGCGAAGTCGGCAAGGGAACCTTCTTTCATGTGTATTTGCCTGTTCTGGAGGATACGAATGACCAGAAAACGCCTGGCGCCGCCAGAACATATCCGGTGGGGTGTGAAAGAATTCTGCTGGCCGATGATGAAGAACCGATTCTGCGGGTGGAACAGCAGATACTGGAACGATTGGGGTATCAGATCACTGCCCGAACCGGCAGCCTGGATGCTTTGGCGGTTTTTAGATCCAATCCCGAACACTTTGATCTGGTGATTACCGACAGAAGCATGCCGAATATGACAGGGGATCAGTTGGCAAAAGAATTGATTTCGATCAAACCGGGCATTCCCATTATCATATGTACCGGTTTCAGCAATGAAAAAGACACGC
>JBFXFK010000225.1:0-7215 GCA_050179135.1 Desulfatirhabdiaceae bacterium | reverse complement strand
GAACCAGTGAAGAAACCCAAAAAATCGTCAAAACGATCGACGAAATCGCTTTTCAGACCAATCTGTTGGCGTTGAATGCCGCGGTTGAAGCGGCCCGCGCCGGCCAGGCAGGCGCCGGTTTTGCCGTAGTTGCCGATGAAGTCCGGAACCTGGCCATTCGTGCGGCCGATGCTTCCCGTAATACATCAGGCCTGATTGACAGTTCTGTGAAACAGATCAATGAGGGGGCCGAATTGACAGCCCAGACCAGTCGAACATTTAATGATGTCCTGTCTGTCATTGAAAAAGCGGCCCAACTCATCGCGGAAATTGCCGCTTCATCCGGAGAACAGACGACCGGCGTGGATCAGATCAATTCTTCTGTCAGTGAAATGGACCAGGCGGTTCAGCAGAATGCGGCCAGCTCCGAAGAATCCGCTTCCGCTGCGGAAGAGCTGTATGCCCAGGCAGAAGAAATGAAGCACATCGTCGAATCTTTGGAAATGTTGATTACCGGCAAAAGAGGATTTCGCCATATTCAATCGGATGATATGATTTCCAACGCGGAATACACGGGGAGGGAGGAGGTTGTGAAAGATTCCCGGACCCGGACAATTAAATCCCAATCTCAAAAGCGGCTTGACTATCATCCCGCAAAACGGATCGGAAATGGATAATTATCCGACCCGGAACTTTTTTCCATCAGAAAAGCGATAGTCGTCAATAAATAGGATTGATAGCGTTATGAATCTGAAAACAAAAATATTTATGATTATCAGCGCCGTGTTTATCGCCTATGGCGCCTGTTGCTATCTTATTCAGAAATTCATAGTCTTTCCCAATTTTGAAGTGCTTGAAAATGAACAGGTCGAAAAGGATATGGAGAGAATCCGGCTTGCCCTGCAAAATGAAGTCCGGCAAGTTGACACGATTTGTCATGACTGGTCTTCATGGGATGAGGCGTATGAATTTGTACAAACCGGATCACCCGAATTCATCGAATCCAATCTTATTGATATAACATTTGTTACAAACCGGATCAATCTGCTCTATTATTTGAATCACGAATCCCGGGTGGTCTGGGGAAAGGCGCTTGATCTGAATTCCATGACGCCTTTTCACCTGCCCGAATTTCCGGCTGATGTTTTCCCCGGAAATCATCCGCTGATTGTTTCCGGATCGGCTGAAAGTAAACCCCGGAATCGGGTTCTCAAAGGTTTTCTGGTCACCGGTCACGGGGTGATGGTGGTGTCCTCAAGACCGGTTTTGACCAGTGAGGAAAAGGGGGCAGCCAGAGGCACGCTGATCATGGGCCGCCTGATAACCGAAGAAATGACGCGGTTTTTAAATCAACAGACTCAGGTACAATTTATTATCCAAAGCCTTCAGTCCAATCCTGGCGGAGCATTTTCCAATAAATTGACTGAAAAACCACCCGTTTTTATTCAGCGAACCGATGACCGGTCATTATCAGTTGTTGCCAGTTATGCCGATATCATGGGAAAACCCGCGTTACGGATCATTGCGGAAATCCCCCGTTCAATTATTGAAAAAGGCGCCCAGTCCGTACACACATCCCTGTGGATGATCGTTGCCGCAGGCCTTATCACCCTGATTACGCTTCTGTTGATCATTGAGCAAACCGCCATCAAGCCGTTGATAAAACTCAGTTCACATGCAGAATCGATTCGGCGGAGCAAAGATCTGTCACAACGAATCGAAATGACGGAAAAAAATGAAATCGGCAATCTAAGCCAGGTATTTGACAGCATGGTGGATGAGCTTGAAAAAGCCAT
The DNA here is from genome assembly GCA_050179135.1 of Desulfatirhabdiaceae bacterium. Classification (GTDB taxonomy): domain Bacteria; phylum Desulfobacterota; class Desulfobacteria; order Desulfobacterales; family Desulfatirhabdiaceae; genus UBA4064. The sequence goes on along the minus strand of JBFXFK010000225.1, from coordinate 5,440 downwards.
GAACCGGATCAGAAAATCAGAAGAAATGTTTCGACTGATCAGCGAGAATTCTCTGGCCCTCGTAGGCATGGCGCAAGGCGGAAAATTCATCTATGTCAATCCCATGGCCGCACGCACAGCCGGATACGGCCCGGATGAAATGGTCGGATTGGATATTTGGCAGTTGGTTTACCCCGAAGATCGGGACATTCTCCGGGGAAAAATACAACAGAGACCGGCCAAAGATCCGGCGAACAATCGACATGAATTCAGATATATCACCCGGAAAGGCGATGTCAGGTGGCTTGAAATGTTGGTTGTTCCCATTATCTATGATGGAACGGACACGCTTCTGGCGCATGGGATTGACATAACAGAAAGAAAAAAGGCCGAGGAAGATAAAATCAATCTTGAAAAACGTCTCCGAACCGCGGAGAAAATGGAATCCCTGGGAATGTTGGCCGGAGGCGTGGCGCATGATCTCAACAATGTACTGGGGGCACTGGTTGGATATTCGGATTTGATGCTGATGGAAATCCGGGATGGTGATCCTCTGAGAGAGCGGGCCACAAAAATTATGCAGTCCGGACAGCGGGCAGCAGAGATTATCCAGGATCTATTGACACTGACCAGAAGAGGGGTGAAAATTTCCGAAATCGTCAACCTGAATGGGATGATACACGATTGTTTCAATTTGCCCGAATTCGAGAAATTGATTTATCATTATCCGGACGTTAAAATTCATACGGATCTGGATTGCAATCTGTTGAATATCCGGGGATCGGTTGTCCATTTAAGCAAAACACTCATGAATCTGGTTTCCAATGCGGCCGAGGCCATATTCGGCCCGGGAGAAATACGGATACGGACGGAAAATCGAACGATTGAAAAGCCGATTCAGGGGTATGACGACATCATGCCCGGCGATTATGTTGTCCTCAGTGTATGTGATGATGGAAAGGGGATATCATCTGCGGATATCTGCAAAATTTTTGAACCGTTTTATACCAAAAAAGTCATGGGCAGAAGCGGAACCGGATTGGGCCTTGCGGTTGTCTGGGGAACGGTCAAAGATCACAATGGTTATATCGATGTAAAAAGCGATGAAGGAAGCGGGACTGCTTTTACGCTCTATTTCCCGGTTACTGGAGACGTATCCTCCGAAAAACCACAGAAAATGGATTTTTCCCGTTTCATGGGCAGGGGAGAGTCAATCCTGATTGTGGATGATGTACCGGAGCAACGGGAACTTGCCGAAAATATGCTCACAAAAATCGGATATCACGTCCAAGCCGTCCATAGCGGGGAAAATGCAGTGGACTATCTTAAAATACAAAAGCCGGATATTCTTTTATTGGACATGATCATGTCGCCGGGCATGGACGGGCTGGAGACATATAAAAAGATTCTTGAAATCAACCCGGATCAGAAGGCGGTCATTGTCAGCGGGTTTTCCGAGACGGACCGGGTCCTGTGCGCATTGGATTTGGGAATCGGCAGTTATGTCAGTAAACCCTACGTGTTGGAAAAGATCGGCATGGCAATCAGAAATGAGTTGGATAAAGTGTGACGGATAGGAACGGGTTGGTAATACTCGTATGTTATTGAACAATCATGTTGGACGATAACCAAAATATACAGGCTGTAATTATGCATAAAAAGCCCACCTATGAAGAACTGGAACAAAAAATTGCCGGACTGGAGAAGATCGTATCCGACTATGCCCTGAAAGAACAGGCATCCGGAAACGCTTCCAAACCCGTCAGTTTGTCATCAGGGAATGACATTCTTTCAAAGAAAATGGACTTGGCCGGGATACTTGATATACCGGCAATACAGTCCCTGATGGACGATTTCCACAAACTGACCCATTTTGGTGTCGCGATTGTCGATCTGGATGGCAACATTCTTGTGGCGACAGGCTGGCAGGATATCTGCACGAAATTTCACCGGGTCCATCCCGAAACCGGCAGAAACTGCCTGGAAAGTGATCTGAAGCTGACCCGTGATATCGAGCCCGGCAACTTCCGGCTCTACCGGTGCAAAAACAACATGTGGGATATGTCCACCCCGATCATTGTCGGGGACAGGCACATGGGAAATCTGTTTTTGGGCCAGTTCTTTTTTGAAGACGAGTTGCCGGATATCGAATTTTTCCGAGAGCAGGCTCGCAGATACGGGTTTGATGAAGCAGAATATCTGACTGCCCTGGAACGGGCGCCGCGCTGGCGTCGGGAAACCGTCAATACGGTCATGACCTTTTATACCAGACTGTCTCACCTGATTGCAGAACTCAGCCTCGGCAATATCCGGTATGCCCAAACCCTGATGGAGCGGGACAACCTTCTCAAATCGCTGCAGGACAGTGAAAAACGCTTCAGCTTTATTGCCGAAACCATCACGGAAGTTTTCTGGTTGGCGGATTTATCCATGGGTGCCACATTATATGTCAGTCCAGGTTATGAGACGCTGTGGGGACGATCAGTGGCCAGTCTTTACCAAAACCCGCAATCCTTTATCGACGCCATCCATATGGAGGACCGGGAACGGGTGATAGCCGATTTCGAAGTCAAGAAACACAGTCAGCCCTTTGATCATGAATACCGCATCGTCAGGCCCGATGGCGATATCCGCTGGATCCGGGATCGGGGATATCCGGTCCGGGAAAAGACCGGACAGGTTAATCAATATGCCGGTATTGCTCAGGATATCACCGAAAGCAAACGGGCGGAAACAAGCCTGAGGGCCGCTTATGACAAGCTGGAAATGCTATGGGGTGTCGCATCCATGGCCGATGCCGATGTCAAAACCATTTCGGATCATATCCTTGCCTCCATCACCCGAATGTCCGACAGTAGCTATGGTTTCTATGGCTTCATCAACGAAGATGAATCCATCATGACCATCCATGCCTGGTCCGGTGATGCCATGAAAGACTGCGCCATGGTCAACAAACCCCGGGAGTTTCCCGTCAGCAAATCCGGAATATGGGCAGAAGCCATACGGCAAAGAAAGCCTCTGATTCTGAATGATTACGCCGGCAGGCATGCCGGGAAAAAGGGGCTTCCAGCAGGTCATGTCGCCCTGACCAATCTCCTGGTGGCGCCCTTTTTTGCCGATGGCCGGATCACCGCAGTGGCAGCCGTGGCAAACCGGCCAACAGACTATGGACAGACAGATGTCAATCAGATCACGGCGTTTCTGGGAAGTGTTCAGGCGGTTGTCGATCGCAGGCGGACTGAGGAAGAACTCCGGAAAGCCCAAAAACAGCTCAAGCTCATCTTTGATACGGTTCCGGCGCTGATCTGGCAAAAAGATCGGGAGGGACGATACCTTCAGGTGAACCAGGCGTATTGCCAGACCATCGGACTGTCGGAAAATGATATCATCGGCAAAACGGATCATGATTTTTTCCCCAAGGAGATCGCGGATAAATATGTCAGGGATGATCTGATTGTCATGAATTCCGGCATTCCCAAATTCGGCATGGAGGAACATCATCAAAAAGCATCCGGGGAACGGGGGTGGAGCTACACGAACAAAATGGTGTGTTTTGATGATAATGGGTATGCCATCGGGACAATCGGGTTTGGCATGGACATTACCAGACGAAAGCATGCCGAGGCGAAACTGCTTGAAAGTGAAATCCGGTTGCGAACGGTGTTGGAAACCATTCCCGACCTGATCTGGTTGAAAGATCCGGATGGCATTTATCTGGACTGCAATTTGATGTTCGAGCGTTTTTTTGGCGCCAATAAAACGGATATCATCGGCAAGACCGATTACGACTTTGTTGACCGGGCGCTGGCGGATTTTTTCCGGGAGCACGACCGAAAGGCCATGATCGCAGGCAAACCCAGTTCCAATGAGGAATGGCTGACCTTTGCCGCTGATGGATACCGGGGCGTGTTTGATACCATCAAAACCCCGATGTGGAATCCCGATGGTAAATTGATTGGTGTGCTGGGAATCGCCCGTGACATCACCCACCGCAAGCTGGTGGAAGAGTCGCTGAAAGAGAGCAAGGAGAAACTGAAAAAAGCCCAGCACTATGCCCGCATGGGCAGTTGGACCTGGAATATCAGGACGAATCATCTGGATTGGTCGGATGAAATGTTCCGAATTTTCGGCCTGGAAAGAGAATCATTCACCGGGTCACTTGAGGCGGTCATAGCCCGATCCATTCACCCGGAGGATCGTGCCCGGGTCGAACAGTCCAATCTTTCGGTCATCAAACATAAAAAACCGGTTCCGCTTGAATACCGGGTTATCTGGCCTGACCAGTCGGTTCATGTGGTATGGGCGGAAGCCGGCGAGTTTGTGCTGGATGAGGCCGGCGAGCCTGTGCTGCTCAGTGGAACCGTTCAGGATATCACCGAGCGCAAACAGGCCGAGGCGGAGAGGACCAGACTGGAAGCCAGACTCCAACAGTCACAGAAAATGGAATCCATCGGATCTCTTGCAGGGGGGATTGCCCATGATTTGAACAACATCCTGTTTCCAATCAGTGGTCTGTCCGAGATGCTGTTGGAAGATATACCGGTGGACAACCCCTGGTATGAAAATATCGAACAAATCCATAAATCCGCGCGACGCGGCGGTGATCTGGTCAAACAGATTCTGGCGTTTGCCCGTCAATCCAATCCCCAAAAGCTGCCGGTCCGGATTCAGCCCATTTTGAAAGAAGTATTGAAACTGTCCCGGTCAGCCATACCTATGAACATTGAAATCAAAAGCCTTATTGATACCAATTGCCGGATGGTTTCCGCAGATCCTTACCAATTGCACCAGGTGGTCATGAACCTGATCACCAATGCGTTTCATGCGGTCGAGGACAACAATGGAACAATATATGTTGCACTTTCGGAAAAAGTGCTCGATAAGAACGATTTTCAGGATCATTCCATGAAATCCGGAAGATATGCCTGTATCACCATATCCGACACGGGAACCGGAATTGATCAAACCCTGATTAATAAAATATTCGACCCCTATTTTACGACCAAGGAACAGGGAAAGGGAACCGGACTGGGTCTTTCGGTGGTGCATGGCATCGTGAAGGAACATGGCGGTGATGTTCAGGTTCACAGCGAAGTCGGCAAGGGAACCTTCTTTCATGTGTATTTGCCTGTTCTGGAGGATACGAATGACCGGAAAACGGCTGTCGCCGCCAGAACATATCCGGCGGGGTGTGAAAGAATTCTGCTGGTCGATGATGAACAACCGATCCTGCGGGTGGAACAGCAGATCCTTGAAAGGTTGGGGTATCAGATAACTGCCCGAACAGGCAGCCTGGATGCTTTGGCGGTTTTCAGGTCCAATCCCGATAACTTCGATCTGGTGATTACCGACAGAAGCATGCCGAATATGACAGGGGATCAGTTGGCAAAAGAATTGATTTCGATCAAACCGGGCATTCCCATTATCATATGTACCGGTTTCAGCAATGAAAAAGACACGC
>JBFXFK010000224.1:3905-7306 GCA_050179135.1 Desulfatirhabdiaceae bacterium | reverse complement strand
CATGGTTCCAGCAGAACGCATTCAAGGGAAAGTTTCTGGGCCTGGATCAACTGGACCATGCGGAAATCATGCGTCTGGGTGAGGAAGCGGAGGAATGGAATATACTGGTGGATGAATGGGAGCAGACAGAAGAATATCGGTCTCATCTTGATTTTTATAACCGCTATTATCAACTGAACAAACGGATTCCTGTGCCGATCCGGATTCAGTACCGGGTCGAAAAGCTGGTTGAGCAGGCAAAACTGGCAGAAAAAAAATTACAGGACAATGAAAAAAAACAGAATATTGAATGGAAAAAAATAGAAAATCGCCACGACCTGTCCAAGGTCGTCTGGGGGGCTGCTGAATTGGAAAAGCTGTGTGTATCGATGGAAAATGAGGCATCATTCTGGCAGTCGAATCAAATTGAACAAATCCGCAACCCTCTTGTGCGCGTAAAACAGGATATCATTCAGCAGTTTGACGCTTGGCTGGTCCTCCAGACCCCGCCAAATGACAAACCCGAAACAATTGGTGATTTCAAGCACCGCATGAACATTCTGCTGGCCGGAAATCTAAAAACCCTTTATCTGGATGATCTGGCCCAGCAGTTGACTGACCATACCAAAAAAATGATAGCCAATGCAGAGACTGTTGCTGATGCCAAGGTATTGATACGGGCTGTCAAGTTGTGGATGGATGAAAATGCAGATGCATTTCGGATCATCAAGATTGCCCGCTTGCGTGGTTTGAGCGCAACCGGAAAAGATTATTCCAACAAGCTAAGGGGCTTGGCGGAACGATTGAAGAATTTGAGCCACCGGATCAATTTGCCTGAAATCAGTGAAACGCGCGTCAAACTTGCCGAGTTTATGGACAAGATCAAATCTACTGAAAATACCATCGGCAGTAAGGCAAAAAAGATCTGGTCCAATACGATCAAATCACCGGATGACATCCAGTTAAACCAGAGCCTGGTGACAGAGATTGTCAGCGCGTATGAAGGGGAAACCTCGGACCTGGCAGATTTTTTGCTGATGCAGCAATGTCTCGAATCCTATCAGCGGGGTTATACCGCATTGCGGGATGAAAATTTGAATCCGGATGAATTTGAAACCCGGTATCAGGCCCTGCTGCAACAGGCCAAAGATCAATTTGATGACGAAGAACCACCCTGGTTACCGGATGATGTCTATTCCATCTTTAAAAAACTGTTGACCGGGGAGCGGGAACTGCGCAGCCGGGAATGGATTACGGCATTGGAAAATAAGCTGGTTGGCCTGGCAGATATGACATCAACGGAGGCCAATTGCCTGAATAACGAAACACTTCGTCCGCCCCCATGCCTTACTTCGGCACATTCGGCCAAACTGATAACTATTCGGAAAAAAATAGATAAACACCTGAATTCTCTGCTTGTGGATTGGCTCTTTGACAAATATCAAGAGTTGCCGAAGCCATCCAGAAAGAGATTTCTGGATAAAATTCAAAAAGCATCATAAGCGCGAACCGCTTGAAATGATATGGGGCAGCCACGGCATTGTGCCAGTTTCTGGAAAAATCGTAGGCAGAACTGACAGCAGCAGATCCATCATTTTGGTTAGAGGATAAAAAGAACACGGCCAGAGCATCCCGACCCGGGGTGATGCAGACACTTCAGGCATGTATCGTCAGGCTGTAATGCAAGGGGCAAAACTTTTTGACAACCAATTATTTTCAATCTATTTCAAGCAGTTAACCTATGTCGGTGCGCCGACCTTGGTAATGGATACACCCATACCAAAACCTTGATCTGTTACCGATAACATATCATTGACTCAGTGTATGGGCATTGTTCTGCAAAAAGTTTGGCCCGGCTGAAACTGGGTGTCAGTCAAGACAGCCCTGAAAGATGACAGGTTGTTGGTCCTGTATTTGACCGGATAATCCGGCGGACAAACGCGTCTGAGCCATAATCCGGAGTAATCTGATCGCCGCAAAGTCTATGGACATATTGATACCTCACGCCACATTCGACGAAAAAATCTGGCAGACAGCCCCGCAATCTATTGAAAGAGGTAGCCGATATTCACATTTGATGATGAGGCCAACAGCAGTCTCAAAGATATGAGGGCCAACGTGCCACCATTTATATTATCTGTAATCTTATTTTTCAGGGCCACACCGGTTTTTCTTTTACAGTTTTGACTGTAACGAACCAACGCACGTGCATGTTCAGAGGGAAAGAATGATCTGCAAGTTCTGGATCAACCCCTTGGCTTTGGCCAGAAATGAGGGTTTTTCAGCGAAAGAGCTGAACACAATTCGCGAGATCATTGCGAGAAACAGAGAAAGAATTTTGGAGGAATGGAATGGACACTGCGGTAAAACTACAAGAAGTAAGAATTAAACATATAGAAATCACCAAAGATACTATTACGGCACAACTTATGGATGGCCGAACAATCAGCGTTCCATTGGCATGGTCTTGGCGACTGTCTGAGGCAACCGCAAAACAGCGGGAAAACTGGGAAATCATTGGTGATGGTCATGGAGTACATTGGCCAGACATCGATGAGGATATTAGCGGTGAAGGCATGCTATTCGGTATCCCCGCTCCGAGACCTCAGGCATTGTTTAAAGTGCCTCTGAAATCAACGAAGAAAAAATCGATGGCCAACAATGGCATGCAGCGGATCGCCAAGAAGGCTGGCGCCCGCTGATGCCTGCCGTCGTTAGCACAATAAGGGAATGGGGATAAGACATGGAACTCGACGAAGCAAAATCACTGTTGAGCGCTCTTGCAAACAGAATTGATCAATAACAGGCGAAGTCCTACCAGAGACCAGCCCGAGCCGTTTGGGACGTTCGTTCCGGACGTACCGTGAACAGGACAGCTCATGCGTGCTGTGATTTTTAGATGCCTCTCGTTTACGTGGAATCAATTTTCAACTCACCCTTTTTGTGATAAATGATGGTCATGGCGTTTTCATTCAAAGGCTTTTCGGATTGGAACGAACCGTCATGATTTGACGGCTGTATTGGCCGGTCACGCTTTGAAATTCAACCTTCAAATCGAAAGTTCTCCAGGGTTTTTAACACCGGTATCTGGGCCGCATTGGGGGTGATTGGCGATTGAACGGGGTTGCCATATTCGGACGGGGTTTCAAAAAGACCCGAGTCTGTCACATGGGTGGTTTGGTTTCCAGCCAAGTGACAACAAAGCGATTGCGGTATCCGGAAATGAATTCCGGTGTCACGGCCACGGCCAGATTGTCCCATATCCACACAAATTCAGTCACGGCCTGTTCATATGCCGACCTGGTGTCAAAGGCCAGGTTGATTTCGCCCGGTGAAAAATAGTTCCATTCGATATTCCGCATGAACCCGGCTTCAGTAAAATTGGATGACCCGATCAGCATGGAGCCGGTGCCGGACCGCCG
>JBFXFK010000224.1:0-3805 GCA_050179135.1 Desulfatirhabdiaceae bacterium | reverse complement strand
CCGACCTGGTGTCAAAGGCCAGGTTGATTTCGCCCGGTGAAAAATAGTTCCATTCGATATTCCGCATGAACCCGGCTTCAGTAAAATTGGATGACCCGATCAGCATGGAGCCGGTGCCGGACCGCCGATGAAAGAGGAATAGGAGGGCTCAAATCCGATATAATCAGATCTTTTATTATTTGAAGATTTTAAGCGACGCCTCCCCGCCCGTCATCACAGGGTCCATTGTCCTCATCCATTCGGGAATGCTCCGCAGTGGCGGACATTTCACAGACTGGCAGCGGTTCACCCGGGATCATGGGCATATCGCAACATTGTGGCGTTTTTTCATCCGAAGAAAGGGCCTGTTTCTTTCCGCATTTTGTACAAATGTAATTGACAGTTTTAGGCATGACTTCCTCCTTGTGGTAAAAATGAATCGTGATGGATGATGGTTTTCCGTTCCCTGGCGTTCAGTTTTCAGATGGATCAGGCCAGGTTCCTGTACAATGTCTGTCCGTTTTGTGACAGACGACCAATTTGTTGCTGAAATTCCAGATATCTCAAATGGGATAATGCCTCACCAGTGGCAAACCATTTTTGGGCCACCGGAAAATCCGACCAACTGTTGCACCGGATGTCCCAACGCATGCGGGACGCCACATCATAGGCCGTCATGGGACCGCCGGCCAGAATGGATGACACTTCCTGCAGCCGGGTGTGATGGTGATCGGTCAGCTCCTGAATCCGTTGCTGAAATCCGTTGAACAGGCGGCGATGGCCGGGAAGAACATGCGTGACATCCAGCCCGGCGGTTTTGACCAGGCTCTCCAGATAGGATTTCAGCGGATTCTGGTGATCTGACCAGCATTGAATATTGGGGGTGATATCCCCGAGAATGTGGTCTCCGGAAATCAGAAGTTTGTGATCGGGCTCATACAGGCAGATATGGCCCAGGGTATGGCCCGGGGTTTCGATACAGCGGAATTGATAATCACCGGCCGGAATGACATCCCCGTCCGAAAGGGTTTTGAGCGCGGGAATCCAGTCTGTTCCATACCGGTTGCCGGGATGCTGGCTGAGCGCGGCCCGCAACTCGTTTTCCGGAAATCCGTTTTGTCCGCCGTAAGCGATCATGGGTTCAAACCCCTCCCATGTTTCCATGAGTTCTGCATCGGGCCTGCTGAAAAATATCTGACTGGATTTTGTGGCCAGCCGGGAAACCAGACCAAAATGATCGGCATGCAGGTGGGTGATAAAAAAATCACATTGATTCAGGTCGATATCGATCTGACGGAGTCCATCCAGCATGGCGTCGAGGCACTCCTGGCGGTTAAATCCGGTATCGATAATCAGATGACGGTCCCGGCCGCGAATCACATAGCTGTTCAAGGATTGCAGCGGGCTTTCGGGCAGCGGCACCTCAATTTGAAACAGCCCGGGGAAAATTTCGTTGGGCATGACAACTCCGATATAGTAAGGATGAGGGGTGAAGGATGACAGAAACATCAATATAGCTAAATATGGAAATGCCCCCAGTCCCCTGCACCGGATCAATGGGAAAGAATCTTGCTTAAAAACAGACGGGTCCGCTCGCTTTTGGGATGGGTAAAAAAATCTGCGGGCATGGCCTTTTCGATGATCTGTCCCTGATCCATGAAAATGATATGACTGGCAACCTCCCGTGCAAAACCCATTTCATGCGTCACCACCACCATGGTCATGCCTTCATGCGCCAGATTTCGCATGACATCCAGAACTTCATTGATCATTTCCGGGTCCAGCGCCGATGTGGGCTCATCAAACAGCATGATTTTGGGTCGCATGGCCAGTCCCCGTGCAATGGCGACCCGTTGCTGCTGGCCACCGGAAAGTTGGGCCGGATAAGCGCCTGCCTTGTCATGGATGCCGACCTTTTCCAGAATGCCCATGGACAGGTCCACCGCCTCGCTCCGGGTGATTTTGCGGACCTTGATGGGCGCCAATGTCACATTTTCCAGAACGGTCATATGGGGATACAGATTGAACTGCTGAAAAACAAATCCGATCTCTGCGCGAAGGCGGGTAATGTTGGTCTTTCGGTCGTGAACCGGAATGTCATCGACAAGGATTTCGCCGGAGGCAATCGGTTCCAGACGATTGATGCACCGAATCAGCGTGCTCTTCCCGGACCCGCTGGGACCGCAGATGACAGCGACCTTTCCGGATTCGACATCGAGATTGATATCGTTTAAAACATGAAGTTTGCCAAACCATTTGTTAACCTGATTGAACTGGATCATTTAAGAAATCTTCCATAAAAATCTCTGCGACAGCCTGACATGTCAACCAAAAATCCGTGAAAAAAACCCGCGTTTGGGTACATTAACCGGTGAAATCAGTTCAACGGTTCCCACCACCTCGTTGTTGAAACGGATGATCATTTCGCCCATTTTCTGCCCCTGTTTGATCTCTCCGTCAACCTTTTCGGGGGTGACAACCTCTTTGCTGAGCAGCTTTTTCCTGTCACGCGCAACCGGCCAGCTAAAACCGGCTGCCGCAACGGGTTTTAACGTCTTTTGCTTTCCGTCCGGCAATGCAATGTCCTTATCGATGGTGTCACCTTTTTTGACAACCGACACGACTTCAAACTGTGCAAAGGCTTTTTTCAGTTTTTCATCCACAATGCCGTCCCGGGTTTTGGCCGCGGGACTGCCCATCACCACCGCAACAAACCGCAGATCGTTTCTTTTGGCCGTGGCCACAATGCTGTAACCCGCTTCCCGGTAAAAACCGGTTTTGAGGCCATCCATGCCGGAAAACCGAATCATCAGGTTATTGTGATTTCGCATGACCAGTGTGCCGTTTCGAAATGGTTCGGTTTTAAGAGATGTCCATGCCAGCAACTGGGGATGTCTGACAAGCTCTCTGGCCAGCAGCGCCAGATCATGCGCGGATGAAATATCCGGTTCCTGACCTTCGGATGGGGGCAGCCCATGCATGGTGTAAAATTTTGAATCCACCATGTTGAGGGTTTCAGCCTTTTTGTTCATGAGATCCACAAACGCATCGCGGCTTCCTGCAGCAAACTCGGCAACCGCATAGGCCGCATCATTTGCCGACGCCACCATGACAGCACGCATCATCTCATCAAGGGAAAAGGACTCACCCGGGGCCAGAAACACCTGACTGCCACCCATGGCCGAGGCATCGGGCGACACCGTTACCCTATCATCCAGCTTGATCTGACCAGCTTCCAGCTTGTCCAGAATGACGGCTGCCAGCATCAGTTTGGTGATGCTGGCAGGTGGACATTTCTCGTGAATGTTTTCACCCTCGACGGCCACGCCGGTTTCTGCCTCGACAACAATGAACGTCTTGTAAGGCGCCGCATTTTCCGGCTGAGGCGCCTTTTTGGATTGCTGGGGACTTGCCGGCTGAGTCTTTTTTACCGGAGGGGTTTTGGTGGTTGTTTTTTTCTGATCATCTCTGGCCCAGGCGGTACAGGCCAAAAAACACACGACAATAATGGCGACAAATATCTTTTTCATAATGATTATCCAGAATCACCATTGATTTTCAATTTGGAATTTTATACATCAACGTCAAACCACCAGTTTTTCAAATTCGGCATGTTTGGGAAAAAGTCCGGCATGACCACCTGTATGAATGAACAGCACGCTCTGACCCGTTGATATGATTCCGGTGCGGATATGATCGACCATGCCCAGAAATGCCTTTAACGTGTAAACCGGATCCAGAACCAGACCATCCAGCCGCGCAAACCGGACCAGTTCATTCAGTTCGGTGCCGGTGTTCAGGGCATAACCAACGCCGACATACCGGA
>JBFXFK010000223.1:3872-7343 GCA_050179135.1 Desulfatirhabdiaceae bacterium | reverse complement strand
TTTAATCACTTTTGCAAAATCGAGATGACACTGGTCCGCCTTTTCACACAACTCGCCCTGACTGACGACCAGCATCCGCTTGCCATCGGCACAGGCTTCCAAAGCCTGGTTCATGACCCCTTCATGATAGGTGCGTGTGCTGATAAACTGAATCATTTCCCCCTGGCAGGAAACAATCCGATCCAGGTCCATGACCAGTTCCCGGGTTGACGCCGGAGCCTCGTGATATCCGTAGAGGCCGATTCTCATGGAAACAGCCTGAATCAGATCCAGCATTTCTTCCTGCTCGATGCAGATGGCATAAATATCTTCCCGGTCGATGGGCGTGATAAAGGTCATGGAAAGTGACCGGCTGATCTCCCGCGCCAATATATTGCCATCCGCCTCCACCTGATTGATCCGGGCGCACTTTTCTTTCAAATCCGTAAAATCGGTGAATATTTCTGTCAGAATTTTGGAAGCCTGAGCAACCAGGGCATGTTGCTGTTTGAAATAATCAAAAAACTGAATGTTTTTTGGGAAAATGGAAAATGACATGGTCCTCCGCATATTCATTTACTGTGAGTTAGAGGGCAGGCTGAAAAAGCCATGTATTCAAAATTTAAAATGACGGTATGCCCGTCTTCCGGTATTGACAACTACCTGATTATAAGCCTTGACATGGATATGATTGGCTCGTGTATAGAGGCATATATGACTTTTATCAACATTATTTTCGGGCATTGGGTGAAATTTTTTAACGGGTTCGTAACCTGATGTGGGCACGTGAACGTGCCTGTGTCAGATCGTTTACCGTGGAAATGGAAAACCAGAAGTCAGAAGCAAGAAGTCGGAATCCAGAATAAAAAGGAATATGTCATTTTCATAGATGGGGGTAAATCCATCCGGAATGATTCATGAGCGTTTACCGTGGAAATGCAGTTAAAAAGAAACATATACCATCGAGCCCCGTAGGGGCGACCTGTTTGTAGAATGAGGCACAAAAAATTCCCATCAAGCCCCGTAGGGGCGGCCTGTGTATTCCGGTGACAGGCCGCTCCGATGGAGCTTGATGGGAATAACTGCATCAATTTCTACAAACAGGTCGCCCTTACGGGGCTTTGTAAGGAAAAATCATTTTCACGCACGGGGCGATCAAGCTCTTGATCATGAAAGTTTACCATGAAAATGGAAAAGCAGAATTCAGAACCCAGGATTCAAAATTCAGTAGAAAATCGGTAAAATCATTTTCATATGTGCGGATGAACATCCTGGAATGATTCATGAATGTTTACCGTGAAAATGTATCCAGTATTGAGAAGCCGCCAGACCGTCATACGGTGGATCTGCCTGAATGGGTATGCCTTTCAGCCTTCCCCCTACCCGATTTACTGACCCGTTACCGAAATGGCCGATAATGCACCGACAACATCCATTTTCCCATATCCCCAGTTGTTGTTGCCGTCTTCCGGATTTATCGGATCCAGTCCGGTAAATTCATCGCGCCGGCTGCCTGCTTTGATATATGCCTGGATATCGGTTGGGCCGGGCGACAGCCCAAGTCCACGGGCCTTTTCAAGAAGAAGCGCCACGACGCCGGTGGCATGGGGGCAGGACATGCTGGTTCCCTGAAGCGTTGTGTGATTGCCGCCATATTCAACCCGGTTCATGCGCCGGTGATAGGATTCATTGGGATTGTTCAGGGTGGCGCTGGAAAGCGATGCCACGATTCCCACGCCCGGAGCAGTGATAAACGGCTGTATCCGCCCATCCCGGCTGGGCCCCCGACTGGAAAAATATGCCAGATCCAGCAGGTAAAAGGGATTGTAATAATCTATCGGAGATACGCCATAGGCCTGCCAGATTAGGCTGTACGGCGATTCCGGAGAAGTCCAGTCCTCATACAGCCTGCCGGGCCAGATATTTTTGGTTTGATAGGCCCCCACCGAAATCACCTGCGATGCCGTAGCCGGAGAACCGATCGTCATCTGGTTGTTGGAAAGACTGACATCCGAGATATCTCCCCAAGTGTGAACAGCCGAACCACTGTCATACCAGAAAAAGGTATGGGACAGGCTGGTGCTATGGCCATGCCAGGCATGATAACCGCCGTTTCCGTCAAGCGGGATCAAATCAATCACCCAGCGTCCGCCTGCCGGATTGCGTGAGTGGGTGTCCGAAATTTCGATATACAGATTGTTGTCCCCGTTATCGCTGTCAAAATCAGTGTTTGCAGCCCGGGTATTGGCGACATAAAGCATCCCTTCCGGTGTAATGATATGCCCGTCCCTGCCGCCGGTTTTCCAGAAATTCCGATACCGTCCCCGAAAATGGGGTGGATATTTTTCTCCGCCCGGGGATGTGATCTGAACCCGGCATGCATCCTGCCCGGAATACCAGATATCAAAAAACAGAAAATCTCTTGAAGTATCCGACAAATCCGGCACATAATCCGAAGCGGTCTGAATGACAATATCATTGGCCACAACAAAATTGCCGCTGCCATGAATGGGGCCGCCACGCTGATCAAATGCCGGATCCTCATAAGAAGATCCGTCATTTCCGGCCGCGACACAAACAATCCGGTCCGGCCCGGTCAGATCGTCTATGCCCCGTTCTTCCAGAGTGCTGCCGTCATGCGGACCATAGGCACTGCCCATACTCATATTGATCACGCACGGCTTTTCTGCACTGGCAGCCTGTTGAAAAATCCAGTTGATCCCATCCAGAATCATGGTGTCCGAATTTCGATCCTTGACATTGTCAAAATCAAATTTGACGACCAAAAGCTCCGATTCCGGTGCAATCCCGATGTAAGGACCCTGGTAGCTGTCGGCCCGGCCGTTTCCGGCAGCAGTTCCCGCCACATGGGTGCCATGACCGTCATAGTCCCGGTGCAGACACATCCCATACCCCTGCTGAATAATTTCCCGTCTCCATTCGGTGCCATACGAATACCCGTCAGGGTTTTCTGCAATTCCGCCCACATCTTCTTGATCCAAAGTATGGTCCCATATGGACAGAATCCGGGTCTGCCCGAGGCTGTCGATAAAATCCGGATGTCCGATATCAATTCCGGTATCGATAATGCCGATAATGACCCCCTTTCCCGTATTGCCGGTTCGCGGATACGCGGTTTGCGGCAGATTGACACCGTCCTTTCCCGTGCTGATATCCATCATCGTTTTGACAGCCCGGCCAGCCTCGATCCGGTGAACCCCATGCAGTGCCGCAATTCCGTCCAGCCTGTCAAGGGGCGCCTGAGCCGTCATGATCCCTCCGGATGTCACGGTAGAAACCTGACATCCCTGCGCGTGGAGGTCAGGCAATGCAGACGGGTCCGCTTCGATAAACACATGGGCGAATTTTACTTTTTTCCCATCGATCCAGCGGTCAAAGGTCCGGCCAAACCGGCTGTCTGCAAAAGAAGCGCCGTCGGTTTCAACCAGTCGACGGATATGCGGTCCCAGTACACCGGCTTCAACCGGACAA
>JBFXFK010000223.1:0-3772 GCA_050179135.1 Desulfatirhabdiaceae bacterium | reverse complement strand
TTTTACTTTTTTCCCATCGATCCAGCGGTCAAAGGTCCGGCCAAACCGGCTGTCTGCAAAAGAAGCGCCGTCGGTTTCAACCAGTCGACGGATATGCGGTCCCAGTACACCGGCTTCAACCGGACAATTTCCCTGCCAGACCATCACCATCCAGATCAGGGCAACAGAACATCCAATTCTCAGGTATTTCATCAAATCTTTTCCTTTTTTGTGTATAGCTTTCAAGATAAAGATTTTGGGTGCGTTATTGGTCGGGGATGGCCGAAGAAAGGCCTTTCCCCTCCCTGCTGTCTTCCCAAAATCATTATCTTAAAAGCTATAGTATTGAGATGCCGACTGACCGTCCGCCGGCGGCACTGCCTGAATGCGGTATGCCGCACCTTCAGCCTTCAGTCTTCAGCCTTTCCCCCAATCCCCTATGCCACAACCATGATTTTGCTGGATCCGTCAGCCCCCTTTTCCAGGCGGATCTGGGTGGGAATTTCATCGGCCAGGCGCCTGACATGGGATACAATGCCAACCATCCTGCCGTTGGCCCGCAGGGATTTGAGGGTGGCGATCACCTTGTAAAGCATCTCGTCATCCAGTTTGCCAAAACCCTCATCCAGAAACAGGGAATCGATCCGGCGATGGTTTGCGGCCATATCCGAGAGCCCCAGCGCCAGACACAGGCTGACGATAAAAGATTCCCCGCCGGAAAGCGTTTTTACAGATCGGAGGGTCCCGGACTGAATGGTGTCTTCAACATACAGGCCCAGGTCATCCGGACCGGCCGGCTTCAGCAAATAGCGATGGTTGGCCAGCGTACCCAAATGCCGGTTGGCTTTTTCCAGAAGCTGATTCAACAGGAGATGCTGCAGCTTTTCTTGGCCCTTCCCCTGCCCGTCAATACTGCGATGGGCTGCCACGGCCTCTGCAAACACCTTTTCCTGAACGGCAATGGCATGCAGCAGTTCGCGATATTCAATATCCGCTTGGCGATATGTCTCCAGGGTGCGTTTCTGGTTATCAATATCCTGCTCCAGTTCTTTCTGGCGTTTAACGGCATCTGAAATTTTCCACCGGAGCGTCTCTGGAGAATCGGTTACGGGGTGTTCAGGCCGAAGCGATTCCACGGATTCCCGGGCCGTTTTCACTGCGCCTTCGGCATCGGCCAGACGGCTCAGGATTTCCGGCTCGCGCGTCAGGATCGACAGCCCGTCCTGAATGGCTTTCAATGTGTCAAAACCTTCGGTACGGGCCTGTTCCAGAAGGTCTTTCTCCGCAGCCGCAGCAGTGTTACGGATTTCCAGTTCCTGATCGACCATCCGCTTCAGGGTTTCCCGATCTGTTGCAAGGTTCTGGTGAAGACGGTCGCTTTCAGCGGACAGAGACCGTTCTTCGGCAGCCAGTTCCTGTATCTCGTTTTTCAGTGTCTGATGTTCGCGGGCCGGGTCCAGTGCGCCGAACCGGGAACCCCGATCTGCCTTGAGGGCATTCAGCCGCGATTGAAGGTCTTCAATTTCGGCGGACAGGTGTTGTGACGATTTTTCAGTCTGCTGCAATGTATCAGAAACCGCCTGTTGCCGGGACCGGATCGACTGCAGGTCTTTCTGTGCCGCCGCCAGATCCCGACGGTTTTGGCGATACGCCGCTGACCGCCCGGTCAGATGTGTGAGAATTGTTTTTTCATCACCCGGATTCGGCGCCTGTTCCTGCCATTTTTTCAGGCTATCGATCAGGGCGGCGCGGGTTGTTTCGTCTGTCTCGCCCAGCCGGGCCAGATCCTGATCAATCCGGCGAAGCGCCTTTTCATGGGTTTCATGCCCGGTCCCGGATGTTTCCAGCAAATTTTCGCATCTGGACAGCGTATCCCGCTTCCGCGCCAGGGACCGGTCCGTCCATGTCACCCGCCATCCAAACCACCAGGCCGAGCGCAATCGGGACCGGGCATTCCGGATGTCCTGCCGGATTGCCCGGACATGATCCGGCAGCGCACCGGTTTCTCCAAAATCCCATGAGACACCTGCCATTGCGCACTGACTGTCCCACGTCTGCTGCATCTCATCGCGGATTTTGACACGTTCCAGAATCGCGAGATCCCTGGCTTTCAGGGAATCGCGTTCGACCTGCAGAGTCCGGATTTTCTCCTGTCGATCCAGAACAATGCGATCCAGTTCGGTAAAATCGATGACGCCGTCATCCAGAAAGGGGTGAACCGTTGCCCCGCAGAGCGGACAGGGGTCTCCCGATTGCAGCAGGTTTCCCCTGTCGGATTCAAACCGGCGGATCGCGTCCCGCTTCCGGATCTCAGCATCCAGTGCCTGCAGGCGGGACTGTTCCTGGGCAATGGATTCGGTCAGGGTTTCTATTTCAAGCCGGATTTGGGCCTGCTCATCCCGGACCGTTTTGAACGCACCGCTTTTTTTGCCGATTTGTTTCAGGGCCTTGCACGCTGCCAGTTTTTTTATGCCGTCATCGATACCTGCTTTTAAACCGGTTTCTGTTTTTCCGCCGAAAATGCTTTGAAGACGGCTATCCCGATCTGTTTTTCGCGCCTGCATGTGCGCGACTTTTTCCCGGGCCTTCCGGGCCGATTCCTCCGCACGTTCAAGCACCCTGGCCGAACGGCTTTCCGCCTTTGCCGCCTGCTCCCTTTCGGTCCGGCAGGTTTCCATCTGCTGCCGGATGATTGCAAGCTGCGCCACATGCGATTCCATATCCGGAATTGCCGCTGCCAGGCCCTCATCCGCTGCATGGGTTTCGATCCACTCTTGAAGTTCCTGAAACCGTTTGTTCAGAATTGCTTCCTGTTCTTCCAACTCCAACCGGAGTCGGGATGCCTCCTGCTGTGTTTTCATGCCGGCTTCCAGGCGGGAGGCTTTATCCATAAATGCCTGTTCCATGGCAGAGATATCGCGATCCAGGGTTTCAGCCTCCTGAAAATCCCGGATTCGTGCATCCAGAATATCTTTGACGGATCGATGCTGTCTGTCAACTTCGTCACGCCTGGCCTCAATATCCTGGAGCCGGTTTTCACGGGCCGGAAGATCCGCTTTCAGATGATCGATTTCTGTCCGGATTGCATCGGCATTTGCGCGCAGTGTCTCAATCCGGGCCAGGGCCTTCTGAAACAATCCTGCCGGCTTTGCCTGTTCCAACTGATCCCGGCTGTTCTGAAGTTCGGCCAGGTGGATTTCCGCCACCCGAAGTGCCTCTGCAGCGTTTTTTTCGGCATCGGGTTCCCGGGCCATCCGTTCCATCCAGCGTTCCTGAGCCAGCAAAATGTCCAGATTCCGCCCGATTTCCCGGGCATCCTCCCGCGCCTGTTCGATGGATTGCCGGATTTCATCCACACGGGCTTTTTCCGGTGTCTGAAAACCGGCCGCTTCTTCCTGGAGTTGATGCAGCCGTTCGGTTTCAACCGCGACCCGGGACCGGATGGATTCCGCCAGTTCCTGACGCATTTCCGGGCCGATGATTTTTTCCAGAATTTCAGTCCGCTCATTTTCCAGGGCATTCAGAAATGCGGAACACTCGCCCTGGGCCAGCAGAATGGACCGGCAGAACCGCTTGAAATCAAGCCCAGTCACCGCCTCGATACGGGTTCGAACCGGAATTGGCCGATTTTCCAGGAGTTTTTTTTCACCATTCAAGGAATAAAGCCACATGTCGGGAGATTCCGGTTTGTGACCGTTCTGTTTCACAACCCATTGGCTGCAATACAGATGGTCCATTACCGAAAACGTCACCTCTGCGCGCGATTCGGTCCCGGAAGCGGTCAACCGGCTGC
>JBFXFK010000222.1:0-7368 GCA_050179135.1 Desulfatirhabdiaceae bacterium | reverse complement strand
GAGGAAATAAAATCGAAGAAAATTGAAGAAGAATGTCTTAATGAATTTTCATGAAGTAAAGTCAAAAGAAAAGAACAACATTTTCAAACCGCCGAATAAGATACATTTTCAGGTCGCCGCTGACAACTCAGCGCGTTATACTCCGGCAAGTCAATATAAACGGATGGCGCGGCCTCTTCGCCACCGGGGTTGAAAACCTTGATCCATCCACCACTGCCCGGAAGCATACCGCTACCGGCAAGAAGATGGCTTTCGACCCGGGTTATCTTTTGCTTGCGCGCCTTCTGTGTTTCAGATCCTTTCTTGGCAGACGCCAAAGAACTGTGCGTCGTTCGGGCACTGGAAAATAATTTGTCACGTGTTTGTTCGCTGAACACTGGACTGGAGGTTACGGAACTGTCGGAAGCAAACCTCGTCGCAACATACAATTGTCCGATTTCCTGGGAGCTTAAGGCGCGATCAAACAGTTGCACCCTGTCGATCAGTCCCTTGAAATACCACTGGGCCAATCCGATGGTGAGATTGGAAGCGGTCGCATCCCAGTTGATGTTTCGGGTCGCGGATAATTCACCTGTCAGTACGCCATTCTGATACAATTTTATTTTCTGATGATCATAACTGAATGCGACATGTGTCCACTGGTTCAGCACAAAAGCCTTGCCCGATACCGCTACCGGTGCGGCATCACCAAAATTGATCTGCACCATCGGCTTGTTCTGATAATCAAGTACCCTGAAACCTTTGGAATATCCATTACCATAGGCTCCCTGGATGATGCCGCGGTAACTCGTGCTGGTATCGGTTGTGTGCTTGACCCAAAATCCGACACTGATATTGGCCGGTTTAAGAGACGAATTGGCCGGAACACTCACGCGACCATTACCGGCAAAAGACAATGCATAGGACCCTCTCGCCCTGTCAGTTGTATAGACAGCGTTACTGATGGCGCCATTGTTGCCTGACCCCGAGCTGTCTTTGGCAGTGCTGCCGCTTCCCTCCTCAAAATCCAGTTTCAGCAATCCGGCAGGGGCGATATAGGTGGCAGAGGTGGCGATAAAGCTGGCAGAGATGGTGCGATTGGCTGTGACATTGGAAAAGGTATAGCTGGTCTTCGCGCCCACGGATACACCGTCAACCCTTACATCAGATACCTTGTAATTGGCCGCCGGGGTAATCGTAAAGGTCTGGGTCATGTCACTGCTGACGACGACCGCACTTGAAGGGCTTATGGCGCCGTTGGCTCCTGCTGAAGGCGTCAGAGTAACACACTTCAGTTCCTGGGAAAAACCGCTCTCGGTCCTGCTTGAATCATAGGCCGTGACCGCAAAATAGGCGGTTTTTCCTTCTACAATATTGGTCAACGTGTATTGGGTCTTGCTGCCGACATCCACCGGCGCATTATAAGTTCGGGAAGCCGTTCCATAATACAGCTTGTAACCGATAACCGAAGAATCCGTGTTGGCATTCCAGGCCAGATTTACCTGCGCTGCCAGCGCCGGGAAAGCGCCCGGCCCGATACTGATGACAAGAAACAAAGAGACGAAAAAGGATAATACCGCAAAAAAATCACGACGAAACCGTGAAATACCGCTTGGCTTGTTCAAAAAAAAACCTCCTTAATGTTTTCCGTGCAGAAAGACATTAAAAAGGTGTCTTTTTCCGCCCGGCAATCCTGCCGCCTTATTCCGTAAAGGAACTTAGGCCAGAATTTTTGCGTCCCACCCTTTCAGATGGCTTGCCATTTTCAGCCGAGACATGACAATGACAATTGATGGCTTCGTAAAAAGTCCGGTGGTTCTACCCATCTCATCCTTTATAATTATATATTATTGTAATTAATACACATTAATCTGTTATTACATATTCATCCCAAACATTTGTCACATCCCCTTTCGGACTTCTTATGTGTTTGTTCGAAATCAATTCAAATAACGTGCCATAAATGCATTTACTGATATTATATTATAATATCAATTATTTAAATAATTATGCAATTGACTTTCTGCAAGATTTTTCCTGATTTTCCTGAAATCAGGATTCCGTTTTACAGGAAACAGGATAACATCAAAGGAACCTGTACGGAAATTTGGAAAATGTTCTGATAACCCATAAGAATGATCTGACCAGAAACAAAAATTGGTAATTGGAACGGGAAAGGGTCATATATTGCCATAGGTGAAATATGACCTTTTTTACCAAGGCTGCCAGTGACACCCGTTGAAACCCAATTAACCAATTATCCAAATAAAACAGAATGATATTTGGGATGTGCCTGTCATTGGAAGTTTGGCACAAAAATTGAATTATGTACGCAGGAGTGGAGAAAATATTTATGAAGGCAGCAGGGTTGGAAACCTGCCTGATCCAGCAAAAAAACTCACAGCGGTTACAAAGCCGGGCGATTTGAGGTTCACCTCATGGAAAGAACTAAAAATGACCTATTCAAACACAGCGATCAATTTGAATCGGCTGTCGCAGAACGAAGCCGTCATGATGGTTGATGACATGCAAAACCTGTCAACCGATGATATCCGTCAGACACTTCACAATCTCCGCGTTCATCAGATTGAATTGGAGTTGCAGAACGAAGCACTGGAACGGGCGCATGAGGAACTTGACGCTGCGGAGACACGCTATTTCAATCTCTTCAACCTGGCGCCGGTTGGCTATGTTACCATCGACAAAGATGGAATAATTTTGGAGGCAAACATTACCGCAGGTACGCTGCTGGGAAACACCCGGAATGCCCTGATCAAACAGCCGATCACCCGGTTCATATACAAGGATGATCAGGACATCTACTACATGAACCACAAGCATCTCCTTGAGATCGGAACATCACGGGCATGCGAACTGAGAATGCTGAAAACGGATGGAAAGTCTTTCTGGGTCCGTCTGGAAAAAAGAGCCGTGGATTACCACGACGGTGAGACGGTTTACCACGTCGTGATCAGCGATATTACTGACCACAGACGCATGGAAGCGGAAAAAGTCAGTATCGAGGTCCAGGATCGGCAGCGCCAAAAGGCCGAAAGTCTGGGCCGCATGGCCGGCGCCATTGCCCACCATTTCAACAATCAGCTCCAGGTCGTGATCGGAAACCTCGAAATGGTGATCAAGGACCTGCAGAGCGGTGAAAATCCAACTGAGAAATTGTTCTCGGCCATGCAGGCGGCATTCAAGGCAGCAGAGGTCAGCAGTCAGATGCTGACCTATCTGGGACAGATACCGGGCCAGCGTGAGCCCATGGATTTTTCCGAAGCCTGCCACAGAAGCCTTACCCTGCTCCAGGCCAGAGCCCCGAAAGGCACGCTCATTAAAGCCGATTTTCCATCACGCGGTCCCGTCATTCGAGGAAATGCCGCTCAGATACATCATGTTGTGTCCAACCTGCTGACCAATGCCTGGGAATCTGCCGATGAGCACCGAAGGGGTATCCGCATGATTGTCAAGACGGTTACGCAAGCGGATATTCTTTCTCTGAAGTGCTTCCCCATCGACTGGCGGCCCCGGGATATGGCTTACGCCTGCCTGGAAGTTGCGGATGCCGGCTGCGGTATTTCGGAAAAGGATATCGAAAAAATCTGCGACCCGTTTTTCTCCACCAAGTTCACAGGCCGGGGACTGGGTTTGTCTGTGGTTCTGGGTATCATGCGCGCACACCATGGGGCTGTCACGGTGGAAAGCGAACCGCAACGGGGGAGTATTTTTCGGATATTTTTTCCGATATCGCCTGATGAAGTTCCCCACCAGCCAGTCAAATCGACCCAGGCCTTGGAGACAAAGCAGGGTGGTACGGTGCTGGTGGTTGACGACGAGCCGATGGTGCGCAAAATGGCTGCAATCATGCTCACGCGATTGGGCTTCAGGGTACTCGAAGCAAGGGACGGTGTTGAGGCCGTGAAGCTCTTTAAGCAGAATCAGTCTGAAATCCGATGTGTTATCTCCGATTTGACCATGCCGCACATGGACGGCTGGGAAACACTGAATGCACTGCGCAAGCTTTCGCCTGATATCCCGGTGATCCTGTCAAGCGGCTATGACGAGGCTCAGGTTATGGCAGGTGAACATCCCGAACGCCCCAATGCATTTCTGGGCAAACCGTACCAGCTTAAAATGCTTGGCGACATAATCAATCGGGTGCTTGAAACGTAACAACCGTTTTACCATGTTTCAAATCCGTGAAAGAAACCTTTTGAAGAGCTGCTTTTAAAAATCCATATGGTGTGCGGAAAAGGAGATGATGACGTGAAACAGGAGACTTTGACAGACTATGGTGACGTCTCAAATCAGCAACAGATTTTATGCCAGAATGATTTTGTGGGCGCTGAAAACGCCAATATTTCTTCAGAACATAAAATCACCATTATCGACGATGACCCCTACATTTGTGAGCTCTTGAAAAAAATGCTTTCTTCCTGGGATTTCGTTCCTGCAGTTCTGCCCAAGCCGTTTTCTTTGAACGAATTGCTTAAAACGAGCGCTTCTACCGATATTTTTCTACTGGATGTATGTCTTCCAACCGAAACGACATTGAGCTGGATTCCCACAATTCTGGGCGATTTTCCGCAAGCCAGTGTCATTGTCATGACCGGCTATGCAGATACGGACATTGTCATTCAAGCTATTCGAAATGGCGCCTTCGATTTTCTTCAAAAACCGATTGCATCCGAACTGTTGAAGCATAGCCTTCTTCACGCCATACAGTTACAGGAAAAAAATCGTCAAACAGAGCAGATGCTGTCAGACCTGCGACACAATCATGTCATGCTGCTGGACCAGAAAAAGAAACTCGAATTCATGAATGAACGTCTGATGCAGACCAATCAGGCATTTTCCACCCTGGCACAGAATCTCGATTTCGAGCGTACGGAAATCCTCAATGGAATCAATCATAAAATCGAATCCGAAATCATACCGGCGCTGGCAAAGATTCAATCGGACACGCGTATGGTTCGATATTCCATCGAAATTGACATGATCATCAACTCGCTTCAGAGCATTACCCTCGCCGCCTGTCCAAACGATCTGTTTTCCGCCAGCCTGACAACGGCCGAAGTACGTGTGGCAGCCCTGATCAAAAAAGGATTGACCACGGATATGATCGCAAAACAGCTCTCCATCGCTGAAGATACGGTAAAAACACATCGGAAAAAAATTCGGAAAAAACTGAATATCACCAACTCCCAAAACTCCCTGCGGGACTTTTTATTAAAAAAGCCGGCAATGGCAATGCAGTGAAGACATACAATTTCAGGTAATTGTATTTTCTCGGCCATCCCCCGCCGATACGCACCCAAAATCTTTATCTTGAAAGCTATATCAATTTGGCTTTTTGAAAACAACCGGCCCGTACGTTCTGTCGGATGCTGTTTACTGCAAAAAGTCCCCCCTGCCCCGGCTTTAGGCTTTTGGAAATAAATAAATCCACTGGATTGCGACGGATTTTGGTTCGTCTGCAAGGCGCATCCGCCGGTGCATATCCGGGATACGTGGCGATGGATGTAACGCAACAGACGGGCCAAAAGACACGCAGAATGTGGATTTTTTTGTTTTCGACAGCCTTGTCAAAGGGGAATAAAGGGGGGATTTTTTTTTCGTTCAAACATCCTGCCAAAATGGCAAAGGTAAAACTTAAGGAGATCAATTATGAAAAAATTGGCATTTTCATCAATCGCGCTTTTTTTAACCGCATTCCTATTTTTTGGATGGATATCCGCCGAGGATATACCATTCCATTTGAATGGTCACACCTGGATCAGCCAACAGGCTTTTATCGACAGCGGCGCCCGCTGCAGCACCCGAACCATTGATGAAATTGAACAGCAGGAGATTGAATCGATTTTTCAAAAATTTCTGGCAGGCCGCCGTGTAACAGAACGGGCAACAGGTTCAGTGGTTATCCCGGTATATTTCCACGTCATCAACAATGGCAGCGGTATTGCCAATGGAGATGTCCCGGATAGCCAGATTCGGGATCAGATTGATGTCCTCAATATGTCCTATGGCGGATTTACGGGGGGCGCCGCCACGGCTTTTGTGTTTCAGCTTGTATCGGTTGACCGGACCACAAATTCGGCATGGTATACCATGACCCCGGGCTCTACAGCGGAATTGCAGGCGAAAATGGCGCTTCACAAAGGGGGGGCGGAAAGTCTGAATCTCTATACGGCAAATATCGGCAACGGTCTTCTGGGATGGTCCACTTTTCCGTGGGATTATGCCGGAAATCCGACCGGGGACGGGGTTGTTGTTTTATTTTCCTCGTTGCCGGGCGGTGAAGCCTTTCCGTTTAATGAAGGCGACACCGGAACGCATGAGATCGGTCACTGGCTGGGTTTGTATCACACATTTCAGGGGCGCTGTTTTGACAGGGATATGGTCAGCGATACACCTGCAGAACGGAGCGCCGCCTCCGGATGTCCTGAAGGACGGGATACCTGCAAACTCAGAACAGGCGTGGATCCTATTTACAACTTTATGGACTACTCTGACGATGCCTGCATCGTTGAATTTACATCCGGCCAGGCTACCCGGATGGACTCAATACATCAACAGTATCGAACATCCTTTTAGGGTGTCGGAAATACGTCAACTGCTCATGAATTTGCCCGGTTTTGATGAGCAGCCCATATAGCTTTTCAGATAACGCACCCAAAAGTTTTATCTGGAAAGCTATAGATTAAGCGATTCGTAACTGCGCAACCGATGCTCGGGCATCTCCCCCACTTATGTCCGGAACGATTTTCAGTTCCAGTGCCGTCACCCCGACAAGATCGACCGTGTAATCTTCAAACTCGCTTGTCATGCCCGGTGGACTGAAGTTATATTGCTGACGCACAATCTCCCGGTAAGATTGACCGGCGTCCGGCGACCACCGCAACACGAACTCTTGCGTGCGCGCCTGTTGATCTTCTTGAAACAGTAGTTGGATACGCCTGACCATCTGAGGTTCGTCAAACAGAAAGCGGATTATCTGTTCCCCGGATTTTGCCGCCCGCCAACCCGATCCGAAGCTGTTTATCAGCGCCGCCTCGATCGGGTGTGCGGAATCCTCGGACGTGAGCTCGACTTGCGCCATGCGTTGCAAATCCATCCAACTTTGATCGACGGGTGAGATATTTTGAGTATTCAGATTAATTGTCCGTTTACGCATTGGCCTACCTCTTGCATATTGTTAATTTTACCGGTCTTTAAAAATCCGATGGCCGAGGGTTTTTCAAGGCGTCAGCCGCTAAAGCCCTATCCCCTTGTATCTTGATCTTAATGCTTGTAGCTGTTAGTTTTTTTACCTGTAAGTTTGTGGGTGGCCGGATTAACTCCAGTCGTCCATAGGACGACTGGAGTTAATCCGGAAGAGCTTCGGTA
>JBFXFK010000221.1:0-7378 GCA_050179135.1 Desulfatirhabdiaceae bacterium | reverse complement strand
TTATCTGGAGAGCGGGGAGAACGTCACCCCATGAGCCAGGAATATCTGCTTGAAACACGTAAACTGTGCAGAAACTTCAAGGGATTTGCGGCAGTTTTCAACGTCAGCCTGAATGTGCGCAAAGGGACCATTCACGCACTCATCGGGCCTAACGGGGCCGGGAAAACCACCTGTTTCAACCTGATCACCAAATTTCTGGAGCCCAGCAGCGGACAGATTTATTACAACGGACAGGAAATCACCCGGATGGCGCCGGCCGACATTGCCCGAATGGGCATGGTGCGCTCCTTTCAGATTTCAGCCGTTTTTCTGAATCTGACTGTACTGGAAAACGTTCGGGTCGCACTTCAGCGGAAACTGGGTTGCGATTTTCATTTCTGGCGTTCGGAGCGCATCCTGAGTGACCTGAACCAGAAGGCATTCGATCTCTTGGGCGCAGTGGGCCTTCATGAGTTTGCAGACACAACGGCTTCGGAACTGCCGTATGGCCGGAAACGGGCACTGGAAATTGTCACCACACTGGCGCTGGAACCGGAAATGCTGTTGCTGGACGAACCCATGTCCGGCATGGCCCGGGAGGATATCGGCCGTATCTCCGAACTGATCCGGCAGGCTGCCGCCAATCGCACCGTTTTGATGGTGGAACATAACCTGAGTGTGGTGGCCGATCTGTCGGATACAATTTCGGTGCTGCACAACGGGCAAATACTGGCGGAAGGCACCTATGGGCAGATTTCAAACAATCCCGAGGTAATAGAGGCCTACATGGGGACCGGCCATGACTGAAAACACGCCGATGCTCAGTGTTCGCGATCTTCATGCCTGGTACGGCGAATCGCACATTCTCCAGGGGATGGACTTTTATGTCCCCGGAGGTGAGGTGGTCACACTTCTGGGACGTAACGGCGCCGGGAAAAGCACCAGCCTGAAGGCCATCATGGGTATCGTTACCCAGCGAAAGGGTCTGGTGGATTTCCAGGGCATCAATCTCACCACACTGCCTTCCAACCGCATTGCCCGCATGGGTGTGGCATATTGCCCCGAAGAACGCGGCATATTCAGCAGCCTTTCCGTGACGGAAAACCTGCTTTTGCCCCCGGTTGTTCAGCCGGGCGGTCTGTCATTGGATGAAATATATGACATGTTTCCGAGGCTGAAAGAACGGGGACGGACCCAGGGAACCAAACTCAGCGGCGGCGAGGCGCAAATGCTGGCCATCGCCCGCATTCTTCGTACCGGCGCCAGGCTGTTACTGCTGGATGAACCCACCGAGGGTCTGGCCCCCCTGATTGTCAAACATATCGGTGACATTATCCGAAACCTGAAAAGCAGGGGATATACGGTTCTGCTGGTTGAACAAAATTTTCACTTTGCGGCCACAGTGGCTGACCGCCATTTTGTTGTGGAAAACGGAAGGGTGGCGGATATGATTCCCAATGATCAGATTTCG
This sequence comes from Desulfatirhabdiaceae bacterium, assembly GCA_050179135.1. GTDB lineage: Bacteria > Desulfobacterota > Desulfobacteria > Desulfobacterales > Desulfatirhabdiaceae > UBA4064. The sequence continues at coordinate 5,928 of JBFXFK010000221.1, read as the reverse complement.
GCTCATTCCGAAAAGCTGAAACGGTTTCTGGGGGTATAGGACAAAACATCACGGAAAGGAGAATGGCGATGAAAATGGTGAGGAGTCTGTTTTTTCTGCTTGTTCTGGGTCTGTTTCTGACCATGTCTGCCGGAGCCCAGGTGACTGACAACGTTGTCCGGATCGGTGTGCTCAATGATCAGTCGGGAACCTATTCCGATTTAAGCGGCACAGGCTCGGTTGAGGCAGTCCGGATGGCGGTGGAGGACTTTGGGGGAAAGGTGCTTGACAAACCCGTAGAGGTGGTGTTCGCGGACCATCAGAACAAGCCGGACATCGGCGCCAATGTCGCCAACAAATGGATCGATGTGGAAAAGGTCGATATGATCATTGATCTGCCCACGACATCCGTCTGTCTGGCGGTTCAGGAAATCTGCAAAAACAAAAACCGGATCAATATCATCTCCACCGGCGCATCGGTTATCCTGACCAACGCCAACTGCTCTCCCACCGGTTTTCACTGGGCCTATGACAACTATGCCCTGGCCAATGGCACCGGACTGGCCATGGTGAAAGATGGCGGGGATACCTGGTTTTTTCTGACAGCCGACTACGCCTTTGGTCATGACCTGGAAAAATCCACATCCGAGGCGGTGACAAAAGCCGGCGGAAAAGTTCTGGGTTCGGTTCGCCACCCGTTTCCCAACAACGATTTTTCCTCTTTCCTGCTGCAGGCCCAGGCCAGCAAAGCCAAGGTCATCGGCCTTGCCAATGCCGGCGGCGATACCATCAATGCCATCAAACAGGCGGCCGAGTTTGGCATTACCCAGAGCGGGCAGAAACTGGCCGGTCTTCTGGTGTTCATTTCCGATGTCCACAGTCTGGGTCTCAAGGCTGCTCAGGGGCTGGTTGTGACCACCGGATTCTACTGGGACTACAACGATGAAACCCGTGCCTGGTCCAAGCGGTGGAGTCAGCGCATGAATGGCCGTATGCCCACCATGAGCCAGGCCGGCTGTTATTCCGGCGCCATGCACTATCTGAAGGCGATTCAGGCTGCGGGTACGGATGAGGCAAAAGCGGTTGCCCAAAAGATGAGAGAATTGCCGGTGAATGATTTTTTTGCCAAGAACGGCAAGGTGCGTGAAGACGGCCGTATGGTGCATGATATGTATCTGGCCCAGGTCAAAACGCCCGAGGAGTCGAAGTATCCCTGGGATTATTACAAGATATTACGCCTTATCCCCGGTGACGAGGCCTACAAGCCGCTGGCCGACACCCAATGCCCCTATCTGCTGGAAAAGAAAAAATAGGATGACAACATGATACCGGCCCGATCCGTCGGGTCGGTATCGTCTGTTTATTCAACGCGACGATGGGATTGTGCCATGTTCGAACTGATCGGAATACCACCCCAGGCCCTTTTTGGGCAGCTTTTGCTGGGCGTGATCAACGGCGCTTTTTATGCGGTTTTAAGCCTGGGGCTGGCCCTGATTTTTGGTTTGTTGAACGTCATCAATTTCACACACGGGGCCCAGTACATGCTGGGAGCCTATGTGGCATGGCTCTGTCTGTCTTTTGCCGGAATGAATTACTGGCTGTCCCTTCTGGTTGCACCAATCGTGGTGGGTGCATTCGGAATCCTGATGGAACGGTTGTTTCTCCGGTGGCTGTATAAACTGGATCATCTGTACGGTCTTCTGCTGACATTTGGCCTGGCCCTGATCATCGAGGGTATTTTTCGCCAGATTTACGGCATCTCCGGCCAGCCCTATCCCATCCCGTCCCAACTGACCGGCGTGCAGAATCTGGGATTCATGTTTCTTCCCAACTACCGCGCCTGGGTGGTGGTTGCCTCCCTGATGATCTGCGTGTCCACCTGGCTGGTGATCGAAAAGACCCGGCTGGGCGCCTACCTCCGGGCCGGGACTGAAAATCCGGCGCTGGTTCAGGCTTTCGGTATCAATGTGCCGCGCATGATTACCTTTACCTATGGATTTGGAGTTGCACTGGCGGCTCTTGCCGGCGTTCTGGCGGCTCCCATCTATCAGGTCAAGCCCACCATGGGGGCGGACATGATCATTGTGGTGTTTGCCGTGGTGGTCATCGGCGGCATGGGATCGATCATGGGATCGGTGCTCACCGGCTTCATTCTGGGACTGCTCGAAGGGCTCACCAAGGTGTTTTATCCGGAAGCTTCCAATACCATCATTTTTGTGGCCATGGCCGTGGTTCTTTTGATCAAACCGGCCGGTCTTTTTGGCCGGGTGAACTGAGGATATCATGCGGCATCTAAAAATGGGCCACCTTGCGTTGCTCGCCTGTGGACTGGCGGCGCCGTTTTTTATTTATCCGGTTTTTCTGATGAAGGCCCTCTGCTTTGCGCTGTTTGCTGCGGCGTTCAATCTGCTGCTGGGCTATGTCGGGCTGTTGTCCTTCGGGCATGCGGCCTACTTTGGATTTGCTGCCTATGTATGCGGCCATGCCGCCAAGGTATGGGGCATGAATCCGGAACTGGCGCTTTTGACCGGTACAGCCGTTGGAACCCTTATGGGGTTTGTTTTTGGGTGGCTGGCCATCCGCCGGCAGGGCATCTATTTTGCCATGATTACGCTGGCCATGGCCCAGATGGTATATTTCTTCTGCCTGCAGGCCCCCTTCACCCACGGGGAGGACGGTATTCAGGCCATTCCCCGCGGATTTCTTTTCGGCATCATCGATCTGGGTTCCAACATGACCATGTATTACTTCGTGCTGACCCTTTTTGTACTGGGATTGCTGTTCATTCAGCGCGTCATACACTCCCCCTTTGGTCATGTGCTCAAGGCCGTACGCGAAAATGAGCCCAGGGCCACCAGCCTTGGCTACAAAACCCACAGATACAAACTGGTGGCATTTGTGTTGTCGGCAGGAATTTCCAGCTTGGCCGGGTCCATGAAAGTCCTGGTATTTCAACTGGCTTCATTGACCGATGTTCACTGGCACGCATCCGGTGAAGTTGTGCTGATGACCCTTCTTGGCGGGGTCGGTACGGTGCTGGGACCTGCGGCAGGCGCCTTTCTGGTTACCGCCATACAAAATTATCTGGCCCAGGTCGGGGCATGGGTGACCATAATCCAGGGAGCGATTTTTGTGGCCTGCGTGCTGATCTTCAGAAAGGGTATCGTGGGCGAACTTGAGGATTGGTGGTTGCGTCGGAACCGACAAAAAAGTTAACGGATACGGTCCTGAATCTTGACAAAACAAACCGGATACGGCGATAATCCCGCATGACAGAATGATTGCCCCCTTTTTCCCCATGATCGTCCATCTGATGAATACAGGAGTAATCCCTTGCAGAAACTGATTGTTACCGTTGCCATGACCGGAAATGTTCCGACAAAAGAAATGAACCCCAATCTGCCGGTGACACCCGATGAAATCGCCGCGGATGTCAAACGGTGCGCGGATGCCGGTGCATCCGTTTTCCATATCCATGCGCGGGATTCTCATCAGAAACCCACGCTGAACCCTTTGGTATTTCAGGAAATCGTCCGCAAAATCAAGGCGGCGGCGCCGGATGTGATCATCCAGTTATCTACCGGAGGAAGGGCCGGAAAGGATTGGGAAGACCGCGCAGCCCCAATCCGCCTGCTTCCGGAGATGGGATCATTCACCACCGGGTCCACCAATCTTCCGGGAATGATTTATGAGAATTCACCCCAGTTTATCGAATTTCTGGCGGGTGTTTTTCATCAGACCGGCGTCAAACCCGAAATCGAGATATTTGAGACCGGCATGATCAACAACGCACTTTTTCTTCAGAAAAAAGGTCTGTTGACATCACCGCTTCATTTCAATTTTGTTCTGGGAGCCCCGGGGGCAATGCCCGGAATCGCCAGAAATCTGGTATTTCTGACTGACAGCATCCCGCCTGGATCGACATGGACCGCAACCGGTATCGGCAAGGCAGAGATTCCCCTGGCGGCCTTGGCCATTGCAATGGGCGGGCATGTGCGGGTCGGAATGGAAGACAATCTGATTTTGCCGGACGGGTCACCCGCCTCCAATGTCAGATTAACCGAAACAGTGGTATCGATTGCAACATCAATCGGCAGGGAGATTGCCTCGCCAAATGAGGCCAGGGCCATGCTGCATCTGAATCCCGAATATCGGGATCGGGTGAAAATGGTGTAAATTGAGGATACCCGATAACGAACCTCCCTTATGTTTTTGTTAAAAATCCTTTCCGGGATGCCCTCAATTGATCCGGGGAATTCCGCTGTCTTGAAGTTCCCGTACTGCCGCATCATATTCGTCTTCGGAATCGTATTCGTCATCGAAATACTGGCCGTCCCGGCAACCGAATACGATCAGATTCGATTGAACCATTCCAATCAATGGATTTGAAGGAGGCAAGTGATATGACGGCCAATCAGACTCCGGCGATTCAGGAGACCCTGTCCGAAACAGAAGAACAATTTGAAAAATGGCGCAATACCGTGGGCCTGTTTCTGGGCCCGGTGGTTGCGGCCCTTCTTTATCTGACCGATATGCCGCAGCTCAGCCACAAGGCCCATCTTCTGGCTGCGGTCCTGGGATGGACCGTTGTATGGTGGGTGTGTGAGCCGATCCCGCTGGGCATGACCGCTCTGGCCAGTTCGGTCATGTGCGTGGTGCTGGGTGTGGAAGACGCCAAAAAGGTATTCGCACCATATGCAGATCCGATCATCTATCTGTTTCTGGGCGGTTTTATGCTGGCCGAAGCCATGGCCATACATGGCCTTGACAAGCGATTTGCCTATGGCATCATGTCATCCAGACTTGTTGGTAACAGCACCGGTCGCATTTTGGGTGCGTTCGGTCTGATCTGCGCATTTCTTTCCATGTGGATCAGCAATACGGCCTCGACTGCCATGATGTTTCCGATCGCGCTGGGCATTGTGTACGCCATGAGCGATATCATGGCCAGACAACAGGGAAAAACAGTCAATCCGCTCAAACTGCGATTCGGCACTGGCCTGATGCTGATGGCGGCCTATGCCGCATCGACCGGTGGGATTGCCACACCCGTCGGCACCCCGCCGAATATTATCGGGATCGCGCTGATCGACAAGGCCCTGGGCATCAAGATATCCTTTTTTCACTGGATGACGTTTGCGCTTCCACTGACAGTCATTTTGTGTGTTGTCCTGTTCATTCTGCTGTATTTTTTGCACAAGCCCGAGATTGCAACCCTGGAAGGCAGCATGGAATATGTCAGTCAGGAAAAAGTCAATCTGGGAAAATGGACCGCCGGCCAGAGAAACGCCCTGTTTGCCTTTCTGGTCACCGTAACCCTGTGGATCATTCCCGGAATTCTGGCGATCGGGTATGGGGACAAATCCGAAATCGCAAAGGCCTACAACCGGATGATGCCGGAAGGCGTCGCCGCATTGGTCGGGGCGTTGCTTCTTTTCATTCTGCCGACCAACTGGAAAAAGCGGGAGTTTACCATCACCTGGAAACAGGCCGTCCGGATCGACTGGGGTACGCTGCTTCTATTTGGCGGCGGGATCACGCTGGGCTCACTCATGTTCGAGTCCAGGCTGGCGGAAGTGATTGGAAAAGGGTTGTTGTCCATCAGCGGCGCCACTTCGACATGGGGGATTACGTTGGGAGCCGTTTTTATCGCCATTCTGGTCAGTGAGACATCGTCCAATACGGCATCCGCCAATATGGTGGTCCCGGTCATGATTGCCCTGGCCCAGGCTGCCAACATGGACCCGGTTCCACCGGCCATCGGCGCAACCCTGGGCGCCAGTTGGGGATTCATGATGCCTGTCTCGACCCCGCCGAATGCGATCGTGTATGGCTCCGGAATGGTTCCGATCACCCGGATGATCCGGGCCGGTATCATCTATGATATGGTCGGCGGACTGACGATATGGATCGGCCTTTACATCCTTCTTCCCCTGGTGGGATTGAGCA
>JBFXFK010000220.1:0-7538 GCA_050179135.1 Desulfatirhabdiaceae bacterium | reverse complement strand
CCATATGGCTTGGGTAATTCTTGTTCTTGCGGGGCTATTCGAGACCGGTTGGGCCATCGGTTTAAAGTTCACGGAAGGCTTCACCAGGTTGTGGCCTACCATTTGGACGATTCTGGCGATGATCGTCAGTCTTTGGCTGCTTGGCATTGCGATCAAGTCACTTCCAGTGGGCGCCGCTTACAGCATCTGGGTCGGTGTTGGCGCTGTCGGCACCGTAATCCTTGGGATCGTGCTGCTCGGAGAGCCCGCGAACGCTGGTCGCCTAATCAGCATTGCGTTCATCATCGCCGGCATCATCGGTCTCAAACTTTCATCAGCGGACTAACAGGAGGAAAAATGAAACCGTATCTCCGTTTTTTGGCCTTTATTCTTATTGCTGCTGTCATGTCTGGCATTCCTGTTGTCACACTGGCTGAAGAAGAAGCAGACAAACCCGGTGCATCGGCGGATCTGGGGGTTTTCAGCCAATATATCTGGAGAGGATTTGAACTCAGTGATGACAGTATCGTCATCCAGCCATCGGTCACATTGGATTACAAAGGCTTCAGTTTCAATATCTGGGGGAACCTGGATACGAAACTGAAACGTGATTCAGGTGATGGTTCGGAAAATGATGACGTCAAATACAATGAAACCGATCTGACACTTTCCTATGGCCGGGACCTGGGTGCAATATCCCTGAATGGGGGAATGATATATTATGCTCTGGACAGTGAACAGGATTCGCAGGAAGTTTTTGTATCCGTAACGGTCAATACGTTGTTGAGTCCCACCTTTTCTGTCTACCGTGAAATCAGTCATCTGCCGGCATGGTATGCAAGTCTGGAGATTTCCCACTCACAGGAAATCTACAACCAGATTACCCTGGATCTGAGCGCATCTGCCGGGTATTACTACTCGGATGACGATGATTTTTCTGAAATTGAAAATCCGGACAGCCGGTATCGCACCCTTCATGACGGATTGATAACAGCCGGGCTGACAATTCCCATAGGAGAATCTGCCAGCGTACACCCCATAATCGCCTATTCGTTTCCAATTTCCGGAACAGCCGATGATTACATTACCGCCGGCAGTATCAGTGATGCCTCTGATTTTTTATATGGCGGCGTGACACTGTCTGTTGCTTTTTAAAAAATTCAACCGGCTGAAAGCGGCCTGAATTCGGGCCACTGATTACGGACCACTGTTTTTGAGGTATTCCGGAATCCGGGTGCTTCTGGCGGTAATCTGCTTGGCCAGCAGAACCGGGTTGAAAGGGGCTTCTGTGTCAATGACAATGGCATGGGTCATCTCCGGGTCAGATAACGGGCGCCGCACCATCAACTGATGTTCCAGGATGTTCAGATTGGCATCTGAAACATCTCCGGTTCTTTGGGCAATGCGTCTGCGAAGTTCATTTGCAGATGTCCTGAAATCCAGGATGATATAATCGGCCTGTTTTTCTGCCGCCAGTTTTTCAAACGGGTATCGATGCGCATGGTTCAGAAAGGCCGCATCCACAATGACCGGAAAACCGGCATCCAGAATCTGACCGGCCAGCCGGACCAGATAATCGAATGTGCGCCGGTTTGCCTGCCCGGAATAAATTCCCTGGCCCCGGGACGCGCCGGCGGACTGGTTGGGATCGATTCCATGAATCCGTTTCCGCTCCACATCGGATCGCAGCCGAATGGCCCCCAACTGTTCCAGCAGCGGCTGCGTCAGCGTGCTTTTTCCAGAAGCCGATGGACCACAGGTGATGATCAATGGCGTGGCGCGTGGCGAAATTGTTTTGCAGGCCAGACACAGATAGTCACGACAGGCCCTTTCGGCCAGGGTCCGCCCGGTTGGTGAAACGTCTGCCTGCCCCATGCGAATGCCATGTATTTTGGCCCTGACCAGTGCCCGGTACACCACATAAAACCGGAAAACAGAAATCCCGTCATAGTCTCCGCCTGTTTCCAGATAGCGGTTAAAAAAACGCCAGGCCAAATCGGGACGCGATCGGTCAAGCAGATCCATGACCAGAAATGCGGCATCATTGATCACATCGATCCACCGGAGGTTTGGATTGAATTCGATACAGTCAAACGCCACCGGCCCACCATTCAGCCAGGCCAGGTTTTTCAGATGAAGATCGCCATGACATTCGCGGATTTTGTCTTTGGCCTTTCGCCCGGCAAACACCGGTGTCAATTTCCGGATAGCCGATTGGGTCCAGCATTCCAGTTCGTCCAGAAGACGCCGATCATCCGGACAGGACAGATATTTTCGAATCTGGGAAAAATTTTCCAGAACCGGTTTTTGAACCGCTTTGGCATCACCAAAAGATTGACCCGGATCGACAATGGCTGCCTGATGATGAAAACCCGATATCATTTTGGCCAGGGCATCCATGTGTTCCGGTTTCAGCCGCCCCCTGGACAGCAGCCGGTCCATCTGGGCATTTTGTGAAAATTCCGCCATTTTAACCGCATATTCGATGGGGTCACCCGGTCCGTTAAAGACGGGATGGTCCACGGCGCCGGTGATGGATTCGACCGAAAGGTACAGCTCCGGCGCCAGCCGCTGGTTCAGACGCAGTTCTTCTTCACAGAAAAAACGACGCTGCGTCAGGCTGGAAAAATCCAGAAATCCCAGATTCAGCGGCTTCTTGAGTTTATAGGCATAGGTTCCGGTCAGAATCACCCAGGAAATATGGGTTTCGATCAGTCTGCACCGCTTGACCGGATGGTCATAAATCCCGGGATTCATCAGGGATTGAATCAGGGGATGATGTGTTTTTGGGGGTATTTTTTTACGCATGGCATTCAGAATGTATGCATTCTGGTAACTGCTCATCGGTGAAGTCCGCGAATCCGGAACAGCTCCTGAAACACAAACAGTGATTTTTTCAGGCTGTCGTACTGAATCCGGGAATTTTCCACATGACGCCATGCCACCGGGAATTGGGCGACACGCATCCGGTTGCGTCTGGCAAGCCAGAGGATTTCCGGATCAAAAATCACACTGTTCAGTTTTTGCATTCCAAAAAGCAGTCGGGCCGATGCCCGTGTAAACAGCTTGAAACCACATTGGGTATCGGGATACCGGATTCCCAGATACAGGGTTTGAATGACTGTATAAATACGGGCGGACAGTTCCCGAAAGAAATTCTGGTGGGACTCGACACGGGCGCCCTTCACCGCCCGCGATCCGATGGCCGCATCGTAACCGGACAGAATCAGATTCAGGCCTTTTTCCACATCGGAAATCGGAACCGCATAATCCGCATCCATAAACAGGATCACATCCCCTGCAGCCCGGGTCATGCCATATTTGACCGCATAACCTTTTCCCCGGTTCGGATGATATTCCAAAAAGCAAATTTTTACCCGGTCCGTGGACTCAAACGCCTCAACAACCTGGCGCGTGTCATCCGTGCTGCCATCACTGACGACCAGTATTTCACTGGTATAGCCCTGCCCGTTCAGATAAGACCGGGTTTGTGTCAGGGTATCCACAATCCGGTCATGTTCATTATATGCCGGGATGACTATGGAAAGCATCATGAATTGCCTCTTTCAAACATGGCATGATAAATGCCCCATGCAACCGAAAAGACGCAGAAAAATGAAAATACCACATCGCTTAAAAAATGCCCGCCCTGGACCATCCGGGCCAGTCCCACAACCGATCCATAAACAAATCCAAATCCGAATATCTGTTTTCGATAGCGACGAAACAAAAAACCGGGAACCATGACATAAAATGCCATGGCCGAATGGCCGGAAACAAACGAGCAGTTTCGGTTGCATGACGACGACAGAATAAACGCCGGCGTAAATAGTTTGTCACCGCCAAATTCCACAATGGCGTCGGGCCTGGCCCGCCCCCAGTTGTCTTTTAAAATGGTATTGGCCAGAAGCCCCGGCCCAAGGGCCAGAACCAGAATCAGGTAGTAAAACGATTTCCGGGTCAATCCAAGAACAGATATTTTTGTGATCCAAACCCATATCAGCATCGTTATCAGAATGCCGATGCATACCGGTGTCACGATTTCCACGGATTTATACAGAATCTGGCAAATTCTGGCATCTCTCAGAAAAAAGCCGTTGACCGGGTGGTAAAACAATTCCGAGATATTGATGTCAATTTCCGGAAAAACCAGAAACACACACACACTGGCGGCAAATGCGTTCAAAAACTTTTCTGTTTGTCCGAACATGGATTATCGATCCGGTTGAAGTATCGCTTTCAAGATAAAGATTTTGGGTGCGTTATCGGTCGGGGATGGCCGAACAAAAAAGGCCTATCCCCTTGCTGCCTTCCCAAAATCATTATCTTGAAAGCCATAGATTGGGGTTGATGAAACCTGATGACATGCTGTCATTCATATCATTATCCGATTGTTCAATCCACCAAAATATCGCTTTCAAGATAAAGATTTTGGGTGCGTTATCGGTCGGAGATGGCCGAACAAAGGCCTATCACCTCCCTGCCGCCTTCCCAAAATCATTATCTTGAAAGCTGTCATTGATTTGTTATGCGGAAATCATCAACGTGGCGATCATGCGGGAATATCATCTTGAAATCAGGTTGATTTTGGCGTAATTCAGATTTTGTCCGACAGAAATACATCCGTATCATAATCATACTTTTTGGGAGAAAGACATGCTGAGTCACATTGTTATTTTCTGGCTGAAACCCGATCTGGCGCCGGATCAGATAACCGCGTTCCGGGAGGGACTGGAATCCCTGAAAGACATTCCCTGCACACAGGGGGTATATGTCGGAACCCCGGCAAACACCCCGCCACGTCCGGTGATTGATTCCTCCTACACGATGGCGCTAACCGTCCTGGTCGATTCGATTCCGGACCTGGATGCGTATCAGGTTCATCCCATTCACCAGGCATTCCTGAATCGATTCAAATCCCTCTGGTCCAAGGTTTTGGTGTATGATTTTATGTAATGCCGTCCGAACCGGTTGCCTTCCTCTTGAATCCGTCCCTTTTTTGTCTTGTCAGCGGAGTCCACCTGGCTATCATTTCGTGCGATCACCCTTCCAAAACAACAACCCTTATTTTTCAGATTCACCAACACTCACTTGATTCTGCAGCAGTAATGATTTATAGGAACACTGGTTCAAAGACCAAACCGGTTTGCTGTGGCGGCTTCAATTTCCAATTTTTTGGACTTTCCCATGATTATTGACAAGATCGGCCATGTTACCGGCCCGCTGTACATGCTGGGTATTCCGGTTATCCCGGTGTTTCTTCTGGACGGCGGAAACCCTGCCATTATCGATGCGGGTTTTTATACGCTGGGAGAGATGTATGTCCGGGCGTTGAAGGAGATATTGCAGGACCGTCAACCCGCTTACTGTTTGCTGACGCATTCCCATTTTGATCACTGCGGTTCCGCAGCCGTATTGAAAAGACATTTTCCGGATATGAAACTGGTGGCGTCCGAACGGGCCAAAATCACGCTGGAAAAACCCGGCGCCATCAACCTGATTCGTCAACTGACCGAGGCATCGCTTGAAATGGGCCGAAAAAACGGCTATGTTCAAAATGATCAAACCGGGTTTGAAGCCTTTGATGTGAACCTGACGGTTTCGGATGGGGACGAGCTGGAAATCGACCCGGGAATGACCCTGCAGGTGATCGATACCCCCGGGCACACCCGCGACTGTCTGAGCTATTATGTGCCCCAAAAGCGCATCCTGTTTTCATCGGAAGCAACCGGGATCATGGATCCGACCGGGTACATTGTTTCAGATTGTCTGGTGGACTATGACCTGTATGTGCGATCCATGGAAAAACTGGGCAAACTGGATGTTGAAACGCTCTGTTTGGGACACCGCTATGTTTTGACCGGTGAAGACGCCCGGAACTATATCCCCAGCTCATTGAAGTTCTGTCAATTGTTCCGGGAAATGGTCACAACCTTCATGAGCGAAGAAAAAGGGGATATGAACCGTGTCATTCCCCGGATCAAGCACCTGGAATATGATACAAAGCCCGAGCCCAGATTGCCGGAACCGGCGTATCTTATCAACCTGGCAGCCCGCATTCGGGCCGTCATGGAAAGAAAGGACTCATCTGTTTCATCATGATGCCACCCCCTGACATGACGGTGCAGATCGGAAAACTGAACCTGAAAAATCCGGTCATGACCGCATCCGGAACCTTTGGCTACGCCATGGAATTTTCGGAGCTGATGGATGTAAACCGTCTGGGAGCGGTTGTGCTGAAAGGCATGTCCCTGACTGCCTCCCGCGGCAATCCCCCGCCCCGCATCGTCGAAACCGCTTCGGGCATGCTCAACGCCATTGGCCTTGAAAATGTCGGACTGGAAAATTTCATTCTAAAAAAGCTCCCGTTTATCAAAACCCTTTCCACCGCAGTCATCATCAACATTTATGGCAGACAGGTTTCAGATTATGCGGAGCTGGCCGCCAGACTGAATGACCTTGAGGGTATTGCCGGTATCGAGGTGAATATTTCCTGCCCCAATGTCAAAACCGGCGGTATTGCCTTTGGTGTGGACCCCATTGCCGCGTATGAGGTGATTCACGCGGTTCGCACCCAAACCACTCTGCCCGTCATTGCCAAGCTGTCACCCAATGTAAGCGATATCACCGTCATTGCCAGAAGCGTGGTGGATGCCGGCGCCGATGCCGTTTCCCTGATCAACACCCTGACCGGCATGGCCATCGATATCGAAACCCGGCGATCCAAACTGGCCAACATCACCGGAGGACTTTCGGGCCCGGCCATCAAACCGGTCGCACTGCGAATGGTCTGGCAAACCGCCAATGCCGTATCCGTGCCGGTTATCGGAATCGGCGGCATCATGACCGCATCGGATGCGCTGGAATTCATCATTGCCGGCGCATCGGCAATTCAGGTCGGCACGGCCAGTTTTGTGAATCCGCGCGCAGCCATGGATATTCTGGATGGCATCGAATCCTGGCTGAAAGAAAAACAAATCACCCGGTTGGCCGATTTAAGAGGAACGCTGCATTCGGGCCATTAACCCCCAACTTTTTTCCCTCCCGGAGAAAGGAAAATGTTATGGATTTCAATGATTATCAGGAAATTATCGGATTTGCGATTGAAAAGGAAAGAGAGACTGCCGAATTTTATGAAACGGCCAGCCGCGAAGCCACCATGCAGGGCGTCAAAGACATGCTGATGGAGTTTGCCGCTGAAGAAAGAAAGCATGAAAAACTGCTTCAGGAAGTGGACTGCACCTCGGAATGCAAACTGACCACCGTGGAATATCAGTATAAATGGATCAAGGATATCAAGCGCAGCGATCTGATGACCGAAATTGACTTTCAGCCGGGCATGGCCTATCGGGATATTCTGGCTGTTGCCATGAAACGGGAAGAAAAAGCCCTGAAACTCTATAATGAACTGCTGGCCCAGGCCCAAACCGATATGGCAAAAAATGTATTCAAACTGCTGTGTCAGGAAGAGGCCAAACACAAGCTGAAACTGGAAACCATGTATGATGATTTCATGAAGGAAATGGGCGATTGATTCGAACCGATGCCGTGAACGAAAA
>JBFXFK010000219.1:6907-7570 GCA_050179135.1 Desulfatirhabdiaceae bacterium | reverse complement strand
GAAAAAATGGCGGCCTGCAGGATTGCAGGGCCGCCGAAGATCAAAACACTATTGAACAGTTTACATCGCTAATAATTACTCAATCCCGCCACCTTTTGTAAAATATAGATAAATTCCGGGAGACTGATTTTTTTGTCGCCATCCACATCCGCGCCTACAGTCACCGTTTCGGGGGTGGTTTCCACGCCAACCAATATTTTTGCCACCAGAATGGCATCTTTCAAATCCACCTGGCCATCCTGATTTACATCACCAATTTCAAACTCACTGGTGGGTGGTGTCAGCAGCCAAGGTTCAAACAGCACACCGTCGCTAACCTTGTCACCCAGTCCAGCGGCATTTAATGTCGCATGATATGGCCCGCTTTTATCTCCCCACCAGTTGCTCCGGGCGTCCACCTCAAAGGAATTCTGGTTGAGGATTCCCCAATTGGTGTTGCCTTCGATCACGTTGCCGTTCAGTGCCACCGGATCTGGCTGATTGACAACGTGAACGCCCGTGTCGTTTGAAGTGAATGTATTTCGGGTAATGGTATGATTACCGGTGCTGCCTGCAACCACAAGGCCGTGGCCATACATATCGGACACTGTGCAGCCGATCATGGTCAAATCGCCGGTCCCTGTTTTATAAATGCCGTTATTGCCCCCCCATCCACCATAAGAA
>JBFXFK010000219.1:0-6897 GCA_050179135.1 Desulfatirhabdiaceae bacterium | reverse complement strand
ATTACCGGTGCTGCCTGCAACCACAAGGCCGTGGCCATACATATCGGACACTGTGCAGCCGATCATGGTCAAATCGCCGGTCCCTGTTTTATAAATGCCGTTATTGCCCCCCCATCCACCATAAGAATTGTTGCCGCCATAACGCAAATGACAATTTTCCAGTGTTGCAGTACCAGCATTACGGATAAAAATGGCTGTCCACCAGTTGTTGCCGGGGCCATCTGCATTTTCGTTTTTATTGGCGTCTCCTCCCACGGTATCATCCCGGTAATCGGTAAAATAAATGGGTGCGGTGGCGGTGCCTTTGGCGGTAAGCTCGCCGTCAATATATAAGCCTATGTATTGTCCAAATTTGACAACAGTGCCTGGTCTGACGGCAAGCGAACCGTTTGTTACCGGTTCTACCGTTGAGTTCGCAATGGTGATGATATTGCTCACATAGAGGGAATAGGCGGATTTGAGGCTCCAGATCACCGGTCCGGTGATCATACCGCCGTCAACAAAAACATCCACACTGGCGTTGCCTGAAAAATTTGAGGTATTATCGTCAAACGAGGCATTGATACCCAGCTTAACGCCATATCGGTCGTTGTCTTTGAATGTATTGTCGGACATAGTCACCGATGACGATCCCGCATACAATCCCAGCCCTTCATGGCTTGAATTTCGGATGGTGGTGTTTTTCAGGGTCAGTGCGCCGCTTCCGGTTTTCAGCACACTATGATTGCCGTCCCAGCCACCGTAAGAATTGTTGCCGCCATAGGCGATGTCGCAATATTGAATATTGGCGGAACCTGCCCCCCGAATATAGATGGCTGTCCACCATCCGTTGGATTCACTGGATCCGGTGAATATTATGGGTTTTTCGGGAACGCCTACAGCCTGAAGGTTCCCATCCACATACATGCCTGTATATTGGTTGAACTGTACCTCTGTCCCAGGTTCAATGGTCAACGTCTTGCCTTCTGCGACGGTGATGGTTCCTGTGATCCGGAAAGGACTGCCAGAGGTCAGCCAGTTGATATTCTTATTGATATTGCCGCCGCTCACGCCCACACCGCCCAGTCCGTTCCCGGCGAAGGTATTTCCGGTATAAATCAAGGAGTCGTTAATTTCCTGTGATATGCCGTAATGACCGTTGTTGCTGAAGGTGCAGCCTGTTGCGGTGACCGGGCCGTCGTTCATGACCAAGCCGGACATGGTGTTGTTCGTGAATATGGACTGGGTCAGGACGACATTACCGGTGCTGCCTGCAACCACAAGGCCGTGGCCATACATATCGGACACTGTGCAGCCGATCATGGTCAAATCGCCGGTCCCTGTTTTATAAATGCCGTTATTGCCCCCCCATCCACCATAAGAATTGTTGCCGCCATAACGCAAATGACAATTTTCCAGTGTTGCAGTACCAGCATTACGGATAAAAATGGCTGTCCACCAGTTGTTGCCGGGGCCATCTGCATTTTCGTTTTTATTGGCGTCTCCTCCCACGGTATCATCCCGGTAATCGGTAAAATAAATGGGTGCGGTGGCGGTGCCTTTGGCGGTAAGCTCGCCGTCAATATATAAGCCTATGTATTGTCCAAATTTGACAACAGTGCCTGGTCTGACGGCAAGCGAACCGTTTGTTACCGGTTCTACCGTTGAGTTCGCAATGGTGATGATATTGCTCACATAGAGGGAATAGGCGGATTTGAGGCTCCAGATCACCGGTCCGGTGATCATACCGCCGTCAACAAAAACATCCACACTGGCGTTGCCTGAAAAATTTGAGGTATTATCGTCAAACGAGGCATTGATACCCAGCTTAACGCCATATCGGTCGTTGTCTTTGAATGTATTGTCGGACATAGTCACCGATGACGATCCCGCATACAATCCCAGCCCTTCATGGCTTGAATTTCGGATGGTGGTGTTTTTCAGGGTCAGTGCGCCGCTTCCGGTTTTCAGCACACTATGATTGCCGTCCCAGCCACCGTAAGAATTGTTGCCGCCATAGGCGATGTCGCAATATTGAATATTGGCGGAACCTGCCCCCCGAATATAGATGGCTGTCCACCATCCGTTGGATTCACTGGATCCGGTGAATATTATGGGTTTTTCGGGAACGCCTACAGCCTGAAGGTTCCCATCCACATACATGCCTGTATATTGGTTGAACTGTACCTCTGTCCCAGGTTCAATGGTCAACGTCTTGCCTTCTGCGACGGTGATGGTTCCTGTGACGATATATGGACTGCCAGCCAGATTCCATGAGGTGTTTAGGTTAATGGATCCAGATACGTTGGTTGCCTGAGCCTGTGAAAAACTCAGCACAATAGCCAGAAAAAACATGAATTGGGTCGCACGTTTAATGAAAGGCATGGCTTCCTCCAAGGCGGTGTTTTAACGGTTGATCATGACGAGATGATAATGAATTGTGATTTTGATGTGAATCACATGTATCAAAGTTGGATGCAAACAGTCAAATTGAAATATTTTAATCATTTTCGCCATCTTGTATTGGGATGCCGCTCACAAAATAGCAGGCACCCCTCACCCCAGACATCTCCCGATCGGAGAGGGCTTAATCGGAATGTCTGATTTTCAACCGGGATCAACCCGCTTTTCCTGAATCTCATCCCGATAATAGTAGTCATAACGGGATAAAACGTCCTTGGTGAAAGTCCAGGCCTCATTGTAAGTCAATCCACTGTTTTCCGGGATGACGATCCGCACATAAAGCTGATTCTGCCATTTCTGTTTGAGTATGACCAGTTGCCGGTGCAGTTGGTCCAGTGTCAGTGTTTCGACTTTTTCCGAATCCACATTCTTGAAGGCAATGTGGTAATGGCCTTCGAGGCGCTGAAAGGTGACCGTCACCACTTTCTTTCCGGATGGACTGCGGGCCGGACGAATCAGACGGATGTACTTTTCCTCGAGTGCTGAAAAATCCTGCCGTTGTTTGGCAAGGGACAATTCCAGTGCCTGCTTTTGGTCGCCCAGGGAAAGGATGACCGATTCCTTGTCTTTCAATTGGCTGAGCAGGGCCAGCACCTTTCGGTTGTATTCCTCAATTTCCTTTGTTTTGGCCTCGGTCTGCTCCGCAAGTTTCTTTTCGGATGCCAACTGGATTTCGGCAATCCGGAGATCATACTGCCGGGTGAGCTCGGCGGCCTGCTTTTCAAATGCCGCCGCTGCCCGGGCTTCGCTTTCACGGGCACGCGCCATCTCGGTTTCCGCTTTTTGGGCGGTTTCCTGCAGGATCACAATTCTGTTTTTCAAATCGGCCAGTTCGCTTTCGACTGCTGTGATGATGGTAGTCTTGCCTTCCATATCCTTAAGGAGTGCCTTGACCTCATCGCTCAGCAAAATGATCTGCATCTCTTTTTGCCGGAGTTTTTCCTCCAGATCAGCCAGGGTAATTTTCAGGTTTGCACCTGCCGCCTCAGTGCGCTTCAGAAGTTCTTCGATTTCACTGTTCTTTTCTTCGCTGCGTAGCAGTGACTGGGCAAGTGTGGTGTTTTTGATGATAACGACCACCATGGTCAGCATAAAAATCATCAGCACGACCGTCATGATATCGGTAAAGCTGGGCCACAGGATGATTTCGCCGTTTCGGTTATCCCGGTTGGTCCTCAGATCGGTGAATGTATCGAATCTGTGCATATCAAAAAGCCCTCCGTCAACGTTATGGTTTGAGGCGGAAGCCTTCGATCAGGATATCCTGAAGCCCTTTCAGGCGACTGATCACCTTTCCGGTTGCATCGAGATGGCTGTCATGATGACCCAGCAGGCCATCCAGCTTTTCAAGGGCTCGGGTGTTATGGGTGTTGAGGTCTGTGAGTGCCTGCGAGATAAAGCCGGTACCTTTTTGAATTTCGGTGATCAATGCCTGCAACTGCCGGATCAGTCGGGCGGTCTGGTGATTGATTGTGTCGCTGTCGAAAGCGAATCGGGGAATGACATGTATCAGCACGGCCTTTTCGATTTTGCTGAACAGACGGGTCTGAATATCGGTGAGTCTTCCATAAAAATATGAATAGATAAAAAAGCAGACAATGGCCGTGGCAGTCGTTGTCAGGGCGGTGTTCATCCCCGAGAGCATAATCGCCATCCCCTCTGTGGGTACTGCCGACCCCAGGGTCCGGGTGGCGCCCATAAGGGCGAAAATCAGGGATACGATGGTGCCGAAAACGCCGGTGAGAATCAGGATGTTGTTGACGAATCGGGGATATGACGACCAGGCACTCTGTTCGGCAACCATGATCGATGAAAGGGCGCCATGATGGATGGGGACATGACGGTCGAAAAGCTCCTGAATCTCCTGGATGCGTCCGGCAATGATGGATCGGGGTTCAAGTTCCGCCATGGCGTCCTGGATATCTGTGCCGCGCGCCATGCATTCCGTGAATTCGGCCAATTGTTTTTCATCGAAGTCATAACTGCCAAAAGCCTGAAACAGTTTCCATACTCCTGTGGCAAAAACCGTTGCAATGGCGCCATTGAGAAGAATGTTTCGGATATCACTCAGGTAAACATCCCGAACAAGATCCCACCGCAACAGGCTGACAGCGGCAACGCCAACAACCCCAACCGCCAGGACGGCCAGCAGTTGGACCTGTGCCCGCTGACTTTGGGTCTGAAATTTTTTCATCTTATGCCTCCTTTGATTACAAGCGGTTGGCGTGAAAATACTTTCAGTATTGAGATATGAGAAGTGAGTATTGAGATGCCGCCTGGCCGTCTGGTCGTACAACGGCTGCTCTGCCTGAAGGCTGTTAGCGCCGTTGACGACGTAGAGACAAGGCATGCCTTTTCTCTACAATCCCAATCCCGTCACAACCATAGAAGCCCATTCAAACCATGGTGCTGCAGGATGTATTCATCCTTCTGCGGTTCCTTGTTCGATATTCTGCGGTTCGCTGTTTTGTTTGCGTTCCCGGGGCTGTGGCCGGCAGGTCAGGCTGTCGTGGGCTGCGACTTCCCGACCTCCGACACGGCCCGATTCAGTCAATTTGAATTGCGGCCAGAAACCCGCCATGAATGGCGTCATTCAGTTTGCCGGGTTTGATACAATCTCCGACCGACACAAACGGGATGCCCCACGATCTGGCCGCTTCGGACAATGTCGTTACCGGCCGTGATCCGGAAGCGATGATGATGGAATCGAACTGCTGCTGAAGGGTTTTGCCTTCGATTTCATAGCTTAGCAAACCCTTTTTGATTTCCGTCACTTTGGAACCGGTTTTGATTTTGACGCCATGCCGTTTCAGCCGGTCCGTCAGAATCCATTTGGTGGATTTTCCCACATCGGCTCCGGCTTTGGGTAGCATCTCAAATACCGTGACCCGGGATGATCCATGAAACAGGAGTTCCTTCAGCCGCTCCGGACTTTCGGCGTCATAGGCGAACAGAAAATGCAGAATTTCCGGATTGATGGTTCCTTTTGCCGCCACAAACATGGCGGTTTCCAGACCCACGGCGCCGCCGCCGATAATGGCCACTTCTTTTCCCAGAAACGGGTTGTCCCGCAACACGGACCAGGATGTCATCACCCCCTCATCCCTGGAACCCGGAATGGGGGGGATCAGGGGTTCGGCCCCTTCGGCAATGATCAGAAAATCGGGTTTTTGATTTCGAATCAGATTTTCGTCCACAGGAGTATTGAGACGCAGGGGAATTTGGTATTTTTGAATCATGGCCCGATAGTATCGTATAAATTCAAGCAGTTCCCGCTTGTGCGGCGGTGCCCCTGCCATCCAGATCTGCCCCCCGATATCCGGCCCTTTTTCATACAGGGTGACCCGATGTCCGGCCCGGGTGGCGGTGACTGCGGCTTCCAGTCCGCTCGGCCCCGCGCCCACCACCATGATCTGTTTGGGATGTCGGGTTGTCTGAATGATCCGCTCGCCTTCAAATCCGGCTTGGGGATTGCCCACACAGAACACGGGCTTGCCGCTGAATACCTGATCCGTGCATCCCTGGGAGCAGGCCACGCAGGGTCGGATTTCCTCGGGTCTACCCTCCAGCGCTTTTTGGGGCCACTGGGGATCGGCAATCAAGACCCGGCCCAGATTGACCATGTCGGCATATCCGTCCCGGATGATATTCTCGGCAATTCCCGGATCGGCGATTCGGTTGGATGCCATGACCGGAATGCTGACCGCCTGTTTGATGTTCAGCGCCAGATAGGCATAGGCGGAACGGGGAAGCTCCATGGGAAGCTGGGGAACACGGGATTCATGCCAACCGCCGGTGATATTGATGGCATCCACACCGGCATGTTCATAGATTTTTGCAATTTCAGGCGTTTCCTTGTCCGTGTTGGAGCCCGGCACAAAATCGTTTCCGGCCATACGGATGGTGATGGGATATCCGGTTCCCACGGCCTGACGCATTTTTACAATCAGTTCACGCGGAAACCGGACCCGATTCTCAAACGATCCCCCATACTCATCGGTACGCTGATTTTTCAGTGGCGATAAAAACTGGGTGATCAGATAACCGGCAGATGCAATGATTTCCACCCCGTCAAAACCCGCGTCCCGGGCCCGGATTGCGGCATCGACAAAGCACTGCTGGACCGTCTGAATGTCCTCATGGGTCATTTCCCGCGGCGTAACACGGGAATAACTTGAAAATATCGGGGATGGGGCAATCGGGGTCTCACCGTTGATGAGAATGGGATGCGAATATCCGCCGGCATGAAACAGTTGCACCCAGGCTTTGGCGCCCTCGTCCTGTATGATACGGGAAAGGCGTGTAAACGATGGAATGGCATCA
The DNA here is from genome assembly GCA_050179135.1 of Desulfatirhabdiaceae bacterium. Classification (GTDB taxonomy): domain Bacteria; phylum Desulfobacterota; class Desulfobacteria; order Desulfobacterales; family Desulfatirhabdiaceae; genus UBA4064. The sequence goes on along the minus strand of JBFXFK010000219.1, from coordinate 132 downwards.
TCATGGGCCAGGGACAGGGCCAGAAGGCCCGATCCCAGAAAATCCACACCGACCGGACCAACCGTGATCAGGCCTGCGCCGCCGGCAGCTCTTTCCCTGAAATAATGATAGTACCGGTCATTGAGTTTCATG
>JBFXFK010000218.1:0-7586 GCA_050179135.1 Desulfatirhabdiaceae bacterium | reverse complement strand
CCATGCCATATCAGATTGCATGGTTATGTTGGCGAATGCTCCTATCGTTATTGAGCAAACAACGTGATACAGCCATAACTCATAAGGCTTTGATGGTAATGAAACTTGGATACCGGGATGGATATAAATTTCATCAGAACGCCTATCGATCATATCCCGATGTACGCGACTGGGTTCACCGGAAACGGTATTTCTAATGCAAACAGGTAGGGTTATAAATATTTTTGCCAAAATCAGACGACGTGGTTTTGTTGCATCTGGCCGTTTGGGAATTGGCATGATATGGAGAAAAATCCGTCCATTCTATTATCATTGGCGTTTTCGACATGCACCACATTACGTGAATCCGACTTCAGAAGAGTATGTGGACATCGAGCGTGATCTGCGTAAGCTCGGAATAAGTATTTCCGATTATGAGGCAGAATCAGACGAATTTAAGCAATTTCTGGCGGATCAATGGTTTCCCGAACAATATCATGGCGGCCGATCAGGTGCTGTTTGGGATGAGAAACATCTTGAACACTGGATAGCCGGCCAACTTCTTGGGCTGGCCTCATATGACCCGAATGATGTTTATGTGGATATAGCTGCTGGTAACTCACCCTGGGCCAAAAAACTGCGGGACCGGCTCGGTATATCCGCGTGTGCCATAGACCTGGCACCAATCTCGGATGTTTATAGTGGTTTACCATACTATTGGGTAGATAACGCAACATGCACCTGTTTTGATAATGAAACGGTCCGCGGGGTTTCACTGCATTGTGCGTACGAGATGTTTGTGGACGATGACGATACGTGCCTGATAACTGAGCTTGCCCGAATCCTGAAACCTGGTGGAAAGGCTGTGATCTTACCGCTATACATGCACACACATTACTGTGCTTATGCGACACCCGAATTTTTCAGAAAGGGATATGCGGACCCTGAAGCCAAGGAGTATATCCGGATGGACTGTTACGGAGTTCCATCATCGCGTAAATATGATGCAATAACACTGCAGCGCCGTGTGTTGGAACCGATACAGTCTGCAGGCATGAAATACCGCCTGATGGCACTGAGGAACAAGGAATCGCTGGGCAGGAACATTTATTGCCATTTCATACTTGAAATTGAAAAATGACAAGAGACTATATCGACAATGACCGCTTTTGGGATCAACGCAAGTTTTGGATACGATTGGCCGCATTAATTTACGGATGACCACTATCTTTTACAGAACCGGATTGAACCTGAACAATTGAATAACAAGGGGGAAAATTGTCAACAGATTCAAATGCCATTATTTTTGAAAAAGGCAAACTCTACGAAATCAGCCTGAAAGAAAAACCCAGCGCCAGAAAAAAGATCCAAACGACCCTCAGACATCGTTCACAATCATGAACAGGGCGCTGGCCAATATCCAGTCCATTGATACATCGGCATGGACGGATGACGACAAGTCTGACTTTCTGTCAACACTGAGAAATCTGAAGACAGCAATCGATAATTATCTGGCTGCCCAGCCATCTTCGATAGATTCGCTGGGCGTATGAAACTGTTGAAAATGCCAGGCAAACGGTCATGGTTTTGAATGCAGGGCTACAAGTGCGTATTTATGGTAACTGGTTTAGCAAGATTTTATTAATGATATCGATATGTTTTACATATAATATCGGAGATCCGATATCATGGGGCGGTGAAAGGTGCATGGTAACGCAGTTAATGTTGAAATAGGTTTTTGATTGCTTGGTTCTAAACAAAACACCCGTGAATGAATAAAATATTCACCCAAAAACAACTCCGAAAGGGGTTTTTTGTCGTAAGCCAAAACCCGATCAAAGAATTCAGATGGTTTTGGCAGTTTTTAAACACCTCAGCTTCAGCATTAATCCGTATAAACAGCAGTTAAATGACAGGGCCTATTTCACAAATGACCATGATCGATTCAATTTGCCATGATGACCGCATGCTGGCACTGATCCTGCGGGCCGGATATCACCAGGAAGGTATCCGTTTTTTTACCCCGGGTGACTTTTCCCAGCAGCTTGGATATATGAACCGGCCCAGGGGGTACGTGATCCCGCCACATGTCCACAACCCGGTTGTCCGGGAAGTACAGTTTACCAATGAGGTGCTGTTCATCAAATCCGGCAGGGTTCGGATTGATTTTTTTGACGATAACCAGATTTATCTGGAAAGCCGTATTTTGGAACAGGGGGATGTCATTTTGCTGGCAACCGGTGGTCATGCCTTTGAAATGCTGGAACAAAGTGAGATGATCGAAGTGAAACAGGGGCCGTATGCCGGTGAAGGGGATAAAACACGGTTTATCGCAAAATTGCCGGAAGAGCTGAAATATGAAGGATGATATGTCGCATGATAATGCAAGCCTTACAATCTTCATACTTCACACTTTTCCGTTCATAAGGGACAGGGTTTTCGAAAGATTCCCTGAATCGTGACCATGAATCTTACTGCCGATGTGTTTGACGCGTACAGCCGCTATTACGACCTGCTGTATCAGGATAAGGACTATGATGCCGAAGTCATCTATGTTGACAGGCTGTTGACCGGCCACGGCATGACTGGCCGGGAGCTTCTGGAATTCGGTTCCGGAACTGGCAGGCATGGACGACTTCTGGCCGAAAAAGGCTACCGGGTAACCGGAATCGAGCGCAGCCACACCATGTGGGCACAGGCCACAGAAACTGATGGATTCCAGTGTCTGCACGACGATATCTGTACGGTCCAGCTCAACCGCGGATTTGATGCGGTCATTTCCCTGTTTCATGTTATCAGTTACCAGACTGACAATTCTCGCGTGAAGGCGGTTTTTGCCCGTGCCGCAGATCATCTGAATCCGGGAGGGCTGTTTGTTTTTGATTTTTGGTATTCGCCGGCTGTTTATACTTTGGGGCCGACTGTCCGGGTCAAGCGCATGGCTGACAGTACCTGTGAAATCACCCGGATTGCCGAACCCATAACCTGTCCCAACCAGAACCGGGTGGATGTTCATTACACCATTTTTGTCCGGGATTTGATAACCGGTACGGTCCGCACATTGACCGAAACCCATCCGATGCGGCATTTTTCCCTGCCCGAGATTGATCTGCTGGCAGAGTCGAATGGTTTTATGCGTATTGGCGCCGAAGAATTTTTAACCGGAAACCCGCCGGGTACTGACACCTGGGGGGTATGTGTGACCCTGAAGAAAGTCTGAGCCATGAACCAGTTCATCCCGGTCAATGAACCCCTGCTGGATGGCAACGAAAAGAAATACCTGATCGAATGCATTGAAACCGGATGGATTTCGTCCGAGGGTCCGTTTGTCATCCGGTTTGAGCAGGCTTTTGCCGCGCGTATGGGGCGAAAGCATGGCATTGCTGTCTGCAACGGCACAGCCGCGCTGGATGCCGCGGTCGATGGACTGGGAATCGGTCCCGGGGATGAAGTCATCCTGCCCGCATTTACCATCATCTCCTGCATCAACCAGATTGTGCGTTCCGGCGCAACCCCGGTGCTGGTTGACAGCGACCCGGTCACGTGGAACATGGATGTCAGCCAGATCGAGGCCCGGATCACCCCGAAAACCAGGGCCATCATGGTGGTACACATCTATGGCCTGCCCGTGGATATGGACCCGGTTATGGAACTGACCCGAAAATATGGCCTGAAACTGATCGAGGACGCGGCAGAGGTGATTGGACAGAATTATGGGGGGCGCCCCTGTGGCAGCTTTGGGGATGTCAGCACCTTCAGCTTCTATCCCAACAAGCATGTCACCACCGGTGAGGGCGGCATGATCCTGACAGATGATGACGTACTTGCCGAAACCTGCCGCAGCCTCCGCAACCTGTGCTTTCAACCCAAAAAACGGTTTGTTCATGACCGTCTGGGCTGGAACCTTCGTATGACCAACATTCAGGCTGCGTTGGGGCTGGCTCAACTCGAACGACTGGATGAATTTGTAGCTCGCAAACGATGGATGGGGAAATGTTATACCGAACGGCTTTCCGGTATCCCGGGCATTCAACTGCCCCTGACAAAAACCGGATATGCAGACAATATCTATTGGGTATATGGGCTGGTACTGGATGAATCAATGGGGGTTGATGCAGCAGAAGCAATGACGCGTCTGGGCAATCTGGGTATTGGAACCAGACCTTTTTTTTGTCCCATGCATTTACAACCGGTTCTGAAGAGACTGGGTCTGTTTGCAGGAGAAACCTATCAGGTCGCCGAGCGGTTGTACCGGCAGGGGTTTTATGTGCCCAGTGGGTTATCTCTTCAAAAATCAGATATTGAGCATACAGCAGCCATTATCAAAACAATGCGTTATCTTAAATAACTAATTGTTTTCAAATCTAAATAATTCATTAACCATGAAAAAAAAACTTTTTATAATTACATTTCAACCTTATGATCAAAAAATGTACCCACATTTGTATGATACTCTATCAGGATTGGAAAAAGAGTTTGATATTAATCTTATCAGTAATGATGATCGGGGATATGGTCTTTATGACATTTTGGCATATTTATGGCCTTTTGATAAGAGAACTGTGAGAAAACGGATAAGTGATTTAATTCAAGCTGTAAGGATTTATAACAATCGTCATGGTGCAATAGATTCAATGAGGAGATTTCTTATCAAAGGTGATTATGATGGTATACTAGTTGTTGATCATCATGCTCTCAACATTGCTTCAAAATACGCTCCTGTTGAGAAAAGATTGTTTTTTTGGTCTCATGATATCATATGCCATGACTCAAGATATTATAAAAGCCCTCTAATTCGTTGGATGATCCACCAAAATAGAGAATCAATATCCCGATGCAGTTTGATGATTATCCAAGATGAATTTCGTGGTGCACTGCTGGATTCAATTATTGGCTCACATAATTTGGAAAAATTTTATCTACCAGTTTCCCTGAAGGATGATTTATACGCTTTACAAGTGTCGAATAAAAATAGTTATAGAATTCCTGAATGGCCACTTAAACTGATGCAAATTACAGCCTGTCGTAACCGTGGAAGCCATCTTCTTCTAAAAGAAGCCCATAATGATGTAATCATTTATTTTCAGGGATATGTCTATGATAATATGAGAGATGCGTTTAATGAAACCCAAATTAAGCCAATTCTTCTTCCATTAACTGATTCTTTCGATGAAATGAGACATAATATTGCAGGCATGGATATCGGTTTTGTCAGCTACATTCGAAAAGATTTGAATGAAAGGCTTATTTCCCATTCATCTGGACAGATGGTTGAATTTTTTCGTCTGGGTATACCTGTTCTGGCCTTTGGTAACGATGTAATTGGAAAATTTGTGGAGTCTACCGGAACCGGAATTTATCTTAAGAATTTAAAAAAGTTAAGTGAATCACTATATCAATTGCGAGATTATTATCCTGATTACTCTAAAGCAGCCAGGAATCTATTTCTCGAAAAATTTAATATTGATGGTTATTTGAATCAGCTTTGCCAGAAATTGCATAGCAGCTTGGCTGATACCTGAACCCAAAACTATTTGTGTCACCATGTAATATTTTAGAATTGCTGCCTTGTAAAAAAGTTCTGTTTAGTGAAATATTATATCCTGATATAATTTAATATGTTTTTTTATAACGTTATTCAAACCATATCGCAATTTTGCATATTCTAAAATTTCTTTTCTAGTGTTAAGGTTTTTATCTTCCAAAACGGAATACAATGCTTTTTTCCAATTATCTATTGTATTTTCATTTAGTAAGATACCTTGATGTCTATTTTCAAACATTTCCGAAAGTCCCCCGACATCCAAACCCACTACTGGTGTGCCACAACTTAATGATTCGGATATAATGCACGGAACATTATCGGCGACAGAAGGGATGACCGTACAATCAGATGCGGCATAGATACCTGAAAGCACTTTTTCATCATCAACTGATCCTAAGTAATGAACCTTAGATTTGAGAACAATATCCAGATTTGAGGAACGAATAAATTTTCCTACGAGAAATAATTTCCAATTCGGTTTATCCTTGGAGATAAGAGAATATTTCTCAAAAAAGGGGAAGAAACCCTTAATTGGATTATCAATCTGAGAAGCCACAAACAAAATCACCTTATGGTGATCGTAGATGCACAATTGTTTGCGAACTTTATTACGGTGATCAGATAAAAATACATTTGTATCTACTGGGTTGTCTATTCTAATAATTTTTGCTGAACGACCAGCTCCTTTTTTCGCTTCAGATGCAAGATAATTGGATGGAGAAATTAATGTCACTTTTGGTGAAGACAAGAGCTGGTAGTGTCTTTTGAAGTAGTAATGTGTTAAATCTATTGGTAGTGATAAAGGGGGGATGCCAATTTGCGGGCAATTTCCACAACAAGTTATGTATCGATGACAGTTTTGAGGGTTGAGACATCCACCTGTTATATTTGAAAAATCATGTAACGTGAGGCAAATGGGAACTTTTTTGATCATCCATTCCGTAGCGCGGATTCCATATGCCATTGAGACATCATGAAAATGAAGTAAATCAGCCCACTCGGCAATTTGGGAAAGAATAAGGCGAATACCACTTATATCAATACCAATTGCATTCCGAATAATAATATCTCCCGGTATTTTTCGTAATCGTTTCGTAACGTTATTTTGATTAGAAAAGGTATTTTGAATACGAACGATATGCCGGACTTCAGTGCCAGCGTTGTGTAATCCTTTAGCCAATAGTTCTGCTACACGGCCCGCCCCGCCAGAACTGGCATCTCCCCGGCTGATAATTGCTATTTTCATTTTGCGGTATCCGGCTTTATCCCTGTCAGCCATACCAGATATCCACGAAGTCCTTTTTCCAACAGCGGCGTGAACCAACCCGCACCCAATGTAGCCAATATCCCCGGATACCAGGCGGTTCCTTCCCGGATTCCCCGAAATCCAAAATCGCTTTTTTGACCATCGGCGGCACCTTCTTCCATACTCAGATATACCAGGCAATCTGCAATTTGCCGGGATGGCCGTGTGGATATATTGCTGGAAATCATCGTTACTGCTATTTCAAAATCAGACAAAAGACACTGATCCAGTAATGCCAGCAGGGCAAATACTCCCTTCCGTCGTGCGGTAGTTCCCTGATGAACGCCCTGTCTGATGGACACTGCAATCTTTTTTTCATATTTTCCAATGGTTTTATTCTTATTGGCTGACGCGACAATGTGGCCATCGGCAGACCGATGCAGGAACTGGGTACTTTCCACAGGTTCCCGCAGCAGGGTTTCCCATATCCGGATCACCCCGGCTGTGCTTTCCAGGATATTGTGATGCCGGCATCTCCGAAAATCATCCCGCAGCAATCCATATTTGACATTTCGATCATTCGGATGCATACCCTGATGACTGACGCCCAAATACATGCCACTGACAAACTCTGCTTCGGGCAGCAGGTATTGGATGATGTCCTGGGTAGTACAGGCCCATCCCGAATCCACAATTCCAATGCGCCGAACCGGAATATCCCCGGCTTCCTGCAGCAGATAATCCCGGATAATGGTTTTCTGTTCAGTTTGTTCTGCGGTAATTTCGGGCAGATAGTGATGACAGGCATCTATCAGC
>JBFXFK010000217.1:0-7591 GCA_050179135.1 Desulfatirhabdiaceae bacterium | reverse complement strand
TTAACAAATATATTCCATCAAGCTCCGTAGGAGCGACCTGTTTGTAGCGTGATGCATATAAATTTCCCTCAAGCCCCGTAGGGGCGGCCTGTGTATTCCGGTTACAGGCCGCTCCGATGGAGCTTGAAAGGTATATGTTATTTTCATATGTGGGGGTGAAGCTCCCGGAATGATTCATGATCGTTTACCGTGAAAATGCATCGACAGCAAAAAACGAATATCGAATATCAAACAAGGAATGTCGAAGTTTGAGGCTGTTTTGCCGGACCGCTACAAGCCGTATTCATCCTTCTGCGGTTCCTTGTTCGATATTCTTCTGTTCGCTGTTTGTTTTCATTCATGTGGGTGAATCATCCGGAATAATTCATATCGTTTTCTGAAAGTCTCTATCCAGAAGTCAACCAATGGTCCTGACGATGTTCCAGGCCATTTTGCGATTAAAAAATCAAGGAGAAGAACATGGCATTTGATCCGGGAAAAGATAAAGTCCTGAAGGCCTGGAAGTGTGAATCGACCGGCCTCATTGTTTCCATCAACCAGTATGACAAGGGCGAGCCCAAGCTTCAGATCGGTCCGCGCATCCTTCACAAAAAGGAAGGGGGTCAGCGGACCCCGGTCAAGGCCGGACGACTGACCATAGAAGATGTTGACTGGCTGTACGAGGTCATCGACGAAATCAAGGAAGAACTGGCCACACATGCCAAACCCGAATGACCGGAGTGTGGTTAACGGCATTGTTCAGCCCGTCATCACCCGGAATACGCCCAAACTGGGACCTCTGGCACTGATGGTGGCAACCCGGATCGATCTGGATGACATCATCCATCTCATGGGACCCGACCAGGTCACCCCGATGCGGCTGTATATGAGCCAACTGGTGGTGGCCGGTGATCATGTGGCCATTGCCGGTCCCATGATGGGAGCACCCTATGCCGCCATGATTCTGGAAACACTGATTGCATGGGGGGCCAGGGAAATCCTGTTTCTGGGCTGGTGCGGCGCCATATCACCAGACATCGGGATCGGGGACATCCTGATCCCGTCAGGTGCATGGATCGACGAAGGCACATCGGCCCATTACCGGCTGCATGAAAGCCCTTCGGACAATCCATTGACCCGTCATCCGGATTACATGCCGGTTCAACCCACGACACTGACACAGGGGATGAAACAGATTCTGGAGACTGCCGACATCCCGTTTCATGAGGGCAGCATCTGGACCACGGATGCCATTTATCGGGAAACACCGGAAAAAATCGCCTGTTTTCGGAAAAAAAATGCCATTGGCGTGGAAATGGAACTCTCGGCGCTTCTGAGTGTCGCCCGATTCCGCAACGTCAATCTGGCCGCCATGCTGGTCGTGTCGGACTCGGTTTCCGGATCTGCCTGGAAACCCGGATTCCGGGATCAGCGGTTTCAATCCAGCCGCAGGCTGGCCACCAACATCATGGGTCAAATATGCCAGAATCCCCCAATGCACATATCCGTCAGCGGATTGACGGGTTAACCCGGACCCTTCACCGCCACAATTATCTGTATCATGCCCTGGATCAGCCCGAAATATCGGATGCCGAATATGATCGGCTGATGCAGGAACTGATCACACTGGAAACTGACTATCCGGAGCTGGCATCCCCGGACTCGCCCACTTCCCGGATCGGGTCAGCCCCGTTGACGGGTTTTGAAACCGTCCGGCATTCCCTTCCCATGCAAAGCCTGGACAACGCTTTTTCCGAAGGGGACATGGTCGAGTTTGACCGCCGGATTCAAAAACTCCTCGACATCCCGGCCGTCATCTATACCGCAGAGCCCAAGCTGGATGGCATTGCCGTCGAATTGGTCTATGAGTCCGGAAAATTGACACTGGCCGCCACCCGCGGGGATGGTGCGACCGGTGAGGTGATCACGGCCAATGTCAAAACCATCCGCTCGGTCCCGCTGGTGCTGTGTACGGATACGAATCAGGCTATCCCGTCATTTCTGGAAGTCCGGGGAGAGGTATATATGACACGGGACGGATTTGAACGGTTGAATGCGAACCGCCTGAAAGAAAACCTGCCCCTGTTTGCCAATCCGCGGAATGCGGCGGCCGGGTCCCTGCGACAGCTCGATTCCGCCATAACCGCCCAGAGGCCCCTGAGCCTGTTTGTGTATGGCGTGGGAAACAATCCGGAAATAAGGGCCCGATCCCATTACGACCTGCTTCAGGCATTGAAAACCCTTGGATTTCCAGTCAATCCCCTGATACGGACCGGCCTGAATCTGAATCAGGTTCTGGAATACCACAGGGACCTGGAATCCATGCGGGCATCCCTGTCCTACGAGATGGATGGCATGGTGGTCAAGGTGGACAGCCTATATGCCCAGGAAACCCTTGGCCTGAAAACCAGAAGCCCCAGATGGGCCATTGCCTGGAAATTCAGGGCATCCCGGGAAACCACCCGGATCACGGGTATTGATGTTCAGGTGGGGCGAACCGGCGCCCTGACCCCGGTCGCCATTCTGGAGCCGGTAAACATCGGCGGGGTGATGGTCAGCCGGGCCACCCTTCACAATGCCGATGAAATTGAACGCCTCGATATCAAAATCGGCGATACCGTGTTTGTCGAACGGGCCGGGGATGTGATCCCCAAAGTGTCCCATGTGGCAAAGGAATTCCGGACCGGGGAAGAAACGCCCTTTGTCATGCCCGATACCTGCCCGTCATGTGGTTCCGCTGTCACCCGGACCGTATCGGAAACAGACCGGGAAGAGGCCGTGCTCCGGTGCATCAATACCCAGTGTCCGGCCCAACTGAAGGAGCACATCCGGCATTTTGCCTCCAAGGGTGCTCTGGATATCGAAGGACTGGGTGAAAAGCTGGCCGATCAACTGGTGGATCAGGGCCTTGTCCGATCGGTTGCGGATTTGTTTGATCTGACACAGGAAAATTTAAAAAACCTGGATCGCATGGGCCCGAAATCGGCTGATAATCTGGTCCGGGCCATTGAATCCCGGAAACAGATCAGCCTGAAACGGTTTCTTTACGGCCTGGGCATCCGACATGTGGGGGAAACCATGGCCGGGTTGCTGGCCGAACGCTTCCCGGATCTGAATGACCTCATGTCCCAATCATCCGACACCCTGTTGCAGACCGGCGGGATCGGGGATGTTATTGCCGAAAGCATTACCCGTTTTTTTTCCAAGCCGGAAAATCGGGAAACCATTGACCGCCTGCTGGCATCCGGCATACAGCTTCAGTCCGAAGCACCCAAAAATTCGCGTCATCTGGAAGGGAAAATATTTGTTCTGACCGGAACGCTCAGCAACCTGACCCGAAGCCAGGCAAAGTCCATGATCGAATCCGCCGGAGGAAAGGTGGCGGGTTCGGTCAGCCGGAACACCGGATATGTGGTAGCGGGTGATGAGGCCGGTTCCAAACTTGATCAGGCCAGAAAACTCGGAATTCCGGTAATTGGCGAGACTGAACTGATCCAGATGATATCCCTTGCCAGGCAAACCTGAAACCAGACCAGAAAAACATCAGGATCGAACACCATGAACAAGGCAGACCAGGATCGACTATTGGCCGAAGCCAGACAGAATCGGGAGCTTCGGGAAAAAACCTACCGGGAAAAAGCCCTGAAACTGTTTCCCTGGATATGTGCCCGATGCGGGCGCGAGTTTACGGGAAAGCGGCTTCGTGAGCTCACGGTTCATCACAAGGACCACAATCATGACAACAACCCGCCCGATGGCAGCAACTGGGAACTGTTATGCCTGTACTGCCATGATAACGAGCATTCCCGGTATGAAGTGGCGGAGTGGTATGACAAAGAAACACCGGGCCGCGCGCAGAAGACATCTTTGGACCACCGGCCGTTTGCCGATCTGGAAGCGATGTTGAAACGGAAACAGGCTGAAGGATGAAGACTGAAGACTGAAGACTGAAGACTGAAGACTGAAGACTGAAGACTGAAGACTGAAGACTGAAGACTGAAGACTGAAGACTGAAGACTGAAGACTGAAGACTGAAGGTGCGGCATCCGGCATTCAGGCAGTCGATCGCGATACCCATGATTTATATCTCAACGCCAAGTGTGTTTTCACGGTAAGCACTCATGATCAAGGGCTTGATCGCCTCCAGGAATGAAAATATCTTCCAAAAACGCCCCGTAGGGGCGACCTGTTTGTAGAAATTGATGTAGTTATTCCCATCAAGCTCCATCGGAGCGGCCTGTAACCGGAATACACAGGTCGCCCCTACGGGGCTTGATGGAAATTTTTTATGCTTCATTCTACAAACAGGTCGCTCCTACGGAGCTTGATGGTATATGTTTATTTTTAACTGCATTTTCACGGTAAACACTGACTGCATCAACAACAGGACAATTTATGAAAACAGCTTTGATCACCGGCATCACCGGTCAGGATGGCGCCTATCTGGCCTCGTTTCTGCTGGAAAAAGGATATGCCGTTCACGGCATCAAACGCCGATCCTCATCATTCAATACCCGGCGGGTCGATCACCTGTACCGGGACCCGCATGAAACCGACGTGCGATTTTTCATGCATTACGGGGATCTGACGGATTCCACCAATCTGATTCGCATCATTCAGGAAGTCCAGCCGGATGAAATTTACAATCTTGCGGCCCAGAGTCATGTTCAGGTATCCTTTGAAACGCCTGAATACACGGCCAATTCCGATGCACTGGGAACCCTGCGCATCCTGGAAGCCATCCGCATCCTGGGGCTGGAAAAAAAAACCCGGTTTTACCAGGCATCCACCAGTGAAATGTTCGGCAAGGTCCAGGAAATTCCCCAGAAGGAAACCACCCCGTTTTATCCCAGAAGCCCCTATGGCGCAGCCAAGGTCTATGCGTACTGGATCACGGTCAATTACCGGGAAGCCTACGACATGTTTGCCTGCAATGGCATCCTGTTCAATCATGAATCTCCGGTTCGCGGAGAAACCTTTGTCACCCGCAAAATCACCCGGGCCGTGGCCCGGATCATGCTGGGGCTTCAGGACCGGCTCTATCTGGGAAATCTGAACTCGCAGCGGGACTGGGGCTATGCCGGAGATTATGTTCAGGCCATGTGGATGATGCTTCAGCAGGAAACCCCACAGGATTTTGTCATTGCAACCGGGGTGGCCCATTCGGTTCGGGAGTTTATTGAAAAAGCCTTTCACCAGGTTGGGGTAAAAATTGGCTGGCAGGGGGATGGCGTGGATGAAGTGGGGGTAATCGAAGACATTCAGGGCGCCGGAATTGCGCGTTGTGTCAAATCGGTTCCATCCCCGAAACTGCCGGTCATCGGGCAGACGGTTGTCTGTATCGACCCCCGGTATTTTCGTCCCACCGAGGTGGAATTTCTTCTGGGAGATCCGTCCCGCGCCAAATCCGTTCTGGGCTGGACACCCCGCGTGACGTTTGACGAGCTGGTCCGGATCATGGTTCGTGAAGATTTGAAAGAAGCGGAACGGGATTATGTCATTTGCCGGGAAGGTTTTACCATCTACAATTATTTTGAATAGCCATCGGACAGGCCATGAACCCGAATAACATGTTGTCCAAACACCAAAATCCGGCCATTCACCATCCCCAATCCCGCATTTTTGTTGCCGGGCACCGGGGAATGGTTGGATCGTCAATTGTGCGCCGACTGGAAGCGGACGGCGTCACCAATATCGTGGTTCGAACCCGCAATGAACTGGATCTGCTGGATCAGCACGCGGTACGATCCTTTTTTCAGCAGGAAGCCATCGACCAGGTCGTGCTGGCCGCAGCCAAAGTGGGTGGCATCCATGCCAACAATACCTATCCGGCGGACTTTATCTATCAGAATCTCATGATCGAGGCCAATGTCATTCATGAGGCGTATCGGGCCGGTGTCCGCCGCCTGCTGTTTTTGGGCAGCTCCTGCATTTATCCCCGGATGGCCCCTCAGCCGATGCGGGAAGAGGACCTTCTGTCGGGGTTTCTGGAGCCCACCAACCAGCCCTATGCCATTGCCAAAATCGCCGGGATTGAAATGTGCCATTCTTACAACCGTCAATATGGCACCCATTTTCGTTCGGTCATGCCCACCAATCTGTATGGCCCGAACGACAATTACAACCTGGAAAATTCCCATGTGCTGCCGGCAATGATCCGCAAATTTCATCTGGCCAAACTGGCCCTCGCGGGTGATGCGGATGGCATTGCCCGGGATGTGGCCGTATATGGCCCCATTCCGGGAGATATCCAAAAAAGCCTGGGAATTCCGGTCGATCATCGATCAAAACCGGTTCCGGAAGTCATATTATGGGGCACCGGGGCTTCCCGGCGGGAATTTCTTCATGTGGATGACCTGGCAAAGGCCTGCATGTTTGTCATGGGTCTGGATGATGCGGATTACGATCAGGTCACCGGAAATGGCAGAATCGCCCACATCAACATCGGCTCCGGTCAGGATGTCACCATTCGTGAATTATCCGGAATCGTTCAGAAAACAGTTGGATTTACCGGACAGGTGTCATGGGATACGGCCAAACCCGATGGCACACCCCAAAAACTGCTCGATGTCAGCCGGTTGAATGCGATGGGATGGCAGGCAAGCATTTCTCTGGAAGATGGCATCCGCCAGACCTATGCATCCTATCTGAAAAAAATGATTCCTTGATCGGACCTGCACCATTTGTCTTTCCGGGCCTGACCCGGGCACGAAGTGAAGGGTTATCAAATGAAATTCCCTTATGGTATCTGTGATTTTAAAAAAATTGTCACTCAGGGCTTTTTTTACTGTGACCGGACCGGCTGTATCCCGTTGCTGGAAAAGGGGGAATATCTGCTGTTTATCCGGCCCAGGCGCTTTGGCAAAAGCCTGCTGCTGTCCACCCTGTTCAACTATTATGATTTGGCCAGCATCGGCCACTTTGACCAAATGTTCAGCAATCTCGATATCGGCAAAAACCCCACCCCGCTGCACAACCGGTATTTTATCCTCCAGTGGGATTTTTCCTGCGTGGAACCCTTTGGGGATGTGGCAGACATCAGGCGGTCCCTGCATAATCATATCAATAGCAGCATTGAAGATTTTATAAAATATTACCGGAATCACAATATTCCGGATATCCGGATTGATCCGGATGATGCCATTGTTTCCATTCAATCCCTGATATCCTCCGTGCGCATGACAGATCATCCTGTATACCTGCTGATCGATGAATATGACAACTTTGCCAATCAGGTCATGATGGGCGTTCAGCAGGACAAACAAAAGCGGTATGAAGCCCTGGTTTTTGAAGAAGGTCCGCTTCGGACATTGTTCAAGGTAATCAAGTCTTCTACCCGACATTCGCTGTTTGACAGAATGTTCATTACCGGTGTATCGCCAATCGTGATGAGTGACATTACCAGCGGATACAACATTGCCGAAAATATTTATTCGGACCCGGTGTTGAATGACGTGTGCGGGTTTACCCATGCCGAAATGGAGGTGGCCATAAGGGATGTGGTCAAAGCCTGCGGGTTGAATCCGAATGACGTGACGGAAGCCTGCGACATGATGCAGACCTATTACGATGGGTTCAAATTTGCTCCGGAAGCAGCGGAGACCATCTACAA
>JBFXFK010000216.1:0-7593 GCA_050179135.1 Desulfatirhabdiaceae bacterium | reverse complement strand
ATCGTGTATGGCTCCGGAATGGTTCCGATCACCCGGATGATCCGGGCCGGTATCATCTATGATATGGTCGGCGGACTGACGATATGGATCGGCCTTTACATCCTTCTTCCCCTGGTGGGATTGAGCAAATGATACGGAGCTTATCGGTACATCGCATCGATCAGGTCGCTGAAGGCCTCATGCACCTGTTTTCTCTTGACTTTCATGGTGGGGGTGACCTCACCATCTTCTTCATACAGCTTCTTGGGAAGGATGGTGAATTTTCTGATGCGTTCAACCCGTGAAACGGTTTCATTGACCTGGTCAATCTCGCCCTGAATCAATTCCTGGATCTCCGGCGCCTGCGTCAGATCCTTATAGGTTGAAAACTGGATTTTCCTGTCCTGGGCGTATTTGACAACATTGTCCTCATCGATCATGATCAGTGCGCTCAGAAATTTTCGTCTGTCCCCGATCACCACCGAATCGTTGATATAGATGCTCGATTTCAGCTTGTTCTCGATATACTGGGGCGTAATGTTTTTCCCGCCTGCCGTAACGATGATGTCCTTTTTGCGATCGGTAATGTTGAGAAAACCGTCATTGTCAATGACTCCCACATCGCCGGAATGGAGCCATCCGTCGATGACCGTTTCTGCAGTGGCCGCTTCATTTTTAAAATACCCCTGGAATACGCCGGGTGATTTTACCAGAATTTCACCGTCTTCAGCGATCCGGATCTCTGTTCCGGGAAGCGGTGGCCCGACGGTTCCGAACTTGACCTGTCCGATTCTGGACAGGGTGGTAACGCCTGTCGCTTCTGTCTGCCCGTATCCCTCGATCAGGTTGACGCCGATTGACTGAAAAAACCGGAGAACATCCGGCGATATGGGGGCGGCGCCGGAATAGGCCACCCGGAAGCGGTCAAAGCCCATTTTCTCTTTCAGTTTCCGGAAAACGGCAAAACAGGCAACCGTGAACACCATGTCAAGCCAGGCAGGCACGGCTTTAAAATCCATCCGGAGTGCCGCCCGTTTTTGACCGATCTTCAGGGCCGTAAAAAAAACCGCCTTTTTAAACCCGGTGGCGTCGGACATTTTTATCAGAATCGACGAATAATACTTTTCCCATATTCTGGGCACGGCATACCCGACCGTGGGGGATATCTCGGTCATGTTATCGACCACCGTATCCGGTTTTTCGACAAAATTGACGGTGTAGCCATAGGTGATATGGACAAAGACTGAAAACAGTCTTTCAAAGATATGGCAAAGGGGCAGAAAGGAAAGAACCTCATCCGAGGGATGGACCGAATTGGTTCGGGAAACGGCATGGGCCATCCAGGTGACATTGGCGTGAGACAGCATGGCGCCCTTGGGAGGACCGGTTGTGCCGGATGTGTAGATCAGCACCGAGAGATCTCCGGGCTGAACCGATTCCGCCCGCTTTTCAAACAGGTCCGGCTGGTCGGCTGTGACGGTTTTTCCCAGCTCAAGCATTTCGGAAAACGTCATGACCATCGGGTCATTGAAGGTTCTGAGACCTTCCATATCCCATACGATCACCCGGATCAGTTGGGGGACATTTTCCCGGAACCGGAGCCACTTGTCCAGTTGCTCCTCATTTTCCACAAAAAAGAACTTTGACCCGGAATGGGTGATGACATATTCAACCTGGGGCCAGGCATTGGTGGCATAGACGCCGACGGAAACACCACCGGCACATTGAATGCCCATATCCGCAATCACCCATTCCGGGCAGTTATCACCGATAATGGAAACGCAATCCCCTTTTTGAAGCCCCATCGATATGAGCCCGGCGCCCACATATCCGGCCTGCCGGTAATAGTCATTCCAGGAGATGTCATGCCACAGCCCGTATGCCTTCTTGCGCATGGACACCCGGTCGCCATATTTCGATACGGTGGCCCTGAAAATTGCCGGAACCGTGTGCAATGAAATGTCTGTCATCTCCACTGCTTCTTCCTTTTCCACCGCTGATATCCCTTGGCAGACTGCCCGGATCGCATGCCCATGTAAAACTCCTGAACATTCGGGTCTGCCAGCAGATCTGTTGACGTTCCCTTCAGAACAAAACGGCCGTTTTCCAGTATCAGGCCCACATCGGAAACCGAAAGCGCCATTCTGGCATTCTGTTCCACCAACAGGATGGTCACGCCGGCTTTATTGATGGATTGAATGATCCTGAAAATTTCCTGAACCAGAATCGGGGACAGGCCCAGGGACGGCTCATCCAGAAACAGGAGTCTGGGCCGGTTCATTAGGGCCCTTCCGATGGCCAGCATCTGCTGTTCGCCGCCGGAAAGGGTTCCGGCCCATTGATTGGTCCGGTCTTTGAGTATGGGAAAATAGGTGTATATCTTTTCAATATCTTCCTGAATGCCGGATTTGTCCCGTCTGACGTAAGCCCCCATCAGGAGGTTCTCTTTTACCGAGAGGTCCTTGAACACCTCCCTGCCTTCCGGAACAAACGAGATGCCCATCCGCACGATCTCTTCCGTATCCATCCGGTCAATCCGTTTCCCCATGAATTCAATGGTTCCCTTGTCGGGCTGGTCTTCAAGAAGACCCATCACGGTCTTCAGGACCGTGGATTTGCCGGCGCCGTTGTTTCCCAGAATGGCCGTGATCGTCCCTTCCTCAACGGACAGGGAAGCCCCCCGAACAGCAGTGATCAGGTCATAACAGGTTTCAATATTCCGGATATCAAGAATTGTCGCCAACGGTTTCAGTCTCCCCGAGGTACGCCTTCAACACCTCGGGATGCCTTTGCACATCCCGGGGGGTTCCTTCTGTAATGGATCTTCCAAAATTCAGAACCAGTATCCTGTCTGAAATATCCATGACCATTTTCATGTCATGCTCGATCAGAAGCAGGGTGACGCCAAGCTCATCCTGAATATCCTTGATCCAGAAAATCATGTCCTGCTTCTCTTCGGAATTCATCCCGGCGCAGGGTTCATCCAGCAAGAGCAGTTCCGGTTCCAGCGCAAGGGCCCTTCCCAGCTCGATCAGCTTCTGGGTGCCGTAGGGAAGGCCGCCGACAAGCTTGTTCCGGACAGACTGAAGATCCAGAAAGTCGATGATTTCTTCGACCTTGCGACGGTGGATGGCTTCCTCTTTTCCGGCGTATGATCGCCGGCCCCACATGGTTGCTCCATGGAAAATACCGGTCCGGATAAAAATATGGCGACCCAGCATGATATTTTCCATGGTGTTCATATGGCTGAACAACTCGATGTTCTGAAACGTCCGGGCCAATCCGAGACGCGCGATTTTGTCCGGCTTTTTGCCCTGTATCGGGTTATCCTTGAAAATGACAGTTCCGGCATCCGGTTTGTATATGCCGTTGATACAGTTGAAAAGGGTGGTTTTTCCGGCGCCGTTGGGCCCGATGATGGCATAAATTTCCCCTTTGTTGACGTCAAAGCGGATTCCCTGGAGCGCTTTGATGCCACCGAAAGAGATCGAGAGCGTATCGACAGAAAAAAATGGCATAATTTCAATCTGATCCCTACTCAAATTTTGTCCATTCGGTCAGTTTTTTGTACCCGCCATTTTCCAGGCATTGCACCAGAAAAACTTCGTTGGTTCCCTGTCTGCTGGTGGGATCTTTTTCGTCAAAGGCCTTGAAATTGACCTTGCCCAGAACACCTTTGAAATCTTTCAGCCCCTCCAGTTCCGTGACAAAACGCTCCCGGGTCACATCCTTTCCGCATCGCCTGAGGGCTTCAACAGCCGGTTCGACAAAACCAAATCCCGCATAAAAGAATACGCCCCATCTTTCCTCTTTTGCCGCATAGGTTTCATGTGCCTTTTTATATTTTTGCATCAATGGATCGGGCGAATCGGGAATCTCACCAAAGCTGGCGGCGATGACGCCGGTCCAAAGCCCCTTGCTGATGGTATTCATGAACGGAAAATCGGAACAGGTGCTGGTGCTCATCCACTGGGGGGCAAACTGCATGGCGGATGCCGTCCCGATAATGCGGACAGCGTGAGATGGTGTCACCCACAGCAGGACGGCATCTGCTTCAGACTGTTTCAGCTTCATGACATGGGGTTTCATATCCGTATCGGCGACTTCAACCGGTACCGATTCAACCAGTTTCATCCCGAACTTGGCCAATTCTTCCTGGGCCCCTGCCAGTCCGTTCTTTCCGTAGTCGTCATTTTGGTAAACCATGGCGAATTTTTTCTTGCCAAGCGTTGAAGCGCCGTAGTTGCAGAGGGCTTTGGCCTCGATAAAATATTGGGGATATACGCCAAAAAGATACCGGCTGGGCGGCATAACCCATACCTGGGAGCCGGAAGCCGGGCCGACCCATGGGATCTTTTTTTCCATCAGATAATCTTTTACCGCAAGCCCGGTTGCTGTTCCGACACCGGAAACCCATGCAAACATGCCTTTTCCTTCCTGAAGATCCTTGACACCCGCTTTTGTTTTGGCCGGGTTGTAGCCGTCATCAAACATGTGCAGGACCAGTTTTCGGCCGTTGATACCGCCTTCGTCATTGATCATCTTGAAATAGGCGTCCGTACCGCGCGCAACCGATCCCCATGCGGCGGCAGGGCCTGTCTGGGGCCCCCACTGTCCGATGTGAATTTCGGTGTCAGTGACACCTTCTTCTGCTGCGGCATAAGCCGTGAGACCGAAAATCAGGACTGCTGCCAGTAAAATACACTGTAATTTCTGTTTCATGGCGATTTTTCTCCTTGTTGGTATGTTTGAACTTTGAACCATATGTGACACGACGATAGCTTTTCAGATAATGATGTTGAAAAGAAAACCTACACCTTTTTCACATAGTGCCGGGCAAAGAGTCCGCTGGGCTTGACGCACAAAACCAGAACAATGATCACAAACGCCACGACCGACTTGAATTCGATCGAGACATATCCGCCAAAAATATTTTCGATAATCCCCAAAATATAGGCCCCAAAAACTGCACCCGGCAGCGATGTCATTCCGCCGAGCACAGCAGATGCAAACCCTTTTAACATCGGGTCCCACATCATGAACGGTTCCATCGAAACCGGCGACAGCAGCAGGCCCGCAATGCATCCGACAACCGATGATATGCTCCATGTCAGCATCATGATCCGGTTGGTACGGATTCCCATCAACCGGGCAGCCGACCGGTTCTGCTGAGTGGCTTTTACGGCCATGCCCAGCTTTGAAAATTTGAAAAAAAGAAAAAGGGCCACCATCAGGACAAGGGCCACAACCAGGGTCAGAACCTCCAGCGTGCTGACAAATATTTTGCCGATTGTAAAACTTTCATAAGGCGAAACCGGAAACGGCATATCCTTGTGATCGGCGCCGAACTTCCAGGAAACCAGCCCCAGCAGTATCATCTCGAGGCCAATGGTGATCACGATCATGCTCAGCACGTTCGGTTTTTTTGCTCTCCGGAAAACGGCAAATTCCAGAAAAATGCCCAGAACAGCCGCAAAAACGAGTGTTGCCGGAAAAGCGATATAGCCGGGCAATCCATAATGATCCAGAAGCATGAAGGTAAAAAAGACAGATATGAGCGCCATCTCTCCCTGAGCGAAATTCGGCACTTCCGATGTTTTGTAAATGATGACCATGGCAAGCCCCATCAGGGCATAGGTGCTGCCTACTGCGATCCCGCTTGCAATCATCTGCATCAAATCGATCATAACAACCTTCATTACCGTTAAAATGGAAAACAGGAGTCAGGAGTCAGAATCCAGAATAAAAAGGTATATGCCATTTTCATACAAGCTCCGTAGGAGCGTCCTGTTTGTAGAATGACGCATAAAAATTTTCATCAAGCCCCGTAGGGGCGACCTGTGTATTCCGGTTACATGCCGCTCCGATGGCGCTTGATGGAATAACGGCATCAATTCCTACAGACAGGTCGCCCTTACGGGGCCTGTTCGGCTGAATTGCCGAACCGCCATAAGCTGGATTCATCCTTCCGCGGTTTCTTGTTCGATATTCTGCTGTTCGCTGTTCATTTTCACTCCCGGGGGTGGACAAACCCCTGATGTTCGCTATTTATCTTCATTACCGGCAGGTTGAAATTCCGGAAAGATTCATGCGCAATGATTCAAAACGGCCAGGTCTTCCAGTATTTTTTGGTCCTGATCCAGAAACCGAATATCCCCAGTGGTTCAAAAAGCATGATGAGAACCATGATCAGACCGAAAAGAATGAACTGGATATTGGAAACGCCGGTCAATGAAAAATAGCTTTTGGACAGTTGCTCAAGCCATGTCCCGATATAGGGCAGGCTCAGGATGTTCCGTAACTGAAGATCAAGCCAGCCCAGGAGGCATGCTCCGGCAATGGAGCCCATTATGGACCCCAGTCCGCCGACAACAACCATGGCCAGAAACATGATGGACATAAACAGCGAAAAGACCTCGGGTTCGATAAACCGCAGCACAAAGGCATACAACCCGCCGGCAATCCCGGTATAAAAAGCACTGACGGCAAAGGCAAGGGTCTTGTAAAAAACCAGATTGACGCCCATGGTCTCTGCGGCGATATCGGCATCCCGGATGGCAACAAACGCTCTCCCGACCTTTGTTTTGACAAGATTGCGGGCTGCGATGGTCATCAACACGGTAATCACCATGAGCAGGTAGTAAAAATCACGGTCTGTATCGAGATGCCAG
This sequence comes from Desulfatirhabdiaceae bacterium, assembly GCA_050179135.1. Taxonomy (GTDB): domain Bacteria; phylum Desulfobacterota; class Desulfobacteria; order Desulfobacterales; family Desulfatirhabdiaceae; genus UBA4064. The sequence goes on along the minus strand of JBFXFK010000216.1, from coordinate 943 downwards.
GAACCGACCACCAGTTCTGGCGCATGAAGTCCCTGTCTGCCGCCAAAGAATTCAATTTTTCCAATTACCCGGGTAATCGTGATCCCGAAACCGAGGGTTGCGATTGCCAGATAGGGGCCTTCGAGCCGTAATGCCGGCAATCCGAGGAGGAAACCGAACGCTGCGGCAATCAGCGCGGATACGGGAAGCGCCAGGAGAAAGGGAAAATTGAACTTTGTCATGAAGATCAGTGTCCCATAGGCGCCGATGGCAAAAAAACCGGCATGGCCCAATGATATCTGTCCGGTATAGCCAACCAGAATATTCAGGCCAATCACGACAATGATATTGATGGCAAGGTAATTGGCCACGTAAACATAATAGTTTTTAACCAGAAATGGATAACCGGCGAGGAAAATCATCAGGACAACAAACCAGAAAACAACCACCCCTGACGTGAATAACTGAACATCCTCATAATAGTCGCGCTTCATGTTCATGATCCGGTTTTACCCCGCCAAACGTGATTTATTCGATTCTGAAGGTATGGAACTGGAAGGCAAATAAAATAAATTGGATTGGATTGTGTACTATCTATTTTATGAATAATATTTATTTAATTTGCTATCTCATATGATATTGAAGAATCATTTGTCAATTTTATTTGTATGAATTGTCGTTCAATCCGAAATAAATTTTCGTCGCAGTTGTACCGCATCATTTGGATGCAGCAAATGTGATTGAAGAAAACAGCGGGTATTTTGCGGCGGTCGGATTGCAAATGAGTCCGGTGAAACGGGAATGCGTCACCGGTCGAAAAATTTCGGGGCACGTTTCAGAAATGGGGAAGCTGGATCGATGCGGAATGGGACAGGGGAAATTGAGATTTTTATCCGGTCAACAACGACAGGGCCGGGGGGGTGGGCGGGTATTCTGGCATATCTGACATCAATAGGAGAAAACG
>JBFXFK010000215.1:0-7647 GCA_050179135.1 Desulfatirhabdiaceae bacterium | reverse complement strand
ACTGCATCTCCTGTTTGAAGATCAACAGTTTCTTCTTAACATCGGCGAACCGCTGTCGGACATTATCAACGGTCTTTTTGATATTGTCGTCACTGTCACCAAATCCATCGAAGAAATGCCTTCAGCAGAAAAAAAGAAATTTTTGGGTGACGTTATTGCAAAAATATCCACGGGCCATTCCGGGAAAATCATCACCCGGGCTTGCCGGATTATCAATGATATTCATCAAGACGATCCTGAATTTTTTGCCAAAGCCCTGGAGCCAGGGTTCCAAAAATGGATGAAAACCATCGATTTCGGTGAGATCAGGGAAATGTTTGATAACTCGGCCAAAGACGGCCGTGCATTAATAAAAATGGTCAACAACAGCCTGTGGCGGTATCCGGCCAAAATGGTCCTGCTTCTCTCCCTGCTGCCTTCTCTGGTGAATCTGCTTGCCGATACGATCGATATCTCCGTGGAAAAATTAAACGAACTCCCCCCGGACATGCTGACCGATGTTGTCCTTTCCTTTGCACGGGAAATCGACACCAGCGCTGTTGCCGGTGTGGTGAATCAACTTTCGGAAATCGTCAGAAAAATTCACACCGGCAGCGCCCTGTTGGGAGAACCCGGTGCGCCCCAACTGCCTAAAGTGCTGTCAAAAATGATTGAAGAGATCGTCGATCAGACCGATCCCGTCACGTCATGGAAAGCCAAAATCGCCCTGGCGGAAACCAAAGCTTCTATTGGTCGAGCGGTAGCCGCATCCATAAACAATAAGCCGGAATATAAGCACGTGAGCATGATCATGGGCCCTGAACTCACCAATATCCGCCTGAAAGCATTCAATCAACGACTGGCCGCATGGGAATCCGTCGATGGCGAGGAAATGGCAACGTCTTTTGCCCGGCATATGGCTGCCTATGAAGTTCAGGAGATTTCCGGGCTTGTAAACAATGCGCTTCGGGTGATCAATCGGCTGGGAGATGAAAACCCGGCCATCTTTGTTCAATTCGCCGGCCAATTGATGAATGCCATCGATACCTGTGAACTGGCTGAATCCGCCAACCGGTTTTTTAATGAGATGGACAAAGAGCTTCGGCCGGTGGCAAGGGCTGTTGTTCCGGGTCTGGTAACATGGATTTGCGACGTGATAAAGCCGGCCGAGGACGCGTATGAAGACGATGCAGCTCAGGCCCGGGACGCGCTCCGCTTGTTATTTGCAGCAGAGGAGGTGTAAACGATGAACGTTTTTCATGATGCCGCAACCCGGGTGCAATGCGATTCAATCGCAAGGTGGAAAAAAGAGGGAAAGCCGGTGGTCGGATATACCTGTTCTTACACCCCTGCTGAAATATTCTATGCTGCGGATATTCTGCCGGTTCGGTTAAGGGGAATTGAAACCGAAGGCATGGAAGTGGGGGACACCTATTTCGGACCATTTATCTGCAGCTTTCCCAAATGCATTTTACAGCTTGCCGGCAAGGGGAAATTTTCTTTCCTTGACGGCGCCATAATCACGCCGGGATGCGACGGGATGCGCCGGCTGGATGAATGCTGGCGAAAGGCCGGTGAAGATTTTGAGGGCATCGTACCGGATTATTTTTATTATTTTGATGCGCCCCACAAGTCGGAAAACCACGGCATGGCATGGTACATTGAAGAGATCAAAGAACTCATAAAGAGCCTGGAGTCTCACTTCAAGGTCAGCATTACCACTGAAAAACTTAAGACCGCCATAACAGAATTCAACAAAGGCAGGCGACTTCTGAATGAAATCGAAAACCTGCGATTCACTGAAGATGTCGTGGTCTCCGGAACCGAAGTTTTTGCCGCAACCGTTGCCGGAACTGTCATGCCCCGGGATGAATATACCGGAGAGCTGGAAAAATGGGTCACAACCCTTAATCAACGCCAGACATCTTTCAGCAGAGGAAAACACCGGGTGATGCTGGTGGGCAGCGTCAGTGATGAAATCGATCTGTTTCAATTAATCGAAGATACGGATAAGGCGATTATTGTGGGTGAAAACCTCTGTTTCGGCATCCGTTACGAAGGAAATGAAATCAGGGAAGACGGAGACCCGATTGCGGCGCTTGCAGAGCATTATCTGGGTTCATCGGTTTGCCCCCGGATGTACGGCAAATACAGGGGGCGGCTCGCCCTGCTCACGGAAAGAATCGACCGCTCGCAAGCGGTCGGGGTGATTATGCAGAACATTCGATTCTGCGACCTTCACGGTGCGGAGAACGCCCTGTTTGAAAAGGATCTTGAAGCCATCGGCATTCCCTGCCTCAGGGTTGAAAGGGAATACGGTCCCCATATCGATGCCGGACGCATGAAACTGAGAATCAACGCCTTTCTCGAACGAATTGACGGAAGGATGAAATCCGCCCCATGCTGCAGCTTTCAAGCGAACAAAGGAGTAAGGGTATGAGACCTGAGATTCAAGAATACAATTATGACTGGATGATGGGGAAAACATTGGCAGCGGCAGCCAGTTTGCCCATTGGCACGAAAAAAGAGACCGAACTCACATATCGATATATTCCCTATTATAAAAATGTTGCCAAATCATTTATCGATGCCGGCGACCCTGGTGTTCAGACGCTTGCGATACTGGCCAAATATTATGAAAATATACTGACCGCGAAAGCCCAGGGGAAAAAAATCGCCGCCACGACATTCTGCAATTCGCCGGTAATTCTCTATGCCATGGATATTGTTCCGGTAACGTTTGAAGTATTAACGGCAATCGGCGCCATGGTCTGGAAAAGAGGCATGTTTGATTATATGGACTACTGCTGTGAAGTCGGCATGCCGGAAACATCCTGCTCATCCCAGCGGGGCGCGCTGGGCGCGGTTCTGGGAGGGCTCAGTGAAACCATCGATTTTGTGATCTGCGACACACCGGGTGTCTGCGACACCAATGCCAATGCCTTTGCTTTTGCATCTGAATATCTCAACAAGCCCTTTTTCCAGCTCAACTACCCCAGCACGATTGGTGACGATCGCAGCCAGCAGTATCATGTGGATGATTACAGGGAGATGATCAAATTTGTGGAGCGGCACTCCGGCAACAAACTCGATTACAACCGCCTGGCGGAAATCCTCCAAGAGGTTGACAGACAGGATGCCATGACCGCCGACCTTGAGGACATGCTCCTGCTCAAGCCGACACCGGTGCCGCCCATTTTCAACCTGGCGATTTATACCGGCCGGTTCTGCTTTGCAGGACACCCGATATATACCAGACTGCTGGAATCCATGGTAAAAACGGCAAAAGAATATGCAGCAGCCGGTATTTCAGGACTTAAAAACAAAGAAGAAAAACTGCGTGTGTTCATGTGCTACATTGATCATTATACGGTGGACGTAAACTTTTACAATTACTTTGAAGAACGCGGCATTGTCCATGTCGGATCCATCCTGACCCGGAATTTCAGAGACAACAACAAATATGTCCAAGATATGCCGGGCTCCAGTTACGGCATCGACACCTCGACGCCGGAAGCCATGCTGGATTCCATTGCTCAGATGAACGCCCGGCTGCCCATGGTCCGGTCCATCCGGGGACCCTATGATAAAAAGGGTATGTGGCTTATGGAATCTCTGGCGTGTGCCAAAATGTATGATGCGGATTGCGTGATTTATAACGGTACGCCTGGTTGCCGCAATACCTGGGGAATGGTGAAGCCGTTTGCCAGGGATATGGAACAGCACGGTTACCCCACGCACATCATGTATGACGATGCATTCGACGACCGGGTGGAGTCCTGGGATGCGACCCGGGAACGCCTGGACGAATTTTTCAAAATCAGGGGGTTGTTATGAATATCGTTGCCGGGTGCGATGTCGGTTCCCTTACTTCAAAAGCCGTCATCATGAAAAACGGAAGGATTATCGGCAGTCATATCATTAAATCCAAACCCCGGCCCCAGGACTCTGCCAATGTCGTAATGGAAGGCGCGCTTGCGTCTGCCGGTGTGTCAAAAGAGGACATCAAATACTGCATCGGCACCGGATACGGCCGGGAAAAGATCGCGTTTGTCAATGAAGTGGCCTCGGAAATCAAATGCCACGGGAAAGGGGCCCACTGGATGCTGCCGACCGCCGAAACCGTGATCGATATCGGCGGCCAGGACTGCAAAACCATGAAAATTGACAAGGACGGAAATGTCGGCCGTTTTGCAACCAATGACAAATGCGCTTCCGGAACCGGCCGCTTTCTTGAAGTCATGGCAAACGTCCTGGGTGTCGGCATCGATGATCTGGGGAAATTATCCGCCAAAGCCAGATCGCCGATAACGCTTGCTTCCACCTGCACCGTCTGGGCCCAGGCGGATGTCATTAAATACATCAATTCCGGGGTTCCCATTGAAGATATCGGGGCCGGAATCAATACCGCAATGGCCGCCCGGGTGGCGATCCTCGTGAATTCGATCAAGCCCGAAGGTGATATTTTCATGACCGGAGGGGTGGCAAAAAACATCGGGGTGCTGGAAACGCTTGAAAAGCTGATCGGCAGACGCATCAAACGGACCCGAAAAGCAGATCCCCAGATCGCCGGGGCCATCGGGGCCGCGCTGCTTTCCATGGAAAAGATTAATGAGAGGGAAAACATATGATCGTAGCGGGATGCGATATCGGCTCATTGACGGCCAAGGCGGTGATTATGGAAAACGGCGTCATGCTGTCCCATGCCGTTATTCGGGTCAAAACCCGGCCTGCGGAATCCGCAGTTCTGGTGATGCAAAAGGCCATGGAACGGGCAACGGAAAATGCCGGGGCCGGTTTGACGCAAAAAGACATCGGCCATGTGGTCGGAACCGGCTATGGACGGGAACAGATACCCTTTGTCAACCAGGTGGAATCCGAAATTTCCTGCCATGCCAAAGGCGCCTGGCAAATCATGCCGTCTGTCCGGATGATCATCGATATCGGAGGCCAGGATGCCAAGGCGACCCGCCTGGATGATAGCGGTAACGTTGCACGCTATATTTATAACGACAAGTGCGCCTCCGGGACCGGTCGCTTTCTGGAGATCATGGCGGAAGCGCTGGAAGTCCCCCTTGAAGAACTGGGAAAACTTTCCGCTGAATCAACAGAAAAACTGACCATTTCCAGCCAGTGCGTCATTTTTGCCGAAACCGAGGTCGTATCGCTTGTCAATGAAGGCCATAAAATCGCGGATATTCTGAATGCCCTTCATCACGCGTTGGCCAGGCGCGTGGCATCGCTGGCCAGAAGCATCGATGTCAAAACAGATGTGGTGATGACCGGCGGTGTGGCAAAAAACTCCGGTGTATTCAATGCCCTTTCCGAGGCCCTGGGCCTCCCGCTAAAAGCCTTGAACGGCGTTGATCCGCAAATCATGGGCGCTCTGGGCGCCGCCCTTTACGCGGAAGAACATGTCCGGAAAATGAGAAAAGCGGGCTGATCGGTATGGCGGATACCGGAAGAGAAAGCAATCATGGGTCTATTTGACAAACAGTATCAGGAAATAACGGCATATCTGGGCCGCAGGCGAATCGAAGGCAAGGTATCCGAGTTTATCCATAAAAGACGGACAAGCTGGCCATCTGAAAAAAACCGGAATCTGGTGCTGGGTCAGGATGCCGCTGTGGAGCTCGGGAACCCGAAGGGCGCCTCCACGTCTTTTCTGCTATGGGTGACGGACCCGCGTCTGTTCAAGCATGGTCGGATTACCGTAGTCGGCCCTGACCTGCCGAAACTGAATAACCAACAGGTGTCTTTTGGTAAAGTGGTGATTGTCGGCGGATCCGGCTTTGATAAAAATAACAGTTACGACCGGTTCCGGGAGATGGAGCTGCTCCGCTATGATGTCCATTTGAAAGGCTATATGATGCGCGGTGTTTCACAGTTGCAACGGGAATGGAGCCGGGTCAGCAAAGAAGCGATCCATAATGGTTTTTCCTTTCAGGTCCTCGGCGGCGCACTGATCGATAAATTCTCAGCCCTGGAATACGTCCGTTCAACAGAAATGATTTTTATTACGTCAGGCAAGGAAGACGTGCTGGAAATGCAGCATATTTCAAACGGGGTTGTGCAACGGATCAATGCCATGAATAAAATGGCGGAAGACATGTTGTTTGACTGCGATGAATGCGAATATAACGCTGTTTGCGGCGAGGTGGAAGAACTCAGGTCCATGAGAGACGCATTAAAAAACAAGGAGACGGCAGCCGGTGTCTGATTCACAAACTGGAAAAACTGCGGTGATCGCCCTGTGCGGCAAGGGCGGAGTGGGCAAGACATCGCTTTCTGCAACAATCGTAAAAATCCTGTCTTCAAACCCGGACAACACGGTGCTGGCCATAGACGCAGACCCGGCCGTGGGCCTGTCAACCGCACTGGGCATCACGGTAAGCAAAACCGTTGACGACGTCCGCAACGAACTGATCCGACAGGTGCAGTCCGGAAAGGCGACGGATAAGGCGGAAATGCTTTCCATGCTGGATTACGAAATGTTTTCCGCTCTGGTAGAACAGAAAAATATTGCGTTTCTTGCCATCGGAAGGCCGGAAAAGGAAGGATGCTATTGTCAGGTGAATCATGTTTTAAAAGACCTTATCGCGTCCATGGCGGATAACTTTGACTACGTGGTCATTGACGGTGAAGCCGGAATTGAGCAGGTGAACCGGCGGGTAATGGAAAAAGTCACCCACCTGATCCTGGTTTCAGACGCTTCGCGCAAGGGAATCCATGTTGTTCAGACCCTTAAGGAAGTATCCGATTCCGCCATTGCTTACGAAAAGGCGGGTCTGATTCTAAACCGTCTGAGGAGTGCGGAAGAATGGGAAAAACTCCTGATACCGCCGGATCTGAATTGCCTGGGATGGATTCCGGAAGATGACACCATCCGGTCTTATGACATTGATGGGCGAAGCATCCTCGAAATTGACGATTCTCCTGTCATCACCGCGATGAAAAACTCTTTGGCCAAAATCGGTCTGCAAATAGCCGCGACACCCTGACATACCACCATATGATCACATGCATGTTGGCTCATTTTTTCCTCTGGCACATGAAAGTAAGATTGGGGAAAAAAACATCAGCTCTTACCGTATCACAAATCCGGCTTTTGCTTCGGATTGTTTTGCCTGTTAAACAATTTGGCCTTCAGTAAATGATCGATTTGATCAAATGGGTACAGATTCGAAATCACAGAGCCTATATCTCCCACCTGAAAAAGAAGGCAGCAGGATAGTTTAAGGCCAATGTATCGTTGTAGGCTTAGGAAGTTAGGAAAACAGGAGGTTGGGAAAGTCGGTTGATTGGTGGAATCTGGAAGTGGCTGCAGGCGCGTTGAATGGCATGAAATTTTTCGTGTGTTTCGTGGTTAAAAATCATTTTCGGTGGCGGATGAAACGGTTGGGGATTAAGATAAAACGAGCACCTTGGCGCCCCGGATTTTTCGGTTTTTCAATTCCATCAGCGCCACATTGGCCTGTTCCAGGGAAAATGTCTCCACATCCGGAAAAATACCGGCGCCGGCGGCAACGTCCAGAAATTCGCCAACAACCTTTCGGGTGACATTGGCGACACTTTTGATCTCTTTTTCCATCCACAGATGCGTGGCATAATCCAGTTGAAGGAGTGCATCCTGATCCCGGGTTACTTTTCGGATGGCATTGATGACCA
>JBFXFK010000214.1:1363-7735 GCA_050179135.1 Desulfatirhabdiaceae bacterium | reverse complement strand
ATTTTTTCCGATACGGTTCAAACGATCGCGGCATTGGCATAAATCCTTGTAATTAAAGTAAATATTACTTACAAGGGGCCGCGAAAAATTTTTTGGCCTATTTGTCAAGATAAATATTTGATTTTTGGTTCTTTTTTCCAGTTTTCTTTACATGCTACGCTTGCAAAAACCTAACCGGACATCACTGACATTTTATAACAATTATCAATGAAATTAGAATCTTGTCAATTTCTGTCCGGTTGGCATGGTCTTTGATATACATGGAAGCAACCGATGGATTGCATCCGGGATACCGATAACGAACAACTTTAGCCAGGAGAGAACCTATGAACGTGGAGCAAAATGTATATGCGGTGGACAGTGACAAAAGCGTCGCCCAGTTTGTTGCGGATTTTGGAGTGGTGGTTGCAGCCAATGATTTCGTCATCAACAACATGGCAACGATGGACATGAAAAAGACCTTCACCGCCCATGGTGGCAGCGTGCCCGACGACTTCGATCTGCATATGATCCAGGTCTGCAAGCCCACCAAGGCGGACAAAAGCCTGGCTGCCAATCCGGAGCGGGCAATTCTGATGCCCAAGTTTGTCCATGTCTTCTCCAAAAACAACCGGACCCGGGTGCGGTATCTGAGCTACAGCCCGGAGGAGATCGGCGACCTGGTCCCAAACGATACACAGTTCCCGGAGTCACTTCAGCAGACCTTTACAAAAATTCGCGAGATGATTGACGCAGCCCGGTAATCCGAAACAGACACGCAAACCCGTATGATTCAACACAAGGGAGAAAAACAATGTGGAAATATCTGATGGCTGTTAACAAAAATCTGGTATATGCCGTTCCGACCCTGATGCTGGCCGGTCTGGTGTTCGGCAATATGGTCGATCCGGCAATGGTGAAACAACTGAAATCGCTGATCCTGCCATTGACCTTTCTCATGGTCTTTCCGATGATGGTAACGCTGAATATCCAGCATCTCAAACAGGGGTTGCAACCCGGGATACAGGGCAGTGCGATATTCATCAATTTTGCCATCATCCCGTTTGTTGCCTATTTTCTGGGCAGGTACTTCTTTTCCGGTCAGCCATACATGGCGCTGGGTCTTTTGCTGGCCTCGCTTTTGCCCACCAGTGGCATGACCATCTCCTGGACCGGATTCGCCAGGGGCAATCTGGGGGCAGCCATCAACATGACCGTAATCGGGCTGACACTTGGCTCGCTGATTACACCTGTCTATATCAGCATTCTGCTGGGCGCGACAGTGGCGGTGGATTTTTACAAAGTGGTCCAGCAGATCGGGGTGATCGTATTTTTGCCCATGATGGTCGGCTATATGACGCGAAAGTGGCTGTTGAAGAAATATGGCATGGAAGCGTTCAGAAACCGGATCGCGGCCAGGTTCCCGGCCCTGTCCACCATCGGCGTGCTGGGCATCGTCTTTGTGGCCATCGCGTTGAAAGCCGATACGATCCTGGCAAATCCCGTTCAACTGTTGGGTATTTTCATCCCGCTGCTGCTGCTCTACCTGTTCAACTTTACCCTTTCCACCCTGATCGGCCGCCGCTTTTTCAACCGCGCGGACGGCATCGCCCTGGTGTATGGCACGGTCATGCGGAACCTGTCCATTGCTCTGGCCGTTGCCATCAACGCCTTTGGCGAGGCCGGAGCCGATGCCGCCCTGGTGATCGCCCTCGCCTACATCATTCAGGTGCAGTCCGCGGCCTGGTATGTGAAATTCACAGATACCATTTTCGGATGTCTGATGGTGCCGCAAGAGGCATGATTGGAGTAAAATTCTGTTTGAAGATTCCGAATCTGGTTAGATAACAAGTCGAAAAATGGATCAATTCTCCTCCCATAGCCCAAGCTGTTGGAGGAGACCCCCTGCGATTGTAATGGCGCGTGAAGCTTCGTTTTGATCGGGGTGCTTTAACGGGAGCAGTCCTTCCTCGGCAGGATAACGGCCCCTGTATATGCTGTCCATTAAGTCAACATCCTCATCCCGCCAGTCGATGTGAACACCATATTCCTCGCACAGCCCCAACAGGCGCCTGATATGATGGATTTTATCGAGTTTCCATCCTTTTCGGATCAACGCAGCCTTCAGCCCCTTTTCAAGGGACTGTTGGGCAGCAAAACAGGCGCCTCTGTAGAAATGACCTGCAATGAGGTAATTTGCCTGATGCAGATCCTCCCGTGCAAGATCAATCCATTCATTCAATGTACTTTTCATGTAGAGGATCCTTCCTTCATCTTGAATCAGGTTCAGAAATGGACTGCCTTTTCTGAAGTGCTCATTCAGCAGCCGGGTGGACGCGACAAAATAATCGATGGGGAATTGTTTACCATACTCATGAAGACACATGCCCACTGTTTCGTGCATGTCCTCCTGATCGGTAACAATGAGTATGTCCAGATCGTCTCCTTCCCCTGATCGTGCGACGGATCCAAAAAGAAGGATGGCAACAGGTGACAGTTCCGCCTCCAAAAAACGGGCGACTTTTGCTGCATCCGCGATGGTGACCATTGATGCCCCCTGATTCGATCAACGTGAAAAAATAGCCTGCCAACAACCTATAGGCATTCAGAAAATTAATTTCGCAAGGCAGCAGGGAGGGGATAGGCCTTTAGCGGCTGACGTCTTGAAAAAACCCTCGGCCATCCCCGACCGATAACGCAGCGATATTATTTTTCTGAATGTCTATAGCAGCGGATAGTCCTTTGGGTGGCTGACGTCTTGAAAACCTGACGGCCATCCCCCGGCCGATGCCCCAATCTTTTATCCGGAAAGCGATATGCGGATATTCTGAAAAAACCATAACGTGAATCGTAATGGGTGTCAATGCGATAGAGATTACTCCGCCAACCCCATAATGCCGTAATAAGTCAAGAGGCATGAAATTCCAGTGGCTTGTTCTTGACTGGCATGGCGCGATTGCGTAATGTTGAAAAATCGTTAACGATATCTTTATAACCAGAATAGGGAGCCTTCCATGAAACCCATTCGATATGTCATGCTGCTGGTTCTTCTGGCAATCGTTTTTCCGGAAAATGCCCTGACGCAATCTGCATCAAAACCCCTGGAAACCGTAAACTATCGCCTGAAATGGCTGTTCAATACCAGTGTGGTGGGTGATCTGGTTGCCGATGTCTCGGGTCATTTTGAAAAAAATGGGCTCAAGGTTATCGTGAAGGAAGGCGGACCCGAGCGGGATGCCATCAAGGAGTTGGAACTGGGCCATGCCCAGTTTGGTGTGGCTTCGGCGGATCAGGTGATCCGCGCCCTGTCCAAGGGGTCGCCGGTTGTCGTTATCGCCCAGTTGTTCCAGATCAATCCGCTTCAATGGATTTATCGCCCCCAGCGCATCTCAATTGCCAATCCGGCCGAATTGAAGGGAAAAACTCTGGGTGTGACCTTTGGCGGCAACGATGAAACCATCATGCGGACCATTCTGAGCAAATACGGCATTGCCGAAACCGATGTCAGCCTGTACAGCGTCCGGTATGACTATACCCCGTTTTATCAGGGGCAGGTGGATCTGTGGCCGGTGTATTTCAATGCCCAGGCCGTTATCATTGCAGACAAACTGGCCAAATCCGGAGAGACCGTCCAATTTTTGAATCCCGATGAACTGGGCGTCCAATTTGTTGCCAATTCTGTCATCACATCGGAAAAAATGATTCAGGAAAAACCCGAAACCGTCAGACAGTTTCGAAAAGGACTTCTGGAAGGCTGGACCGATGCCATGGATATCAAAAACCATTCCCGCGTGCTCGATGTCCTCAAGCGGTTTGACCGGGATACGGCCCCGGATATCATGGAAAAACAATTGGCTGCCACAAGACCACTGATTCAGCCGTTGCCGACGTCTGTCATCGGCGCCATCGATGTCTCTGCCTGGAAAGCAACCGAACAGATCATGCTGAATCAGAAACAGATTGCGGCGCCGGTTCATGTGGAGCGGGTGTTGAAAGAAGCGGGGTTTTAATTCCGGCCGGAATGGTTGCCGGAATTTCGTACTGCCATTCAGATGGGTGACACCGTGCAGCAATAAGAGCCTGTTTGAAGATTCCGTCTGAGACCCGCTAACTGCGTTGAAAAGCGCCTCAAAATGCTCACATACTCCGTGTATGCTCCGCTTTTGATTCACTTTTCGCCTTGTTATCGGGCCTGATCCAGAATCTTCAAACAGGCTCTAAGAATTCTTGACGGAGTTTGTGGGAAGAATATCAAAAACGCCAAAGGAAAACCCGCCTGAAGTTCTGTCCTGAAAATAATGCCGGAGTGTTTCGGTAATGACCGGAAAGGCCAGTTCGCCCCAGGGTATTTCATTTTCATGAAAAAGCTTTACCTCAAGACTTTCGGGGCCTGCCGAAAAATCAGGATTTGACAGTCGCGCCCGGAACAGCAGGTACATCTGGTTGATGTGACAAATGTTGAACAGCAAATACGGGGTGACATCAGCCAGCCGCGCCCGGGCTTCTTCATACGCTTCCCGCTCTGCACAGGCACTGACTGTTTCACCATTTTCCAGATATCCGGCCGGAATTGTCCAGGTCCCCGAACACGGCTCGATCGCCCGCCGGCAGAGCAGGATACTGCCGTCGTCATGTTCGGGAATGCTGCCCACCACCATCCTGGGATTTTGATAATGGACCGCACCGCAATTCTGACAGACATGCCGGGGACGGTCATCTCCGGGTGGGGTTATAGAAGAAAGACTGCCGCCGCAGTTGCTGCAAAATTTCATGCCAGATCTCCCGATATCAAACCAACGGATGGTGTTCACTTTTTGTAATGGGCTGTTTTTTGGAGTCTACCCGAAGCATAATTTTGAATCAATTGAATTATGCCCGTTTATTGAGTGTCATATGAATTGCTATCGTTGGGCGCGTCATTGGCTGACGAAAAGATTGTGAGATAGAAGCTTATTTTAAACTGGAGATCTGCCATGCCTACAATATCAATGTTCTACGGGATTATCATTCGGATGTATTATGCCCCGGATGAGCATTTTCCGCCACATTTTCACGTATACTTTGCTGAATACAAAGCGACGGTGGAAATCCGGACATGCGAAATAATTCAAAGTAACTAGCCAACAAAGCAGACAAAGCTTGTTTTGGCATGGGCTGAGCTCCATCGGGATGAGTTGATGGCCGATTGGGAATTGGTAATAAATGGCGAAGAGCCATTCAAGATTCAGCCTCTTCAGTAGGAGATGGCGTTATGTATCCGTCGGTAAAAAATGTTATTGTCTGTGAAAATTTCGTGCTTTTCATTGATTTTGATAATGGCGAACAGGGCAGTCTGGATATGAAGCCATTTCTTGATTTTGGTGTTTTCCGGAGGATTAAGGATCGCAATGCGTTTAAGCGGGTTCGCGTGGCCTTTGACACTATCGAATGGGACTCGGGAATTGACCTTGACCCTGAGTTTGTTTATGCCAGGTGTCAGAGCCAGAAAAATGCCCCACATGCCTTTGGAGGGGATGCGAATACATTGCGGGCTTCGTAGAATAAAGCCATATAACCAAGACATTAAGGACATCAGAAAAAAGCCTCTCATGAAAATATCGGCAAAATGGCGGTTGAACGAAAAGCGGCTGCAGCCGGAATAAACGAGACAACCCCATTTCATACAAATCCGTGAACCGCATCCGGTGGCAGAAAAACAGACACCGGACTTTCCGGAGAAAGCCCCATTGTCGCGATTGTTTTTCGGGTGGTGCAGGCAATGATGGGCAAACCGCCCAGGGTGATATGAAGGGTACACACAAAGCCGTTGCCGGATATCATTTTTATGATGCCGGTACGGGATACCGATACCTTAGTTCTTCACCTCAACCAGCGGTTTCAAATCCGCGGGGAGTTTGTCTTTCATTCCGGCCGTTGGCACAATGCCGGGAATGAACGGGGGCTGGCTCTGATCTTTCAGAATCTATAATCCACCATCCGGCGACAGCATGAATTTCAGAAATACAATTGCGGCTTCCGGATTGGGCGCTTTTTTAATCAGGGTCACGCCGTATGTCCACCTGAATCAGACATCGAACCGTACACATACCACATATACTGTACACACGCTTTTTGGACATTTTTCCCCCTGATCAAGAGTTTTGCAGTTTTCCGTGAAAATACTTTCAGTATTGAGAAACGAGTAGTGAGAAGCCTCCTGACCGTCTGGCGGCTGCTTTGCCGGTATGATGTATGCGGCCCTTTCAGTCTTCAGCCTTCTATCTTCAGCCTAAATTGACCGTCTATCAATTTTGGCTGAATGAAACAGATAGACCATATCAATAGTCAAGATTTTTCAAACGGGGCTTAAGAGCTGTCGGACAATAGGACCTTCAGACAGTCGGACTGTCGGAC
>JBFXFK010000214.1:0-1263 GCA_050179135.1 Desulfatirhabdiaceae bacterium | reverse complement strand
GACTGTCTGACTGTCATACTGTCCAACCGTCCGACTGTCAGTCCGTCGTATCGATCTGGGCCTTCTGCAATTTCCCGGAATAGTCCACATAAACCGTTTTCCATTCCGTGAAAATATCATAAACGGTCCATCCGCCTTCCCGGTGTCCGTTTCCGGTTCCTTTTACACCGCCAAACGGCATATGGGCCTCGGCCCCGATGGTGGGCGCATTGATGTAGGTGATGCCGGCCTCGATATCCCGGATGGCGGCAAATGCCTGGGACACATTGGCGGTATATATCGAAGAGGAAAGGCCATACCGGCAATTGTTGGCCAGTTCGATGGCATGTTCGAAGGATTTCGCCCGGGTGACGGCCAGAACGGGTCCGAAAATTTCTTCCTGAAATATGTGATGATCGGGTTCGACATCCGCAATGATGGTGGGCTGAAAAAAATTGCCGTCGGCCAAGCGGCCTTCCACGGCTCTGCGGCCGCCGCACATCAGTCTTCCGCCATCTTCCAGCGCAATTTGAATATACCGGGCAATGACCTCGAGCTGGCCCGAATGAATCACCGGGCCGACTTCGGTTTCCGGTTCCAGGCCGGGCCCCAGTCGCAGATTGTTGACCTTTTCAACCAGTCTTTTCAGAAACGCGTCATAGACATCGGCATGAACAATCAGGCGGGATGTGGCCGTGCATCGTTGTCCGGTCGTTCCGAATGCACCCCACAGAACGCCTTCGATGGCCATATCCATATCCGCATCCGGCATGACAATCTGGGGATTTTTACCCCCCATTTCCAGGGACACCTTTTTATTCAATTCGCCACAAATACGCCCCAATCGGCGCCCGATTTCGGTTGAACCGGTAAATCCGATCAGGTTGACGCCGGTGTGCCGCGCCATCTGCTCCCCGATTTCACCCTTGCCAAGCAACAGGTTGAAAACCCCTGCCGGTAACCCAGCCTCTTCCAGAATTTCGGCAAAAATGACACCCGAATGGGGCGCTTCCTTGGAGGGTTTGAATATTACGGTGTTGCCACACGCAAGGGCCGGCAAAATTTTCCAGGATGGCACGGCAATGGGAAAATTCCAGGCCGTGATAATGCCACAAATGCCGACCGGGACCCGGAAAGACAGATTCATCTTGTCGGGCAGTTCGCTGGGTGTATTGTATCCAAACAGACGTCTGGTTTCCGCTGCGGCGTAATAGGCCGTGTCAATGGCTTCCTGAATGTCGCCTTTGGTTTCAAAAACCGGTTTGCCCATTTCACGGGTCATGA
>JBFXFK010000213.1:0-7748 GCA_050179135.1 Desulfatirhabdiaceae bacterium | reverse complement strand
GTCCGCTGGAGCGACGCGGCATAGGGCAATTGAACGCCGGCATAAAAATACCCCTGATCTTCCTCGGGCAAAAAACTGGCCGGAATGCTCTTTCCCAGTCCGCCGGCCAGAACGGTCATGCCGGCCAAAAGAATGAGGCTGATGGCGCTTTTCCGGATCAGACTGCCGCAAAAGCGGACATAGCCGGTGGTCGTGGCGCCAAACATGCGGTTGAATCCGTTATAGAACATTTGCAACGGACCGCGTCTGCCCTTTTTTTTGGGTTTCAGAAGCAGGGCCGACAGGGCCGGGCTGAGGGTCAGGGCGTTGAACGCGGAGATGATGACCGACATGGCGATGGTCACCGCGAACTGCTGATACAGCCGGCCGGTGATGCCCGGAATGAAGGCCGTGGGAATAAAAACAGCCGCCAGAATGACCGCGATTGCAATAACCGGCCCGGATACCTCCTCCATGGCCTTGAAGGTGGCCTCCTTGGGGCTGAGCCCATGTTCGATGTGATGTTCCACGGCCTCCACCACCACGATGGCATCGTCCACAACGAGCCCGATGGCCAGCACCAGTCCGAACAGGGACAGGGTGTTGATGGAAAATCCCAGCAGCGGAAAAAACATGAAGGTTCCAATCAGGGATACCGGCACGGCCAACAGGGGAATCAATGTGGCCCGCCATCCCTGCAAAAATACAAACACCACGATGATGACCAGAAACAGAGCCTCGTACAGGGTTTTAATGATTTCATCGATGCCCTTGGTCACCGCCAGCGTGGTGTCAAGCGCCACGACATAATCCAGGTCGGCGGGAAACCGTTCCTTCAGGGATGCCATCAGTTTTTTGGCGCCATCCGCCGCCTCGATGGCGTTGGAGCCGGGCAATTGATACACCGCCACGAGCGCGGCGGGCTTGCCGTTGAGCCGGCCCATCATGTCGTAATTCTGGGCGCCCAGTTCAATCCGGCCCACATCGCTGATGCGGACATAGGACCCGTCCGGATTTGCCCGCAGCACGATCTGCCCGAACTCCTCTTCGTTTTGCAGCCGGCCCTGGGACCGGACGGCATACGTGAACTCCTGGCCCTTGGGCACCGGTTCTCCGCCGATTTTACCGGCCGGGTTGACGGTATTCTGGGCGCTGATGGCGTTGACGATCTCGGGGATGGTGATGTTCAGTTTGGCCAACTGATCGGGCTTGACCCAGACCCGCATGGCATACTGTCCGGCGCCGAAAATGGTGACGCTGGCAAGTCCCTTCACACGGGTCATCTGGTCATTGATGTTGATATAGGCGTAATTGGCCAGAAATACATTGTCGTATGTCCCGTTGGGGGAATACAGGGCGAACATGATAAGCGGGGCGGCGGTGGATTTCTCCACGGTCACGCCAAAGGCGCGCACATCCGACGGGAGCTGGGAGTCTGCCTGGCTGGAACGCATCTGGGTCAGAATCTGGTCCGTGTTGGGTTCGGTCGCGACATCGAACGTCACCCGAAGGGTCATCTGACCGTTATTGGAGTTGATGGAATACATGTAATCCATGTTGTCCACCCCGGACATTTTCTGCTCGATGGGTGTCGCCACCGACTGTTCGAGAGTGAGCGCATCTGCGCCGGTATAGGTGGTGCTGACCTTGATTTCCGGTGGGACGATGTCGGGATACTGGGCCACCGGCAGTCGCGTGATGGAAACCAGACCGATAATGACCATGAGAATCGAAATGACCATGGCCACAATGGGGCGATTGATGAAAAATTTTGCCATGATGTCTATCCCTTAGCCGACTGGGTTGATGGGGTTGCTGCGGGCTGGGCTGCGGGTGCAAAGGGTTTGGGCTGGACCGTCATTCCCGGTCGGACCTTTTGAACGCCTTCCGCAATGACCTGTTCGCCGGGCTTGAGTCCTTCCGTAATCACCCAAAGCGGGCCGATCCGGTCTCCGACCTTAACCGGGCGGATATCCACTTTGTTATCCGGACCGACAACCGCTACCTGATAGGAGCCCTGAAGTTCGGAAACCGCGCGCTGGGGAACAAGAATGGCTCCCTGGTTGAGGGCGATTTCGGCCCGGACTTTGGCAAACTGGCCCGGACGCAGGACGCCGCCGGGATTGGGGAACAAGGCGCCGACTTTTATGGTGCCGGTTTTGACATCCACCTGCCGGTCGATCAGATTGAATTCACCTTTGTGCGGATACACCGACCCATCGGTCAAAATCAGTTCCAGCGGTGTCCGGGGTTGTTTGGTGGATTTCTTTTGGGTGGCGATCATATATTCTTTTTCACTTAACTGGCTATAGACTTTGATGGGATCCAGGTCGGATACGGTGGTGAGTTCTTCTTTGGAACCGGGACCCACCAGATCCCCCAACTGAGCCTTGGCCAAACCGGCGACACCGTCCACCGGCGAGGTGATCCGGGTAAATCCCAGATTGAGCTGAGCCTTGTCAAGCTCGGCCTGAGCGCCAATGATTTGGGCCTGTGCCGCACCCACGGATGCTTTTGCCGCTTCAACAGCGGCCCGGGTGGACAGTTCCATGCCTGTGGCATCGTCCAGGTCTTTCTGACTCACCGCACTCTGCTCGGCCAGGGGCTTGATGCGTGCGAAATTGGCCCGGGCAGTATCCCATCGGGCGGTTTGGACACCCACTTCCGCGCGGGACTGTTCCAAGGCAGCCATTGCCTGTTGCAGAACCGCTTTGGAGCGATCCACCGCAGCCTGGTATTCACGGGGATCGATTTCAAACAGGATCTGCCCCTTTTTGACATTGTCCCCTTCCTGATAATTCTGTTTGATCAGATACCCCTGGACCTGGGCCCGGATGGACGCATTGATCAGTCCATCCGTGGTACCCACCCAATCTGCAAAAACAGGTACGTCCTTCTGGATGACCGTCATCACTTCCACTTCCGGCGGAGGCGGCGGACCTGCGGCGCTTTTTTCTTCTTTTTTACAGCCTGTGATTATGGTGACCATAACCAGGAGGATCAACAGGTGGTGAACACCGGACCGCATGATTGCTATCGGTCGCAACGGCATCCGTTTACAGGTGGTGTCTGTCATGGTTTGTCTCCGTCTTTTCTAAGTAAACGATCATGATCAAGGGTTTGCTCACCCCCAGATATGAAAATGCTGGGCTTCCGTCATTCCGGGCTTGACCCGGAATCAAGCGGTATGACTGAAATGCTGCTGGACGGCATTCAGCTTGGCCGCTTCTGGATTCCTGCGTTCGCAGGAATGTCGGATGAGGTGCATTTTCACTGCAAATTATAAAAAGGATATGTCATAATTCAAAATCACCCGGAAATCATGGACATAACGTTCGCCCGCATCATCTTCATTGGCCACGGCATACCGGATCCGGGGCCAGAATCCTTTCAGAATGCCTTTGGTGGGTTTCCACTGGAGATCGAAATCGATTTCATGTTCGTCTGAAACGGTTTTGCCTGGAGTGAGGCTGATGCGGTCCCATCCCTGAACAAACTGGGTATAGGCGGTGACCCCATCCAGTCCCAGGGATGTAAAATCATAGGACAGTTTGAGCATGACCGCCTTTTCGTCGGCCCGGTTGAAATCCAGAATCTGGGAGGAGGTGTATCCCGGATAGCTGCTCCAGGGTTTCTGAAGGTCTGCACCATCGTCTGCCTGGGTGTATCCGATGGTGAATATCGCACCCGCATAACTCATATCCGCTTTCACCCCGATCTGACCGGTTGAAAATGAATCCCCGGTTTGCCGGTCATCTCCAACACTGCGCTGGTCTGAATATTGAAGCGCGGTCAGCAATCCCAATTTTTCACTGAAATGGGTGATATATTTTGCTTCACCGTAACCGATATTCAGAACATCGTCGCAATAGTAATCCACAAGACCAATCGTGATCTTTTCTCCGTTATACGTCATACCTCCGACAGCAACCCCTCTGTCGATGGGTGCGCCGGCCTTTTGGGACATCCAGACAAACTCGTCAGAATTGTTGTCCTTGATTCGGGTGATATAACCGCCGCCATACTGCCAGGTCGGCTTGTTGCCGGATTTGCCCTGTGTTCCGGTAATTGTGTAACCTTCAAAGGTTTTGGGGGACATCCTGCCGTCATCCTTGTTCAGGTACGGGGTGTTGTATTCATAGCGATACAGGTTCAGATAGTTCGATCCGGCAAACCGGATGCGGCCGTATATCTGGCCCAGGCTGGTATAATCTTCCTGTTCGGCCGCCAGCAGGCGGGTGCCATCCCGATCATCGGGCGCATACAGCGGAAGGGATGTGTACAACACCGCCCCAAGGGCAAAATGATCCGCCAGCCATCCGGATTTATAAGACAGCGCGCCCCCCAGAGCCCATGCCTCGTTTTTTTTGTTGTCATAGTTGTCCTTGTAAAAATAAAAGCTTCTGGCATTGAGATCCAGCTTGCTATCCCGAAAAAATGGGGGGGTGTCCTGAAGCTTTTCCTTGAGCCTGGGAAACAGGCCGGGCAGGCCCAGTTTTTCCATAAAGGAAATATCGATGGGTGTCAGGACCTCATCCACAGATCCCGGAGTGGGATTTTCCTGGGATATGGACTCATCGGCCTGCCCGGATGTGGGATAAAGCCATATCGCAGCCAGCAAAATCACCAGCAGGATCGCAGAATGATGGCTGCCTGTCCCGGAAAAAACGGGTTTCATGCTCAATCGGTTTTTTTGATGACGGCGCATCTTCATTTCCTTTCATTCACGCCGGGCGCCTGCATTTCAGGGGCATCCGTTTTCAGTGAAGCGATTTTCTTTTCATACCAGGTGATACCCGGAATGGCGCTCAGGCCATGGGCAAAAATGCTGAGCAGAACAGTGGCCACGACTGCCAGACGGATTGTCGAGCCTCCGGGGTTGTGCAGTTCCCGTTCCAGATAGACCAGCCCAAGGACAATGGAAGCCAGCCCCCGCGGACCGAACCATCCCATGAACAGAACAGTCGGCCGGCTCATCCGGGTACCCAACAGTGCGATGGCAACCGGCGCCATCCGTACAAGGGTCAGACTGAGAACAGCGTACAGTCCGTGGAAAAGTTCAAGTTGTTGCCAGGCCCTTTCCATCAGCATCCCGAAAAGAAAAAAAACGGCAAGATTCAGCAACTGCCCCCATTCTTCGGTAAACTGAACACTGTGTCTGCCGGCGTCCCGGTAATTCAACTGAACGAACAGGCCGGCGACAAAGGCGGCAATGAACATGCTTGCATCCACATTCCGGGAGACGATCAGGCAGAGCAGGGGCAGTATCACGACACAAATCTGCTGAAACGATTCATCGATCCAATGGTTGCGATGACCCTGATTCAACAGCCATCCACCGGCAAGGCCGATTGCAGCCCCGACAACAACTCCCAAGCCCAGTTGTTCCAGAATGAATCGCATCAGGCTGGCGCTGGTCCCTGTTCTTCCGCCTTCGGCCAATGCCATGAAAAACAGGAGAAACGGGACAGACAGCCCGTCATTCAAACCGGCTTCCACATTGAGGGATTGACGGATGCGCAGGGGAATCCGGGGGCTGTTCACAATGATTTGTCCCAGACCGGCATCGGTCGGGGCCAGAATGGCAGCCAGAATACCGGCTTCCCAGATGGTCAAGTGACCAAAAACGACCAGGGCCGCAAGAGCTCCCAGAATAATGGTCAAGAGCATTCCGGTGGTTAGAAGCCGGACAGACAGACTTCGGATTTTCCTGAGCAACGCCAGATCGATCCGGCTGGCATCGGTGAAGAGCAGCAGCACCAGCCCGGCTTCGGCCAAATGGAGAAAAACCCCCGGATCAACTTTGGATGCGTTCAATCCGGACAGGTATTCCGCGGTCAGCCAGCCAACTGCGGTAAAGACGATAGGCAGCGTAAAGACCGTCTGTTCGAGTTTACGGGAGACCAGACCGCAAAAAAACGCCAGCAGCAGATAAATCGTCACGGTAACCATTATTGGCTCTCTTTGGTTTTACTTTCCGACAGCAGGGAACGGGCAAAATTCATTCGGCTGACCACCGTATAGAAAAATGCGGCGGACCAGCCGCACATCAGAATGCCCGTCAATCCTTCCACGGCGGCGAGCAGCCGCCATGACATGGGGGGAACCACATCCCCATAACCGACCGTTGTATACGTGACCGCACTGAAATAAAATGATGTTTCAATATCTGCAAAAACAGCCTTCCAGTCATAAAATGTCGCCCACACAATGATTTCCAGAAGATGCGCAAACACCATCCACCATGCCACCTGAATCAGTAGCCAGATGGCCGGCCAAAAACGGGGGCATGCCAAGACCGGAGAATGGATCAGCCGCCGAAGCAGGATCATCAGCGTCAGGGCATGAATAATGACACATCCGGCCAGCAAAAGTCCGGCAAAGAGGAGATGACGGATCATAGGGTCTGCACTCCTGTATCTGATTATTCATTAAAATTTTATCACCGCAAAGACGCAAAGATCGCAAAGGGGATATATCATAAAACAGGCTGTTTCTTTGCGTCCTCTGCGCCTTTGCGGTAAATTCAATTTTGATCATCTGGCCGGGTTAATGATCATGGCCCCAATACACATCTATCGCAGCAGCGGAATCTGCACGGACAACTCGTAATGCAGCGCCAACTGGATCTTGTTTTCGAGCTGGAAATATCGCAGCACTTTGGTTTTGGGAATCGCCTTGCTGAATTGGGGCAGAAAATCCTTTTTCAACTGCATGCGTTTTTCATCAATTTTCAGAGAGTCCTGAATCAGGCTTTCGGCTGTCTGTTCTGACATCTCTTTATAGTTTTTGGCAAAATTGCCAATAAGCGTTCCCATGGCCTCATTGATTTTCTGAAGTTCTTTCTGATAGCTGTCATAAACTGGCCAGAACGCTTTCCCCTCCGCATCTGTCAATTCCATGACCGTCGCCACGAACAGTTTTTTGTCGGCCCGAATTTTCTCGATGAAAATTTGAAACGTGTCGGTCGACGTGTCCTGACAAAAGGCAGTTCCGGTGAAAAGAAACAACGCCATAACCAGTGACACGAACACAATACATTTTTTGATTACCATGACACCCTCCTTGAAAGTTAACTTCATTGTTAAGAATACCACCAGTGGTATCGCGTTTCAGATAATGATTTGGGCAAGACAGCAGCAAGGGGCATCAGCCAGGCCGATTCACCCGGGTGTAAATCAAACCCGTTGTAAATAAGTTGCTCAAAAATGCAAGATTCCGTCATTCCGGCGAAAGCCGGAATCCATCAGCAGTCCGCCAGAATGCCAGAAAGCATTTTCGCAACCTGCCCTGGATTCCGGGTCAAGCCCGGAATGACGGCTATCCGCCATTTTACGCATAAGCCATGACTACAACGGTTTTGATTTACACATCTACGGGTATCTTATTTTACCGTGAATCCCTTACTGCAATTTCAATCTGACGTATCTTTTGCCTTTTTTGCAAGCATTTCTTTTTGTTGCTCTTCCTCAACAAGCATGCGTGTCAGGGCTGCTGCGGCTCCGGCTTTCAGGTGGTCCGAGATGTCCGGCGCCGGACCTGTTCCGGCGGAACCGGCGCCGGAGGCTTTGTCAAGGCCGGGGGGAAGTTCGACAATCACCCGGCGGTGCGCAAAATGGATTCCTTTTTTGGCCAAGGCTGCTGTCAGGCGTTTGAATGCTTCCCGCTGGATCACGAACTGCTTGCCGGGTTTGGCCGTAAACTTGACCCGGAATGTCATGACCGAGTCGGCAACGGATTTGACCCCCTGGGATTTGATGGGGAGAATG
>JBFXFK010000212.1:0-7825 GCA_050179135.1 Desulfatirhabdiaceae bacterium | reverse complement strand
GGAGCCCATTCGGACTGGAACAGACCGTCACCGCAGGAATTGTCAGCGCCAAGGGGCGGGTGATCGGCTCCGGACCCTATGACAACTTCATACAGACCGACGCATCCATCAACCCCGGAAACAGTGGCGGCCCCCTGATCAACCTGCAGGGCGAGGTGGTGGGTATCAACACGGCCATCATCGCTTCCGGCCAGGGGATCGGGTTTGCGATTCCGGTCAACATGGCCAGGGAGATCGTACCGCAGCTTCAGAAGACAGGGCACGTGATCCGCGGCATGCTGGGCGTCAGAATCCAGGATGTGACACCGGAACTGGCAAAATATTTTGGACTCGATGAAGCCCGGGGGGCGATTGTGGCCATGGTGGTTGCCGACGGACCTGCCGAAAAAGCCGGCATACTGCACGGGGATGTCATTGTGACCTTCAACGGCCAGGCCGTGGCCGACTCCAAAGATTTGCCGCGGATTGTCGCCGCGACACCGGTAGGGGAAACCGTCACGGTTCAGGTGATGCGGGAAGGGAAAAAGATATCACTAACCGCAATGATTGGAGAAATGAAGGACGAAGGCGCCAGTGAAAATCCGGATGATTCATCCCATGAATCTCTTGGCGTTTCCGTGCAGAATTTGACGCCACAGATAGCGGATGAACTGGGCCTTCGGAAACGCACCGGCATTGTGGTGACAGATGTCAAACCCGGAAGTGCGGCAGCCGAAGCCAGGCTCCGGAAAGGCGATGTCATTCGGGAGGTCAACCGGAAGCCGGTCACGAACGTCACGGATTTTGTCCGGGAAATTGAACAGACGGAAAGTGGTAAAGGCCTGCTGTTTCTGATCGAAAGAAACCAGAATACCATGTTTGTCACCATAACACCCAGATGACAAAAAACCTGGAGAGGGGCAAGGGGGGCACAGGGGGCATAGGCACAAAGCAAGCTGCCGGGAATTGCAAATCACGAAAGATGAATGCCAAAACCGGTAGGCTGGCGCTGCTGGACAGCATTGATGCCGTTACGAATCAGGCATTCAGAGCAATTCACGGAGGTTTGGGCCTTCGCCCCTGTTTCCATGAAGGATCATGTTTTTCACTGTATGAAACATTTTTCAATTTTTTGTAATGCCTGATCATAATCAATCCCGATTGCCGTTCCTTCATCAACGGAACGAACTCTGTCCATGATTTCTTTTTCCCAGACTGATTGAACATCATCCGAATCCGAAGACCGGTTATCGAGAAAATGGAGAAAATTGACGATTTCCAGACGCCCTCTCATAGGAAGTTTGATTGATTCTGAAGTTAATTTTTCTATATTTTGATGCATTTATTTCCAATCTCCATTTTGTTGCGTCGTCTTTTCAGAACTTCAGAGAGGGACCATGTCATCATAAAAAATTGATAAATGACATTCATTCACGGGTATTTCAGTGAAGCACGATTTTGGTAACATCTCAACAACGATGTGGAACATTCTGGTTGTAACGGGTTTGGGGGGTCAAATAATTCCAATGCCAAAAATCCGGTAAAGCTCCGTAGGAGCGCCCTGTTTGTAGTGATGACACCCCCTGTTTTTCAAGCCCCGTAGGGGCGGCCTGTTATCGGTCAAAACAGGCCGCTCCGATGGAGCTTGATGGATTGTATTCTGTCCATTTCTACAAACAGGCCGCCCCTATGGGGCTGATAAATCGAAATTAGGTTTATACTGCACCCCCCAAATTCGTTATAATCAGAAAATATTTTATCGATTCCGACAAACGCCGAAACCCATATGTTTTAGTGATTGTGCCATTATTTGGAGTTACGATTATTGAAGCAAAAACATGTCATTAAATCAATTGAATCAGACCATCCGGGGGTGTAAATCAACCCCGTTGTAGTCGTTTAAAAAATGGCGGTTAGCTGTCATTCCGGGCTTGACCCGGAATCCAGACAGTGAGCATAGAGGCGGCCATGCTGCATTCATGTCTCCTGCTATGGATTCCGGCGTTCGCCGGAATGACGGAACCTTGCATTTATAAGCAGCTTCTCTACAACGGGTTTGAATTACACCCACCATCCGGTCTTGAAAATCAGATTTTTGTGACTAAAATTCAGTCTGTGCATCCGGCCATTTGTACGGGTTCCTGTGCACATCACGGGTGGCCAGAGATACAAACCATTATCTGAATCCCTAAATTATCCTGTCTGCGGGAGGAAACGTGGTCATAGAGGAATTGAAGGAAAAAATTGAGGAAACGCACCATCTGATCAACAGCATGCGAAATGAAATCAGCAAGGTGCTTGTGGGACAACGGGATCTGGTTGACGGCCTGTTGATGGGGCTGTTTACCAAAGGACACATTCTGATCGAAGGCGTTCCGGGACTGGCAAAAACCAGTGCGGTCAAGGCCCTCGCCGCCACGGTCCGCGCCGAATTCAAGCGCATTCAGTTTACGCCGGATCTGCTGCCCGCGGATCTGATTGGCACGGAAATATACCGGCCCGGAACCGGAGATTTCACCATCAAGAAAGGTCCCCTTTTCCATAACATCATCCTTGCAGATGAAATCAACCGGGCCCCTTCCAAGGTTCAGTCCGCGCTGCTGGAAGCCATGCAGGAACGACAGGTCACCATCGGCGAAAACACATTTCCGCTTTCCGATCCGTTTCTGGTTCTTGCCACCCAGAACCCCATCGAACAGGAAGGCGCCTATCCCCTGCCCGAAGCCCAGGTCGATCGTTTCATGTTCAAACTGGTGATTGATTATCCGCTCAAAACCGAAGAAAAGGAAATCATGAACCGGATTGGATTTGAAAGTGCTCCGGAAATCCGTCAGGTCATCGATCCGTCCCAACTCGATGACATCGTAGGATTGATCCGGTCGGTTTACATGGACGAAAAGCTGAAAGACTATATTGTCAATATTGTGTTCGCCACCCGCAAACCCGGGGAATACAACATGGACATTTCGGATTATATCCAGTTTGGCGCGTCCCCCCGGGCAACCATTTTTCTCAGCCTGGCTGCCAGAGCCTTTGCCTTTCTTCAGGGAAGGGCGTATGTCACCCCTCAGGACATCAAAACCGTGGCGCCCGCCATCCTGCGCCATCGTATCATTCTGACCTATGAGGCGGAAGCCGAGGATATCACCACGGATCACATTATCGGGCAGGTGTTTGATTCGGTTGAGGTGCCTTGATATAGGCTGAAGGCTGAAGACTGAAGGTGGAAGGATAAAAACAGAATACAGAAGACTGAAGGCTGAAGGTGTAAGGCTGAAGGATGAAAACAGAATACAGAAGGCTGAAGGTTTGGCCAATCATATGAATGGTTTTTGTTCCGATTTTCCTTCAGCCTTCAGCCTTCAGCCTTAAGCCTCCTTTTGGGAATAATCCATGCTGTCCCCAGAAATCATAAAAAAGATCAAAAAAGTACATATCAAAAGCGCCCGCATGGTCAACACGATGATGGCCGGTCAGTACCGGTCCATATTCCGCGGCTCGGGAATCGAGTTTGAAGAAGTGCGGGAATATTCACCGGGAGATGATGTCAAGAGCATCGACTGGAAAGTCTCTGCCCGGATGGGAAGGCCGTATGTCAAGCTGTACCGCGAGGAACGGGAGCTTGTGGTAATGCTCCTGATGGATATGAGTGCTTCCGAAGGTTTTGGAACCACCGATAATCTCAAAAAGGATATCGCCGCGGAAATTGCTTCCATCCTGGCATTTAACGCCATCCGCAACAATGACAAGGTTGGCGCCATTCTGTTTACGGATCGGGTTGAAAAATATATTCCCCCCAAAAAAGGTTCTGCCCATGTCTGGCGCGTGATCAAGGAGCTGTTCTCCTTTGAACCGGAACACACAGGCACCGATATCCGGGAGGCGGTGGCGTTTTTGGGCAGGGTGTCCCGAAAAAGAACGATCTCGTTTTTGATATCCGATTTTCTGTCTCCGGAGCCGTCCGCCACATCTGAAAAGTCATACATCCGCAGGATGAAATCCCTGTCCGGCAAGCACGAGCTCATTGCCGTCATGCTCTCGGACCCCGGGGAGTTTCATCTGCCGGAAGCCGGGATATTGACGCTTCGGGATTTTGAGACCGGCCGGCAGATCCTGCTGGATGCCTCGGATGCAACCACCCGTCAGCATTATCACCTGCAGAAGACCCGGGATTATGCCCAAACCCTGCAATCCCTGAAAACGGCCGATATGGACTGTATTGAAATTCAGACCTCCGGGTCCGTGGTGGATGCGCTGAATCGATATTTTCGCATCCGGGAAAAGAGGAAACGGTAATGCAGGCGACCGATACCGCCACCCCTATGACGGATATTCACGACATCAAGCCCCTGGAAATTTTGGCGATTGATGGATCATGGTTGTTGTATATCTTGGGCGCCCTGCTGGTTCTGGCCGTTATCGGTGCAGCCATCTGGTATTGGAAGAAATACCGAAAACCCGGCCATGTCCCGACAGAAGTCCCGGTTTCTCCCCATGAAGCCGCTCTCAGATCCCTGGATGCGCTCGGAGATGTGGAAAACATGGATGCCAAAACGTTTTATTTCCGTCTTTCCAACATCCTGAGAACCTATATTGAAGCGTGTTACAACATCAATGCTCTGGAAATGACCACGGAGGAACTGCTTCCCAAAATCGATATTCTGGACATTCAGCGGGAAATCCTTATGGAGCTGAAAACCCTGCTCCGTTCAGCCGATCCGGTCAAATTCGCCGGAGTTCCGGCAGCCGCAAGCAAAATGCGGCAGGATTTAACCTGTGTGAGAAATTTTGTAAAACAGCCTGAAGACTGAACGCAACGGCCGGCTTTTCCTCCAGCCTTCAGTCTTCAGCCTTCAGCCTATAAAGGTACGCATGTTCCAATTCGCATCACCCTGGTTTCTGTCACTCATGGCCCTGTTGCCGGCACTGGTCTTTTTCCGGAAAAAACGGCACAGACCGGCACTGAACATGTCATCCCTGATGACGATACCGGATATGCCACCTTCCCGGATGCTGCGGGCAGCCAGAATCCTGCCCGTGTTGAAATATGCGGCCCTCTGCCTGATGATCGTGGCCATGGCCAGGCCCCAATGGGGAACCAGGCAGGTCAACGTGATGACAGAGGGCATCAACATCATCCTGGCGGTGGACCTTTCCGAAAGCATGGCTGCCCTTGATTTCAAATATAAGGGAAAAATCGTCAACCGGCTGGAAGCCATCAAGGGCGTGATTCAGGACTTTATCACCAAACGAAACGGGGACCGGATCGCCATGGTGGTGTTCGGCACCCATGCCTATACCCAGTTGCCCCTGACACGGGATTACACCACAATTGCATCCATTCTGGAACGCCTGCAGATCGGCGCTGCCGGGCCGAATACGGCCATTGGCGATGCCATCGGCATTTCACTGAAACGGCTGGCAGATGTCAGCAGCAAATCCAATATCATTATTCTGCTGACCGACGGGCAAAGCAATTCCGGCGAACTGTCCCCGCAGATTGCAACAGGCCTGGCTGCCCAAAAAGGCGTTAAAATCTATACGGTGGGTGTGGGCACGCATGGCCAGGTACCATTTCTGATAAAGGACCCGGTTTTCGGGGAACGCTATGTGTATCAGCGTGTGGCCATCGATGAAGACACGCTCAGGGATATTGCCACCCGGACCGGCGGCATGTATTTCAAGGCGGAAAATACCGAAGGACTCCAGCAGATTTACAACACCATCGACACGATGGAAAAAACCGATGTCAAAATAAAAACCTTTGCGGAATACAACGAGCTGTACCGGTATCTTCTGATTCCGGCTTTCATTCTTCTGGGCCTGTGGATCGTGCTGGCCCATACCCGATTGATGCGTGTGCCATGAAATTCAGTCACATCGAAATGCTGTTTCTCATCTGGGCCTTACCGGTTCTTTTTCTGGTGGTTGTTTACGGAATGAAGACCCGGCAAACCATTCTGACCCGGTTTGCCTCCCCCAAAGGCCTTGGCGCCATTGCTCCGGAAACCGGCGCCAGGCTGCGATGGACCCGGGCCGGACTGGTTCTGTGTTCTCTCCTGTTTCTCTGCATTGCCCTGTCCGGTCCCCAATATGGGTACAAATGGCAGACCATTACGCAAAAAGGCGTGGATATCATAGTGGCGATCGATCTTTCCCGCAGCATGCTGGCAACCGATATCCAGCCCACCCGACTGGACCGGGCCAAACGGGAAATTTATGATCTGCTGACCATGCTGAAGGGGGACCGGATGGGTCTGGTGGCCTTTTCCGGAACCGCGTTTCTCCAGTGTCCGTTAACGCTGGATTATGAAGCATTCAATATTTTCTTGAATTCCCTGACACCCGATTCCATGCCGGTCGGCGGCACCGACATATCCGGAGCGGTCACGACATCTCTTTCCGCATTCGATCCCAAGGCAAACTCCCAGAAAGCCATCATCCTGATAACAGACGGGGAGAACACCGGCACGACAGATCCCATGGACGCTGCGGAAAATGCCCGGAAAGCCGGCGTCAAGCTGTTTTGCATCGGTGTGGGAAACCGTGAAGGCGTTCCAGTGCCATCAAAGACCGGCGGCATCCAGAAGGACCCGTCCGGAAACATCATCCTGACCCGAATCGATGAGGAAACATTGAAAAAAATGGCGGGGCTGACCGATGGCGCCTATGTACGATCCACGGCCGGGAACATGGACCTGGATGTGATCTATACCCGGGAGATCCGGGGGAAAATGGAAGCATCCACCCTTGCCACGGACAAAAAGCAGATTTGGGAAGACCGCTTTCAGTGGATGCTGGCATTGGCCATCTTGGCCCTTGGCGCCGAATTGCTGATACCGGCTGTTCGAAAAAAATCCGCGGCATTGGGCGTGATCTTCCTGCTCCTTTCGGCCATGCCGGTTCATGCCGAAAACCCCATCCAGGAAGGCATCGACGCCTATAATCAGGGGGCCTACGACAGGGCACTGAAGCGTTTCATCGATGCCCAGATTGAACATCCGGACAGACCGGATATTTCATACAACATCGGAAATGCCCATTATCAAACCGGCGATTTCGAGGCGGCCGCAAAAAGTTACCAGGAAGCCCTGAAAACCGAAAACCAACAACTTCAGCACAAGGCCCTCTACAATCTTGGAAATGCCGAATTTCGAAAAAAGAATTATGAAGCGGCCATAAAAAACTATGAAGCGGCCCTGAAACTGAATCCCGATGATATTCAGGCCAGTCAGAATCTGGAATTTGTCAAAAAAGTCATGGAGCAGGCCAGGGAACAGCAGAATCAACAACCGGGCGACAAGAAAGACGATTCCGAATCAAACGATCCGTCAAAACAGGGAGAGGACCCGGAGAATCGGCCGGAGCAGCCCCCCGAAGATCCGGAAAAATCGTCCAAACCGGATGATACGAATGGGTCGTCACCCGATTTTGGCAAGGAAATGGCCGATGGGAATAAAAACGGCCCGGAAAAGCCGGAAAAATCGGCCGGAGAGGAAGCGGATCACCAGCAATCCGACGATCAGAAACAGCAGGGGGCCTCACCTTCCGAGCCTGCCGGTGATTCCGAAAATGCCAAAGGCTCCAAAATGGCGGATCAAATCCTGAACCGGTTGAAGGACCAGCCCGGAAAATCAATGATTCCGGCTTATGGAAAAACCGGTGTGGAGAAAGACTGGTAAATATACTGCTGTCGGTCAACAATTGTGGAAAAACAGAATTCAGAAGCCAGAATTCAGAATAAAAAGGAAAATATCATTTTTATAAACAGCAACCATTCCCTATTTATTCTGGCTTCTGAATTCTGTATTCTGACTTCTGAATATTGAACCAGCAGATTGTGACC
>JBFXFK010000211.1:0-7857 GCA_050179135.1 Desulfatirhabdiaceae bacterium | reverse complement strand
AACGATATCAGTGTGGAAATCTGCTCAAAATGCCACCCGTTTTTTACCGGCAAACAAAAACTCATGGATACAGCAGGCCGAATCGAACGGTTCCGGAAAAAATACGAAAAATTCAACAAACAATAACGCTTCAAAATGTTTCGTGATAAACGCTTTTACCCGATACGCTTCAAGGACCTTGCCCAATTGTCGTTTCTTGTCCGATTTAATTTTTCAGCCTGCTGGTGATCGTCTAAAGGTTCATTCATGTTTGAAAAGCTTAAAGGCGTTGAAAAACGCTTTATGGAGGTTGAAAAACGGATCAGTGATCCCCGGATTGTACAGGATCGGGATGCCTATCAGAAATATATTCGGGAACATTCCGAACTCGGCAAAATCGTTTCAGTTTATCAGGAATACAAACGTGCCGTAAAAGATTTGGCGGAAAGTCACGAGCTTCTCAGAGATGGTGATGCCGATATCAAACAGATGGCCAAAGATGAGATTGACCGTCTGAACCAGTCGAAACTTCAGGCAGAAACCGAATTAAAAAAACTGCTCCTTCCCCGTGATCCCAATGATGACAAAAATATCATTCTTGAAATCCGGGCGGGTACCGGCGGTGAAGAAGCCGGACTTTTTGCAGGCGACCTGTTTCGCATGTACAGCCGCTATGCGGAAAAACGCAACTGGAAGGTGGAAATCCTGACCCAGCATACCACCGGCCTCGGTGCAATCAAGGAAATTGTGGCCATGATTCAGGGTAATGGCGCCTACAGCGTATTCAAATACGAAAGCGGCACCCATCGGGTTCAAAGAGTCCCCGAAACTGAAGCCCAGGGCCGGATTCATACTTCCGCTGTCACGGTGGCGGTTCTTCCGGAAGCAGAGGAAGTCGAATTGAAAATCGATCCCGGAGACCTCAAGGTCGATGTGTTCCGGTCATCCGGACCGGGTGGACAGTCGGTAAACACCACGGATTCCGCCGTTCGTATCACCCATCTTCCGTCCGGACTTGTGGTCACCTGTCAGGATGAAAAATCCCAGTGGAAAAACAAGGCCAAGGCCATGACGGTTCTTCGGGCCCGCCTTCTGGACAAAATGGTCAGCGAGCAGGATGAAAAGCGTTCCCTCGATCGAAAAGGTCAGGTCGGTACGGGCGATCGCAGCGGCAGAATTCGAACCTATAATTTCCCCCAGGGACGGATGACCGATCACCGTATCGGCCTGACACTGTATCGCCTGGAAAGCATTCTTCAGGGGGACATCGATGAAATCATTGATCATCTGATTGCCTATTATCAGGCTCAGTTGCTTCAACAGCAAAATGCAGACGCCATTGAATTCGCAGACACCTGAGTGGACCATTCTGAAACTGCTGAAATGGACTGCCGATTATTTCCTTTCCCATAGCATTGACAGCCCGCGTGTTACCGCAGAAATCCTGCTGGCCCTTGCGCTGAAACTCAGACGAATCGATCTGTACCTCCGCTACGATCAACCGCTTTCCAAAACAGAACTGGCAGCCTTCAAGTCATTGATTCAACGCCGCATCAAACGGGAGCCAGTCGCCTATATCACCGGTAAAAAAGCGTTCTGGTCCCTGGACCTGAATGTCAATCCACATGTTCTGATACCCAGACCCGATACGGAATGTCTGGTGCAAACCGCACTTCAATACATTCCTGAAGTGACTCACACCGGTTATCCCATGAAAATTCTTGAATTGGGAACCGGTTCCGGAGCCGTAATTCTGTCATTGGCGCATGATAGATCCGGTCATCATTTTTATGCTTCGGACCTGACCCTGCAGGCGCTTCTGACTGCCAGAGAGAATGCACAAATGAATCACCTGGCCGACCAGGTTGTATTTGTGCTTTCGGACTGGCTGACGGCTTTCAAACCCGGGACTTGCCAATTTGACATGATTGTCTGCAATCCACCCTATATCCCCACGACCGACATCGATACGCTTCAGCCCGAGGTGGCGCAATATGAACCCAGAATGGCACTTGACGGGGCCATCGATGGATTGAAGGCATACCGGTCAATTCTGGATCAGTCCCGATATGTCCTTGCGGCCAACAGCAGACTTTTGCTGGAAATGGGATGGAATCAGAAACAGATGATTCTGGACCTGTGTCGCCTGTTTCCGGAATATGGCAATATCGAGGTGATCCGGGATGATGCCGGACATGATCGGGTGGTGCATTTGACCCGGATTTGAACCGGGCATCCCATCACCGGTTTCTTTCCCGGATCGAAAACGGCAGGCCGGCCTGTCCATCGGAATGCCGGTTGAAACGACATATCAGACCAAATTACTCTTGTAGATTATCGCTATTTTTGTTAAAAATAGCAGTTTTCATTAATCCTCACGCCTTTTGACCGAATTCCGGGTGCTTTCGCTTGAAAGTTGGAATCGGGACTGATGAAGGCGGTGGCAAAAACCAAACCCGTACAAGGAGAAAAAAAATGGCGTATTTGACGATGAAAGAACTCCTCGAAGCAGGCGTTCACTTTGGTCATCAGACCAAACGATGGAACCCGAAGATGAAACCCTATATCTTTGGCTCACGCAACGGAATTTATATTATCGATCTGCAAAAAACCGTCCGCATGTTCAAAACGGTTTATGATTTTGTAACCGATACGGTCAGCAAGGGACAGAGCATTCTGTTTGTGGGCACCAAAAAACAGGCCCGGGAAACCATTCAGGACGAAGCCATGCGATCCGACATGTTTTTTGTCCGCAACAGATGGCTTGGCGGCATGATGACCAATTTTACAACCATCAAGAAGAGTATTGACCGGTTGAATTTTTTAAACCAGATTGAAACAGATGGATCCATCAATCTGTATCCGAAAAAAGAACGCCTTCAATTGGCAAAGGAACGGCTGCGACTGGACAGCACCCTGGGCGGTATCAAGGATATGAACCGGTTGCCCGGCGCCATGTTTGTGGTGGACTCCAAGAATGAGGCCATTGCCATTCGAGAAGGCAGAAGACTGAAAATACCCATCATTGCCATTGCCGATACCAACTGTGATCCGGATGAAATTGACTATCTGATTCCGGGCAATGATGATGCCATTCGGTCCATCAAGCTGATTACGTCCCGGGTTGCGGATGCCTGTCTTGAAGGAAAACAGAAATATGCAGAAAAGAGACAGGCCGAAACGGACAAGGAAACCGAAATCCCGATGGAATTATTGGCAGCCAGTGCAGATTTGAAACCCGGTGAACGCAAAATTATTGCGGATGGTTCTGACGGCCCGGTCGTCGAGATTATCAAGCGATCCGCAGGATACACCTATCCGGAAGAAACTGAAGAAGTATAATGCGTAAAAAGCCCGTCGGGGCTATGTTTCCCAATGGATAAAAATGGTATGGGGTTTAAGGTTTCAGGTGATGTATTGTGATAAACGGCTTTTTACCCTGTACCTGATGCTTTTGATATAACAGGAGAATCAGAATGGCAACAATCAGTGCAACGATGGTGAAGGAACTGCGGGAAAAAACAGGCGTGGGCATGATGGACTGCAAGGAAGCCCTGACACAAAGTGACGGCGACATGCAGAAGGCGGTTGAATATCTGCGGAAAAAAGGTCTGGCCACTGCGGCAAAACGGGCTGGAAGAACCCTGTCTGAGGGCATCATTCAAACCTATGTCCATACCGGCGCCAAACTGGGGGTGATGGTGGAAATCAACTGTGAAACAGACTTTGTCGCCAAAAGCGATGACTTTTCACAATTTTCCAAAAATATCGCCATGCAGATTGCCGCATCCAATCCGGTCAGCATCAATGAAGACGGGGTTCCCAAGGAGTTGGTCGAAAAAGAGATGGAAATATATCGGGAACAGGTTCGGGCCATGGGCAAGCCGGAAAACATGATCGACAAGATTGCACAGGGCAAGCTGACCAAATTCTACAAGGAAAACTGTCTGATGCATCAGGTGTATGTCAAGGATCCCAATATCACGATTCAGGACCTGCTGAATGAACTGATCGCCCGGATTGGCGAAAATATTACCATCAAACGCTTTGTCCGTTTCCAGGTTGGAGAGTGAATCCGTGAAAAGACCGATATACAATCGCATTTTGCTGAAATTGAGCGGTGAGGCCCTGATGGGAAAACAGGGGGTCGGAATTGATCCGGAAATGATCCGGTATGTCGCAGAAGAAATTCGTTCTGTTGTCAATATCGGGGTTCAGGTTGCGATTGTTGTCGGAGGCGGCAATATCTTCAGAGGCATTGCCGCCAGCTCCTTCGGCATGGACAGAACATCCGCCGATCATATGGGGATGCTGGCCACGGTCATCAACAGTATTGCGCTTCAGGATGCGCTGGAACGAAAAGGCGTCACCACCCGGGTGCAGACGGCCATTTCCATGCATGAAGTTGCAGAGCCGTTTATTGTCCGAAGGGCCATCCGCCATTTGGAAAAAGGTCGGGCCGTCATATTTGCCGCCGGCACCGGTAATCCCTATTTCACCACGGATACTGCGGCAGCCCTCAGGGCACAGGAAATTCATGCCGATATTTTGATGAAAGCGACCAAGGTGGATGGTCTGTATGATGCCGACCCGGTCAAACATCCGGATGCCCAATTCATTAAACAGATATCGTATATGGAAGTGCTGGAAAAACAATTGAAGGTGATGGACATGACCGCCATTTCCCTGGCCATGGACAACCAGCTTCCACTGGCCGTATTCAATATGAACACCCCGGGAAATATCCGCAACATCGTGTGCGGCGATGATGTCGGCACGCGGATATCCGGATAAGAATTACACGACCTATCATTTTCAGTTCCATGAGGAATTGACGGAAAACCGTCTGTTCCCGAAATGATATTCATGTTTTCCACGTTTGAAATCTCAAAATTGAAATCAGAAATTCCCCATTGAAGGAGGATTCCCATGATCGATCTGATTATGGATGAAGCCAGGGACGCGATGAGCAAGTCCATTTCCGCCCTGAAAAATGAATTCAAGCGGGTTCGAACCGGACGGGCCGCAGTGACGCTTCTGGATGGCATTCGCGTGGATTACTATGGAACGCCGACCCCTCTGTCGCAGATTGCTTCGCTGGCTGCACCCGAAAGCCGGTTGTTGACCATTCAACCCTGGGATGCCACCGTGATCAAGGATATCGAAAAAGCCATTCTCAAATCCGATCTTGGTTTGACCCCGGGTAATGACGGAAAAATCATTCGAATTTCCATACCGCCCCTCACCGAAGACCGGCGCAAAAGCCTGGTCAAGGTCATTCATAAAATGAGTGAGGAACACAAGGTCGCGGTCCGCAATATTCGCCGGGATTCCAATGAACAACTGAAAGTTCTGAAAAAGGATGGAGAAATCTCTGAAGATGAATTGTTCCGGTCCCAGGAAAAAATTCAAAAAATTACCGATGAATGTATCAAACTGATTGACGGCGTTTACGCGGAAAAGGAAAAGGAAATTCTTGAATTCTGATCGCAAGACCTCCGGGCATGACCTCCTGGAAACCCTGGTCGATTTGAATAATATTCCGGCACATGTCGCAATCATCATGGACGGCAATGGCCGATGGGCAAAACAGCGGCTGATGAATCGGGTTCGCGGTCATGAACAGGGCGCCGGAACCGTGCGGGAAATTGTTACGGCCAGTCGGGAAATCGGTGTTCGATATCTGACCCTGTATGCGTTTTCAACCGAAAACTGGCAGCGCAGCCCGGCAGAAGTAACTGCCCTGATGCATCTGTTAAAAAATTTTCTGGTCTCTGAACGGGATCTGATGATGAACAATCAGATCCTTCTCAATGTCATAGGGCAGATTGAACGGCTTCCGGATGATGTTCAGATTGAACTGGCCCACACCATGGATTTGACACGGGAAAACTCGGGCATGGTCCTGAACCTGGCCCTGAGTTATGGATCCCGTGACGAGCTGACCCGCATGGTCAAGAACATTGCTCTCAAGGTTCGTGATGGAACCGTTGATGTGGACAGCATCTCCGAAGACCTGATTTCAGATCATCTTTACACCCGACATATCCCGGATCCGGATATTCTGATCCGCACCAGTGGCGAAATGCGTATCAGCAATTTTCTGCTTTGGCAGATTGCCTATTCCGAGCTTTTCATCACCAAAACCCTTTGGCCCGATTTCAACAGAAACGAATTTCTTGAAATCATTCGTGATTATCAACTTCGGGATCGCCGGTTTGGTAGGGTTTGAGCCATGCCTCACCTCAAACGCTGGATTACCGGACTGATTGCCCTGCCCATACTGATTTGGGTCATTTCCTATAGCGGCGTCATCGGCCTGTCTGTTCTCGTCGCCCTGGTGGGCGTTCTTGCCCTGATCGAATATTTTAATATCACCCTGAAAGACTCCGGCGGGTTTATTCGGATACTGTTGACACGATCCGGATATGTGACCGGCGTATTGCTGTTTGCATCTGCCTATTATACCGGTCTGAATGGCGCTGTCATGGTGTTGATGGGCAATTTGCTCATCGTTGGCGTGATCACCCTGTATGGGTATTCCAGAGATCCCCTGATGACCAACCGGGCTGCCATGCAGATCCAGGGTATGGTTTACATCCCCTTGATGTTATCCAGTATTATCCTGATCCGCTCGGGCCAGGATGGCATCGTATGGATTTATTTTCTTCTTGCTGTTGTTTTTTCCGGCGACATCGGCGCATTATATGCGGGAACCTATCTTGGCCGCCATAAACTGTGTCCGTCTGTCAGCCCCAAAAAGACGATCGAGGGGGCATTGGGCGGATTGGCAACCAATCTGTTGATCGGCGTCACAGTCAAAGCGTTTTTTCTCCCCTCGCTGTCATGGGGACATGCCGCTGTATTGATCCTGTTGATCGGCATTGCCGGGCAGATTGGTGATCTCTTTGAATCGGTTCTCAAACGCACATCCGGAATCAAGGATTCCGGCGGAATTTTA
Organism: Desulfatirhabdiaceae bacterium; assembly: GCA_050179135.1. Taxonomy (GTDB): domain Bacteria; phylum Desulfobacterota; class Desulfobacteria; order Desulfobacterales; family Desulfatirhabdiaceae; genus UBA4064. The sequence goes on along the minus strand of JBFXFK010000211.1, from coordinate 917 downwards.
CCCGGTCATGGGGGCATGCTGGACCGGATTGATGCCCTGTTGTTTGCCGCTCCGGTTGCCTGGCTTTATAAATCCCTGTTGTAACAACATCTTCAGACCCTGGTTATCATGAAATTTCTCTCCATTCTGGGCTCAACCGGCTCCATTGGCCGAAACGCCGTTGAAATTATTTCAAAATTTCCCGACCAGTTTTCTGTCAGGGCGCTGGCGGCCAATACCAGTATTGACCTTTTGGCGGAACAGATTCTGGCGTTTCGTCCAGAGATTGCAGTTACAGGGGATGCGCACACGGCCCAGTCGCTTAAAAAGCGTCTGCCCGCTTCGATCCGAACGGAGATTCTATATGGGCAAAATGGTCTGACAGAAGCCGCCACCCTCAATTCGGTCGATCATGTGATCGCCGCCATGGTGGGCGCAGTGGGACTTGTCCCGGTTCTTGAAGCCATTCGTGCAAAAAAGCACATCGCACTGGCAAATAAGGAGACCCTGGTCATGGCCGGTAATCTGGTCATGGATTCTGCCCGGGAACATGGCGTATTTATTTTGCCGATCGACAGCGAGCACAGCGCCATTTTTCAATGCCTTCAGGGAAACCGGTCCTCTGATGTGTCACAGATCATCCTGACCTGCTCCGGTGGTCCGTTCCGCCGCCTTCCCGCGGAAAAGTTTGCTGACATCACCCTGGAACAGGCCCTCAATCATCCCAACTGGTCCATGGGAAAAAAAATCACCATTGATTCGTCCACACTCATGAACAAGGGGCTTGAAGTCATTGAGGCCAGTCATCTGTTCGGGCTTTCCATTCAGCAGATATCGGTGTTGATTCACCCCCAAAGCATTATCCATTCCATGGTGGCGTATCGGGATGGGTCCGTTATGGCGCAACTGGGCATTCCGGACATGAAAACAGCCATTGC
>JBFXFK010000210.1:0-7904 GCA_050179135.1 Desulfatirhabdiaceae bacterium | reverse complement strand
CCTGCCCTGCTTTTTCTTCATCTTCGCCGGCGCGCCGTTCATCGAGGCCATGGCCGGCAATCAGCGGCTTCAGGCGGCGTTGACCGGCGTCACCGCCGCCGTGGTCGGCGTGGTGCTCAATCTGGCGATCTGGTTCGGACACAAGGTTCTTCTTCCCAACGGCGGGCTGGACATCTTCGCGGTGGTCTCAGCGGTCGTATCCCTGGCGCTGCTGCAGCAATTTCACTTTCCTGTCCACTACCTGGTGCCCCTGGGAGCCGTTGCGGGAGTGATTTGGCGAATCGTGATGTAGGCGGAGACATGTTCTTCGAGATGGAAGAAAACCAGCATGTTGAGTTGATCTTCGAGTGTCATTATTCAGAAACAGACAGTGGCCAGTTGTGGCGAAGTCACGTTGTTTTGGATAGTTCGTGCCCCTGTCCCCGTCGACGATTTCGAGAGGACCATTACCAAGCGCAGTCCGGACATCCCTGTCAAACAGGGTAAACAAGATGGGCGCCTGGATGACGGGAAATGGATCAAATGGCATGAACCGGAATGGATGAACAGGAGGCGGACAGCGGAATGGATTGCTGCGACAGGCAGATGACACCACCAGGGCCGATTGGCATGTTCAATTTTTGCAGCACCTGAAAGTGCCGAATGGCATTTTTGTCCGGAGACGCGGTTTTCTTGAACTCCAGCGGGTAAATCGTACCATCCTGAATGATCAGGAGGTCAATTCCCTTTTGGTCCCTGTCCCGATAGAAATAAAACGGCGTGTTCCGTCCATTGTGCCACCAGCTCTTCAGGATTTCGGTCATGATCCAGGTTTCCAGAATGGCGCCGGATGCGGCCCCGGCCAGCAGCGTTTCCGGGCTGGACCATTCGGTCAGCCAGGCGCACAGGCCGGTATCGAGAAAATACAGTTTGGGCGATTTGACCAGCCTTCTGGTGATGTTGGTGTAATAGGGTTCGAGGAGATAGACGATTCCGGATGCCTGAAGAATGGAAAACCAGTTTTTGGCGGTATTCGGGGCCACATCGGCATCCCTTGCCACCTCTGCCATATTGAGCTGGTTGCCGGAACGGGCTGCCGCGGCCCGAAGAAACCGCAGAAAGGCCATTTCATCTCCAACCCGCGCCAGATCACGGATATCCCGTTGTAGATAAGTTTGAACATAGGAGCTGTAAAACAGGTCGCGGTCAACTTCCTCATGAAGCGCGACTGCCGGAAAGGAGCCCCGCCAGATCATTCTGAAAAGCTCCTGAAGAGACAGGCTGCCGAACAACCCCGCCCGCCGGTCAATTTCTGCCGGAATGGGCAGAAACGGCGTCGATTGTGCTCCCCGGCCCATGCATTCCGGGCGGGAAAGCCCCAGCATCCGCACAATTCCAACCCGACCGGCCAGTGATTCGGATACCCCTTTCATGATATGAAACTGCTGGGACCCTGTCAGCCAGAACAGATTCGGCTCGCGCCTTCTGTCAACCGCCATTTTAATGTAGGGGAGCAGTTCCGGAGCATACTGTATTTCATCGATCAGTACCGGCGGCGGAAACCGTTGCATGAACAGCGCCGGATCCGATTTGGCCAGACTCAGGATCAGCGGGTCATCCAGTGTGACATAGGCCCGGTCTTCATGAATCCGGTTTTGCAGAAATGTGGTTTTTCCGACCTGTCTGGGCCCGGTAATCAGCATGACCGGAAACTGGGAAGCCGCTTTTGTGAAAAAGCCTTCGAGTGTTCTGGATACCATCATCTTCTCACCATATCGTCTAAAATGAATTTGAATTGCATTTTGGCCGAAACTTTTTGTCGTGTCAAGTTTCGGGTTCAATGCGGGGCGTGGAATGAGCTGAATCGACAGGGATACGGAAACCCTATTTTCTATATCATCAAATTCGAAATTCGAAGCGCGAAATTCGAAACAATGGTCCAACTAACAAACCCAAATGTTCAAAGCGGTGTATGGTCTGACAGCTCGTTTGAGTCATTCCGGAATTTGAATTTGTTTCGAATTTCGGATTTCGATATTCGGATTTTACCTGAACCGGAGTTTTCGTTCAGACACTGTTTACATACGTTCGAACAACGCACCCTCAAACTGTTTGAATAAAAACCGGATCGGGTTTATATCCTCTCTTGAATGCCTTTGCACAATCGTCATTTATAATCAGGAGATAATCCGAAATACAGATCATGCCTTTGGAAAACACCATTCAAACCGACAAGCAAGGCCCCCGGTATTCGGCCTACCGCTACACCCTTCCCGGTGACTGGACAGTTCTGGCCGGCAAGACGGATGCGGACAATGATATCCTCAGCCTCAAAATCGCCGGTCCCAAAGACTGGTGGTTTCATGTCCGGGGCATGCCCGGCAGCCATGTGATCCTGGTGTCCAAACCCGATGACACCCCGGACAAGGACACGATCAAACAGGCGGCAGCCATTGCCGCCTTTCACAGCAAGGCCAGACACGGGGGAACCGTTGCCGTGTCCGCCACCCTGGCCATCAATGTCTCCAAACCCAGAGGCGCCAAACCTGGAACCGTCCAGATTCGAAAAGAGACGCTCATCAAGGTGCGGCCGGGGATCCCGGGTGATCCATCATGATTGATGTGCTGCTGATACAGCCGCCGATACAGGATTTTTATCTGACGGCAAAACGGACGATTCCCTACGGGCTGGCCTGCATCGCATCCTCCCTGATTCAGGCGGGTTTTTCAGTCGGGATACTGGATGGCCTGGCCACCTCGAAAAGCAAACCGATCCCGCTGCCGGAAGAAATGGCCTATCTGAACGAATTTTATGGATATGCGGATATCTCCCCATTTTCCCTGTTTCATCAATACCGGCATTTTGGATACAGCTTTGAGCATATCCAGCATCAGGCAAAATTGTCCGGGGCCTTTCTGATCGGCATTTCATCCCTGTTCACCGCCTACAGCCGGGAGGCCCTGTTGACCGCCGAGGCTGTCAAACGCCATTATCCCGACTGCCGGATCGTCATGGGGGGGCACCATCCCACTGCCATGCCGGAAATGGTTATGGCCTGCCCGTCAGTTGACTTTGTCATTCGGGGCGATGGGGAAGCCGTCATGCCCGGTCTGGCAACTGCCCTGCGGAACAAAACACAGACAAGGCACCTGCCCGGGGTTGTCTGCCGGAACCCGGACGGAACGATTCACATGGCATCACCAGTTTATATGGATAACCCGGATTCGTTCCCGCCGCCGGCCATCCATCTGACCAGACAATCCCATTATCAGCGGCATGGCAAGTCGTCCGCCGTGATCATGAGCAGCCGCGGCTGCCCCATGACCTGTTCGTACTGCTGTTTTGGCAAGGAATCACCCACACCCTACCGGCGAAAACGCGGATCGACGGTCATCCGGGAAATTGAAACAGCCATATCCATTCATCATGCCGGGTTTATCGATTTTGAAGATGAGAATCTGTCCCTGGACCGGGATGGTTTCATGGCAATTCTGAACGGTGTACGCCGTCTGACCCGGGAGGGAAACGACCCGGTCGAGTTTCGGGCCATGAACGGCCTGTTTCCGCCGTCCCTGGATGCTGAAATGATCGGGTTGATGAAAGCGGCCGGATTCAAGGCGCTGAATCTGTCCCTGGGATCGGTTTGTCCGGACCAGCTTCGGCGCTTCAGCCGGCCGAATGTGAAAACCGCATTTGAAAATTGCCTGAACTGGGCCGAAACCGCCGGCATGAGTGCCGTGGGGTATATCATTGTTGCCGCACCGGATCAAAACCCGTACGACTCGCTGGAAGATTTGCTGTATCTGGCTGAAAAACGGGTGCTTGTCGGCACATCCGTATTTTATCCGGCGCCGGGCAGCCAGGATTTTTTTCGATGTCAGGAAATGGGGCTTCTGCCGGACCATCTGTCCCTGTTCCGGTCCACGGCCCTTCCCATTTCCCATACCACCACCCGGCTTCAGGCCGTAACCCTGCTGCATCTTTCCAGAATACTCAATTTTATCAAATCGTTGATTGATCAGGGATTGACACTGGAGGATATGGTGTCTGCCTCACCCGGGTCCGGGCAAAACAGCCGGGAGGAAACCGGCCTGAATCTTCTTCGGCTGTTTCTGACACAGGGCAAAATTTATGGCATGACCCCGGAAGGCGACCGGTTCACGCACACCGTCGATCTGTCCCTGACGCAAACCTTTGTGGATCGGCTGCATCGCCTGTCCATCAAAGGCGCCACCGCGTCGACCTGAGATCAGTCAGCAAGATCCCTTTCATCCTTCCGCCTTCATCCTTCATCCTTCAGCATTCAGTCTTCAGCCTTCATCCTTTAAAACCGCCTGTCTCCCCCAATCAGGTTGCCCAGTGTTCCCAGCACGCTGCCCTCTTCCCGGGCGCCGCCACGCTGGGGGGCTGCTTCCAGCATTCTGCCGGCCAGTCGGGAAAACGGCAGGGACTGCAGCCAGATTTTTCCCGGGCCCTGCAACATGGCAAAGAACAGGCCTTCTCCGCCAAACAGTGCGGTTTTGATGTTGCCGGCCTGTTCGATGTCAAAATGGACAGATGGGGATATGGCCACAATGCAGCCGGTATCGACATGCAGAATTTCATCGGCGGCAAGCTCCCGCTCGACAACCGTTCCGCCGGCATGAAGAAAGACATGGCCGTTTCCATCCAGCTTCTGCATGATGAACCCCTCCCCGCCAAACAGGCCGGTCAGAATTTTGCGCTGGAAGAATATGCCGATGGAAACCCCTTTTGCCGCACATAGAAAACTGTCCTTTTGACAGATCAGGGTGCCGCCCAGATCCGACAGCCGAAGGGGAAGAATATTGCCCGGATAGGGTGCGCCAAACGCCACATGCCCTTTTCCGCCGCCGGTGTGGGTAAAGACGGTCATAAACAGGCTTTCACCCGTGACCAGGCGTTTTCCGGCTCCCAGAAGCTTGTCCATGAATGTGTTGCCACCCCCTCCGGAGCCATCGCCAAAAATGGTTTCCATCTGGATCGTTGGTTCCTTGTACATCATGGCCCCGGCTTCGGCCAGCGCACTTTCACCCGGATCGAGTTCAATTTCCACAAACTGCATTTCCGATCCCACTATCCGGTAATCGATTTCATCACTGCCCCGTATTGCAAGCCGGGGCGGGGGGCCTGCCGCCGGGCGGGAGCTTTGAAACAGCTCCGGAACTTTGGAAATGGGCAGCCACTCTCCAAATCCTTCCCGCCAGGCATAGCCATTGGTGTTGGACTGGGCATAGGCTGCTGCCTGGGAAATATCCATTGGTCCCAACTGGTTTCCGTCATAACTTAAATACCACTGGCTCATGTTTGATACTCCTTTGTCGTGCAATCCACTGTAACAGGTGACTTGTCACGCGTCACGCGAATCGTGCTGCCTGCTTAAAAATTTCTGGTATTGAACCATTTTGGCAAAAACATTCACGGCGCGCTCAGGGGTTTCATAATAGACCGCGTTGTAGGGTTTGTTTTCAACCCGATACACCATATTGTCCTGTTCTTCGGTCAGCAGGCTGACGCCAAAAACAGGCTTCTGGCAGGTTTCCATCAGTTGAATGATCTGTTCGGTATATTTTTTTTCAAAATCGATCAGGGTCTGATTCATCATGGCAAGAAATTCCGGTGAATATGTATGATCGGAAAGCGCCACGGATTCCGAGAGTTTTCTCACGAGAATGCGGCGTCCCATGATGCCCAGATTGATGACCGCATCACATCCATCCCATTTCAACAACAGCTCCATGATTCTCAGGGGAATGGTCAGATCGTTCTCTCCCACGATGTCAACCGGATTGGAACGGCTCCAGTATGGCGGCAGGATGGTGTCGATTTCGGCAATCAGACTGTCTGCCAGTTCCGGAACTTCCAGGCCGAATTCCGCACACAGGTCTGCCGTAACAACCCCCCAGCCGCCGCCCAGGGTCATGATGGCGGCCCGGTTGCCTTTGGGAAGCGGGAGTGAAGAAAATGCCGCAGACAAATCCAGCAGATCCATGGACCGGTTTACCTTGACGATTCCCGCCTGCCTGCAGACCGCATCAAAAATCCGGGAATCGGATGCCAGTGCTCCGGTATGGCTGGCTGCCGCCTTGCTGCCTGCCCGGGTTTGCCCGCCTTTCAGCAATACGATGGGTTTTTTCTTTCCCACCCGCAGCGCACTTTCCATGAACCGGCGCCCGTTCTTGATGCTTTCCACATACAGCATGACGGTTCGGGTGACCGTATCGACCTCAAAGGCCTCGATAAAGTCCTCGATTTTGACCATGGCCTCGTTACCGGACCCACAGAATGCGCGAATTCCGATTCCCTGTTTTTCGGCAAATGCCAGCAACTGGGTGCCCATGTTTCCAGATTGGGCTACGACTGCGGTGAAGCCGGCAATGGGCCATACATGGCTGCCGGTACAATACAGCCCGATATGGGGGTTGCAGATCCCCATGGTATTGGGGCCCACCAGAAGAATGCCGGCCTGGCGCGCGGATTGAACCAGTTCCTGCTCAAGTGTTTTTCCGGCTTCTCCGGTCTCGGCAAAACCCGAGGTAATCAGCAGGACATTTTTGATGCCCTTGGCCTGAAATTCCGGCAGAAGTTTCAGAACACCCGCAGCCGGAATGGTAACCACGGCCAGGTCAATTTTGCCCGGCACATCCATCACAGACGGATACACGGTCCTGTCAGCAATATGACCACCTTTCGGGTTGACCAGATAAATATCCCCCTGATACCCCCGGCTGGCCGTGATGGTAAAGAGCAGATGTCCCCATTTGCCAATTTTTGACGAAATACCCACAAATGCAATGGATCGGGGATAAAACAGGGCGCCCAGATCCCTGGGATCGATGGCCGGCGGAACCGGCTGATGGCACTGCTCATCCATCAACACGATCAGTGCATCCACGGCACATACCTGGCCTTTTCGGGAAATCAGAAGCGGATTCAGATCGATCTCGGCAATATCCGGACGATCCAGTGCGATTTTGGAAAGCCCCAGCAGGGTTTGAATCAGTTGATCCCGGTTGACCGCAGATTCGCCCCGAAAATCCCCCAGAATTTTATGACTTTTCAACTCGTCAAGCATGTCTTCCGCATCCAGGCGCGTGAGCGGGGCAACCCGGAATGTCACATCGGACAATGCCTCTGTATAAATTCCACCCAGCCCGAACATGATAACCGGCCCAAACTGCGGATCACGGAAGATGCCTGCCACCAGCTCCCGGGCGCCTTTCATGAAAGGCTGAATCAGGTAGCCTTCCAGATCGTTTCCGGCGGATTCGGCGGCCCGGGCAGCGGCATCCCGAACCGCATTGTCATCCTTCAGATCCAGAAAAACCAGTCCCCTTTCGGTCTTGTGCATCAGGCGGGCGCCCAGCGCCTTCAAAACAACCGGATATCCCAGTTCCCGGGCAATGGCAACCGCCTCATCCGCATTTGAAGCAACCTTTTCCGGCACAACCGGAATGCCGTAAGATGACAGAATTGTTTTTGATTCATTTTCATTCAGAGCCTGTTTGTGACAGTCATTTTTCTGATTTATATTTTCCACGTGTGTTCTCCTCCTGGATTCAGTGTCATGAGATGATATACCGAAAAGCCGGACTGATTGTCAAACGGGTTCTATGACCGGAAATGACGGTTGGCATTAATATTGCAAATTTTTTAAAACGCCATCATTATTTTAATGCGGAAGTCATCGGTCATTTTCCCCAATTATTTATCCGGGAGCAACTGATGGAATTGGTTTCCATAATCCTAACGTCCCCATGTATATGAACAGGCCGATCCAATTAGAGCTTAATTTATCCAAATGCGTGTCTCATTTTCATTGACATATTCCGCTGTCGCTGTTTATCTCTTAAAAAGATCACACTGTGACAAACACATCTTCCGGTTCATGACAAATATTTGACTG
>JBFXFK010000209.1:0-7909 GCA_050179135.1 Desulfatirhabdiaceae bacterium | reverse complement strand
TGTTGGTCATTGCCAACGCCATGATCAAAAATAACACAAAATGGAGCTCGAATTACGCAATTTAGACTTGACTTTCAAGACAGTCGCTCCCTGCTGCCTTCCCAAAATCATTATCTTAAAAGCTATAGAATTATTCAGTATAATGAATTATCTTATGCAGGCTTTAAAATCAATCCATAATCGGCCAGCTTCGATAATTGACTTTATTTATCTGTTATCTTATTATTTTAACGATGTCAATAATGATATCATGGCATTTATCATGGTTTATAAGATCGTTTATTTCATGACAATTTCACTTCAATGAACAGAATGATTGTTACAACCCGCATATATGAAAGATTTCCAATGAATGAAGACCTCATCCAGATCAGCGTCAACGGCCACATGGAATCCGTCCCGGCATCGTCGCGCATTTCCGTGCTGATTCAGCATTTTCAGGAATATGACACGGACCTGATTGTCGAGCACAATGGCCGGTTTGTCTATCCCGATCAATATGACGGGATTGTATTGAAACAGGGCGACCGGATCGAATTCATCAACCCCAACTTTGGCGGGTAGATCATGCCGGAGCAAAAAGCCAGTAGGCCAGGATGTCGCGGCCTTTTGCGACTTCCTGGTTGCCCAATTGGCTGTTAACGCCTCTTTATCCGGGGGTGAGCTCATGAGGGGCAATTGCAGCACCTTCAGCCTTTTCATCGATGGGGGTAAATCTCCGGGAATGCCACAAGATTATTTATCCTGAAAACCATACTTGGCAATCGATCGCATTCCTGGCTCCAGCAGGAGAGGTCGGGGTGCTGGACGATGAGCCGGTGTGCTTTGCCTCAAGTCTATTGACACATGATTTCCATTCTGCGATACCTTCATTCCATATTTGAACATTTTCCCAATCATTTCTTTTTTCACCCCTGATTTTTCTTGCCAACGATGATAACGCCCTTATCCAAGCAGGAGGAAAAACATGATCTGTCCGGATTGTCAGATGGCGCTTCCAGAAGGCTCCAAATTCTGCAAGGAGTGCGGAAACAGAATCAATCTCACCTGCCCCGAATGTGGAAAAAGTCTTTCGCCTGACTGCAAGTTTTGCATCGAATGCGGCCATCATCTGGATGGAGAACCGGCACCTGAAAAACCCATCACCTCCCCGGATGCGGAACGGAAACAGATCACAGCCCTGTTTTCCGATCTGTCCGGTTATACAGCCATGACCGGGCAATTGGACCCCGAGGACGTTCAGGAAATTACCGGGAGCATCTTTCAGGAAATCAAACAGGTGGTCGCCCGGTATGACGGATTTATCGAGAAGTTTGCCGGTGATGGCGCACTGATTCTTTTCGGCGTTCCGCAGGCTCACGAGGACGATCCAATGCGCGCAATTCGGACGGCCAGGGAAATTCATGAAGCGGTGGCGGCCATCAGCCCCCGATTTGAATCTATACTTGGAAGACCTCTAACCATGCACAGCGGCATCAACACCGGCCTTGCCGTAACCGCCGATGTGGACAATCAGAAAGGCATCCATGGCGTTACCGGGGAGGTGATCAATATCGCCTCCCGCCTGAGCGATCTGGCCAATGCCGGTCAGATACTGGTGGGTTCCAGAACCGCCCGCGCCACCGAGGGGCATTTCGTTTTCCGTGATCTGGGCAAACAGACCGTCAGTGGAAAGACAAAATCCATTTCCATTTTTGAACTGGAGGGTCCCCGGGAAAAACCCAAAACCACCCATCGCATCACCGGGCTGCGGGCAGAGCTGATCGGCCGCCATTCCGAGATGGCCAAACTGTCAGCGGCGGTCAAACGACTGAAGGATGGCAAGGGGGCGTTGATCTGCATCGGCGGTGATCCGGGCACGGGCAAAAGCCGGCTGGTCCAGGACTTCAAATCGACTTTGGACCCGAATGAAATTACCTGGTTTGAAGGACACAGTTACCCCTATTCACAAAATATCTCCTATTTCTCCATTATCGATCTCATGAAGCGGGCCTGGCGGATTGGCGAAGAATATCCGCCGGAACAAATCCGGGAAACTATCGAACCGCGACTGAATGGGCTTCTGAAAGGCAAACCCGAGCTGATATCGGCAGCCTGTATGCGCTCAGCTACCCCCAGATCGAACAGGTCAGCCCGGAATTCTGGCGGTCCCGGTTTATCGAGGCAATGAAGCTGGTTGTGGCAGCCCTGGCGCGTCAAGGGCCAACCGTTTTTTGCTTTGAGGACATCCATTGGGCAGATGGGCCGACACTGGATCTGCTGCGAACCATCTTGACCGAAATTCGGCATCCGGCCCTGTTTCTATGTGTGTATCGCCTGCCTTTTTCACTTTTCCCTGACCCGCAAAAAAGCCTGCCCGAACTGACGGTTGAAGAAATTCGCTTGCAGGATCTGTCACCGGCGGACGCCAACCGGATGCTGTTATCCCTTTTCAAAATAGACACCATTCCCGACGAACTCAGCACGACTATTTTAAAAAAGGCTGAAGGTAACCCCTTCTATCTGGAAGAGGTGATCAACTCCCTGACCGAAACCGGAGTTCTTATCCATGAAAACAACCAGTTGACCTTGACACGACCCATTGCCGAATCCGATGTGCCATCCACGGTTCAGGGGGTAATCGCGGCAAGATTGGACCGGCTGGGACGGGAAATGAAACTGGTGCTTCAGGAAGCATCGGTCATTGGACGGGAATTTGGCTGCGACATCCTGAAACGGATATCCCGTATCCGGGAGGACATCGACGGGTATCTGCAGGGGCTGGAACGGGTTGACATCATCCGGGCCATGTCCCTGAACCCGGAGCTGGAATACATGTTCAAGCATGCCCTGACCCAGGAGGTGATCTATACCGGGCTGCTGAAAAAAGAGCGCCAGGAGATTCACGAACGGATCGGGATGGTAATGGAGCAGATGTTTGCCGACAGGCTTTCCGAATTCTACGAAACCCTGGCTTTTCATTTCAAACAGGGACATTCTGTGCTGAAAGCTGTCCATTACCTGATGAAATCCGGTGAAAAGAGCTTGAACCGGTTTGCGGTTGAGCAGGCCCACTCATATTTCCAGGAGGCTTTCCAGCTCCTGCCTGACAAACACGATCAAAGAAAAGAGGAACGAGAGATCCTGATTGATTTACTGATCACTTGGGGAAACGTAATCTATTACCGGGGAGGATTTATTGAATATGAAGAACTGCTGACAACGCATGAGCAACTGGCAGTTTCTCTGGAGGACAATGCCAGGTTGGGAATGTTTTATGCCTGGTTTGGTTGGGCCAAGTTCTGGCGTGCCAAACACGAAGAAGCAAAATCTTTGTTGGAGAAAGCTCTCAGGATAGGTGAAGGACTCCAAAACCATAAAATTATCGGATATGCCAACTGTTGGCTGGCATTTGTATATCCTGAATTGGGACAGATAGACGCGGGCATCGCAATGGCAAAAAAAGCTCTTGATACTTCATATCTTTTGCCCTCTGACTATTATATTGCCACCAAACCCTTTACAGCTTTAGGACACGCCTATAGCTACAAAGGGAATGCCAGGAAGGTCCAGTCCTCCGGATTGCAGTTTATTGATTTGGGAAAACGGCATGAGAACATGCGCAGCACGGTTATGGGCTATATCGTGTGTAGCTTTGGTCATATTGTAAATGGGGATTTTTTGTTTGCAATGGAAAAATGCCGGACGGCATTGGAAATGACAACTGATCCTTTGTATCGAAATTATGCGCTTATGTCATTGGGCTGGGCCTATAGTTCAGCGAGACAGTTCGACTCTGCCCGAAAGGTTTCTCAAGAGGTTGTTGACTATAGCCGTTGGGCCGGGACAGAAATTATTGGACGGTACTGTGAAGTTTTTTTGGCTTTGGCTGCGATTGTTGAGGGACACATGGCGAAGGGTATCCAGACTCTTTTGAATTTAAGCCACACATTTTACACTGATGGAATGAAATGGGGCTATATTGTTGCCGAACAGGCGATCGGAATCGTTTATTTGCAAATCGCTATGGGTGAGGGGGGGCTCAGTTTATCCACCCTCCTGAAAAATCTTGTTTTTTTAATTCAAACAGTGCCTTTTGCATATAGAAAGGCAGAAGTTCATTTGATCAATGCGCTACATGTCGCGGAGTCGTTGGGCTTTAAAGGTATTCAAGGACAGGTTTGTCTTGATTTGGGCAGACTTTACAAAGCCAGAAAGCGAAAAGACAAGGCGAGAGAATACTTGTTAACCGCCATGGAATGCTTCGAGCTGGGCCAGTCTGAAACCTATATGCGGCAAACCCGGGATGAGCTGATTTCCCTGGGTTGACAACGGGTTGATGCTGCCAAATCGAAAGGTCAGGAATTCGGGAATTCAGCAAGTATGGTCTGACAGGGCATCATCAGAAAAAGCGGATTGTCTTCAAGCGGGAATCGACCAGTCGGGAATGGGCACAAACAGCATCCAGCAGATTTTCATTCGGCAACGGTGGGTTTGCCAATGCATTCAGAAATGTCTTGGCATCCCGGGCGGAAAGTGTGATTGACTCTGTGCAATGCAATACTTCGTTTGCCCTTTCGACCGCACCCTGAACGATGAACGGATTGATCGTTGATCCATAGATCGCTGCTGCCCGTTCGATGATCAAACGGGTGGATTGCGGCACAAAGTTGTCGCGGCCATGATCATCGTTCCGGCCACATCCGTTTATTTCCTTCTCGCAGCGGGGTAGAGACGCAATGCATTGCGTCTCTACAGGGTGTAGATACAAACATGGCCGAAACGATGATCATGGCCAGTTTAGCCTGGTATTTATAAGTGAATAAGATAATGATATCTTTAAATAATACTAAAGCAGCAAGGAAATGAGAATGCATAATCTGAAAGGGTTTGCAGTTACATCAACGCTGTATGAAGGGGGCAATACCCGGGTGGTTCGGGCTGTCGCCATTGACACGGATATGCCTGTCATTATCAAAACACCGGCGGCATCCGAACCCTCCCTTCAGGCAACGGAACGGTATCAACGGGAATACGATACCCTGAAATCCATTGGCGCATCCCGGAATATCGTTGCGGCCGTGTCACTGATCCATCAGGACCATATCCCCTTTCTGGTTTTGGCGGATTTTGGCGGGACAGACCTGAAAACCCTGACCGCATCGCATCAATTTGACTTGGGCCGGCGTATCGATATTGCAGCCCAGACTGCCAACGCCCTCGATGAAATCTACCAGGCAGGCATCATCCACAAGGATATCAAGCCAAGCTATCCAACATCATTTATAATATCGACACCGGTGAACTGAAACTGTGTGATTTCAGTTCAGCCACCATTGTCTCCAGAGAAACCCCGTCCATGGACCGGTCCATATTGATGGCGGCAACCCTGCCCTATATGTCACCGGAACAGACCGGCCGCATGAACCGTCTGGTGGACTGGCGGACCGACTATTATTCCTTTGGTGTGACGCTCTATGAACTGTTCACCGGTCGGCTCCCGTTTTTGAACACGGAACCCCTTGAACTGGTGCATGCCCACATGGCATTGATGCCGGGCCCCCCGCACGAAATAAACAAAGAACTTCCGTCGGTATTGTCGGACATTATTTTCAAACTCATGGCCAAAAATGCCGAGGATCGCTATCAAAGCGCCCGGGGAATAACGGCTGATCTGGAAGAATGCCGCGGGCGGCTGAAAGCTCATGGAAAGATTGAGGCATTTTCATTAGGGCTTCAGGACATACCGGATCGATTTCAAATTCCTCAAAAGCTTTATGGGCGCAACAAGGAACTCGACATTTTGCTGGCGGCGTTTGACCGGGTCTCCGAAGGCGGAAAAGAGATGATGCTGGTGGCGGGACGACCGGGGATCGGGAAGACGTCCCTGATCAATGAGATATATAAGCCCGTTACAAAAGCCAGGGGCTATTTCATTTCCGGGAAGTTTGATCAGTTTCAGCGCAATGTGCCGTACAGCGCCATTGTGAAAGCCTTTCAGAGCCTTGTGCGCCAACTGTTGGGTGAAAGCCGGGAACGGTTTTCAGCCTGGCGTGAAAGCCTTCTTGCCGCGGTGGGTCCCAACGGGCAGGTGATTATCGATGCCATACCGGAGGTGGAACTGATTATCGGACCCCAGCCTGCTGTTTCAGAACTGGAGCCGGTTGAGTCCCGAAACCGGTTTACGTTTGTCTTCCGGAACTTTATTCACGTGTTTTGTAAATCTGAACATCCAATGGTGGTTTTCATTGACGATTTGCAGTGGATCGATGCCGCATCTCTGAATTTTTTAGAGCTGATGATCACCGATGAAAAAGCGGCATATCTCTTCTTAATCGGTGCCTATCGCAATACGGAAGTGGGTACCGGCCATCCGCTGTTGAAGACCTTTGAAAGCCTCAAAACCGAAAAGGTGAAAAGCCATGAGCTGATGCTGGAGGGGCTGGATATTGGGAATACGGCCGAACTGATTGCCGATACCTTTTACGAAAACCGGGATGCTGTGGAAACACTGGCACGGCACGTGGTGAACAAAACAAACGGCAACCCGTTTTTTGTGAATGAATTCCTGAAATCCCTTTACTCTGAAAAACTGATAGCCTTTAACCCCGCAACGTCATGCTGGCAGTGGGATCTGGAGAAGATAAAGGTACGAAATATTACAGACAATGTGGTTGAGTTGATGACGGAAAAGATTCAAAAGCTCGCACCCCACACCATAGAGGCGCTGAAGCTTGCAGCGGCCATGGGAAATAACTTTGAACTGGGCCGTTTGGCCATGGTTCAGGAAAAACCGATTGTGGATGTCACGGCCTATCTGGATGGAGCCGTGAACAAAGGTCTGATTTTGGCATATAGTCAAATGCATGGGGCTGCACTGTTTTCTGAATACCGGTTCTCCCACGACAGGATTCAGCAGGCCGCTTACCTGATGATTCCGGAGTCGGAAAGACCCGGGGTTCATTTGAAAATCGGCCGATTATGGCTCCGGAACACACCGGAAGAAAAAATGGACGAACAATGCTTTGACATTACGACCCACTTGAACTTTGGCATTTCGCAAATAACGGAGCAAGCTGAAAAGCGGAAACTGGCGGAACTGAACCGTCTTGCAGGGAAAAAAGCAAAAGAGTCGTCGGCATTTGAACCCTCCCTGAGATATTTCAAAACAGGAATCGATCTGCTGCCGGAAGATAGCTGGCAAACGCACTATGGTTTTACATTGTCCTTATTTGAAGAAGCATGCGAATCGGCTTATATCTGTGCTGAATATGAGCATATGAAAAGTCTGAGTTCGGTAATTCTGAAGGAAGCCCGAACGGTTCTGGATACGGTGAACTGTTATGAGGTGATCATTGAGTCGTATATCGTCCGGAATATGCTTCCGGATGCAATCGAAGCTGGGTTGGCCATTTTAGGAAAATTGGGCGTTTCATTTCCCAAAAAAACGAACAAGTTTCACTTGATTGCAGGGGTGCTGCTCACAAAATTTGTGCTATTTGGAAAAAATATTGATGGTTTTCTGGATCGGCCCGAGTTGAGGGACAGACATGTCTTGGCTGCCATGAACATAATGAGGAGATTGGGCCCACCGACCTACCTCGTAGATGCAAATCTCTTTCCTCTTGTTACGCTAAAGAATTTAAGATTAACCGCCACTAATGGAAATGGACCGAAATCTCCTGGCTCTTTTATGCCCTATGCGATGATTTTGTGTGGAGCGTTTTATGATATCAAAACAGGATATGATTTTGGATTACTTTCTCTTAAGTTATCTGAAATATTAAATAAAAAGGATGAGATTGGTAAATATTCGGTAAACCAGTTTTCAATATGACTATGCAGTAATACAAAAAAGGAAAGGCTTGATCGCAAAACAGGGTTATTTGCAGAGCAGCTCTCGGAAGCGTTTATGAAGCGGATATAGCCA
>JBFXFK010000208.1:0-8016 GCA_050179135.1 Desulfatirhabdiaceae bacterium | reverse complement strand
ATCCCTTTTCGAGGAAGGCTATGACCTTATTCAACAGGGCTTGAGCCGCATCACTCAAGAGCTTGCGCTCAATCTTTGATCTGAAAAAAACGTAAATTTTTCTCGCGTTTTTTGAAAACAAAGCCTACATTTTCCCCTTGACAAAACTTATCATAGATGTCCCCAGATTCTCTTGACCCCCAACCAGCACCTTTGAGTAAACAAGCTTTGGACTTCTCAATTGTCAATGATACGGATTAGGTCGGAAGGAGAATCTGCTGTTTTAAGACTTTCTTTCAGGGCTTTCAGCAGACCTATGTTCTTTACCTTCTTTATCTTCTCTATTATAGCTCTGGTCTCTTCTGTATCTTCAAATTTTATACTGATACCGAGTTCCACAGCTTCAAACAGACCTTGCTCCAAACCTTGCTCCAGACCTTGTTTTCGTAATTTTTCTGCAAGTGTCACGATGTATTCTCCTTTATCTTCCAGTAACGCATTATGCACTATGGCTTGCATTTTATCCACAGTGATATCATCCACGTGACTGAACACATATTTTACCAGAGACTCAAAATATTGCAAACCCGTTTTTTTCTTTGACAATTCTTTCAACAATGAAAAAATATCGGGCAGGCGGTCAGCCAAATCCGGTTCAAATACATGTTTTAAAAGCAGCATGGTTACTCGGGCCATGACCGTCCCCCTGATCTCATCGTCACTGTATTCGGACAGATCATACAGCACGTATCTGAAATCGGGGATATATTCGACCAATGACTCCACAGGGCCATTAAAACCCGATAGAAAATTTTCATTAATCCGCCACTTGGACCGGCCATGATACAATACCAATGGCACAACTATGGACAACTTGCCGCATCCGCCCTGCTTTTGTCCAAGCCGCCAAATTTTGACCATGTATTCAAGAAGCTGCAGATGGATATTACGGTCAGGAAAACTTTTGTGTTCAAACAAAAAATAGATGTATCCAGGGGACTCCCCAAACTCCACCCTGTACAGCATATCAGAATAATAATCCTTCAAATCAGGTTCAATAAAGCTGTCTTTGCAGATTTCAAGGGTATCAAGCCGGGCAACGTCCAGAACCTTCCCCGGCAGGTAGTTCTGCAAAAAAGACTTTGCACTGGCAAGATCGCTCCACGTCTCTCTGAAAAGCTTGTCATGGGAATGGTACAGGTCGTTATTCATGTCTCCGAATTATCAGGGATCAGGCGTTTTAGCAAGAGGCAAATTCCCGATATGCAACCGTTCGATCTTTTCTCTGATTGTACAGCGCTCGCTATATTTATTTGTGAATTAATGAAATCTGTTTTTTCAAGCCCTACCTGATATACCCCTGTTCCTCCAGAAAAAGAAATATTTCCTGAGCAGCCTCAGTGGGCGTAAGCTGGTTAGTGTCTATGCTCAGCTCAGGACTTTGCGGGGTTTCATACGGATCATCAATGCCGGTCACGCCTTTCATGATTCCGGCCCTGGCCTTGGCGTAAATACCTTTGCGGTCTCTTTGTTCACATATTTCCAGGGGGGTGGACATGAATACTTCAATAAATCCGCCATAAGGCAAAATCATTTCCCTGACAGTATGCCTGGACTGACCGTACGGCGCAATAGACGCGCAAATGACTATCCCTCTGTTTTTGGTTATCTCTGAGGCTACAAAGCCGATGCGATGTACATTGAGATTGCGGTGATCCCTGGAAAAGTTGAGTTCACTGGAAAGATTTTTGCGCACAATATCGCCGTCCAAGAGGCTTACAGACCTGGCGCGCATTTCCATGAACCGGACATAAAGCACCTTGGCCAGGGTGGATTTCCCTGAACCGGAAAGCCCGGTAATAAACAAGGGATAAAAAGCCCTGTTTAAAAGCAGTTCCAGGTCGCAAAGCTGTCTCTGACTCAAATCAATGGAAGGGAATATAGATGCCTCCTGGCGCAGGCATTCAATACGCCTGAAATGTACCAGCAGGTTTTCTGAATGGGAGTTTTGTAAGGGTAATGTTCCTTAAATGAGAAGTTGCTCAGGGAGTATTATGGGACTTGCCTCAGTCCGCGGGGTGTGACCTTGAAAAAGTCGGGATTCTGGGGCACTGCTGATTTTGGGGCCTGATTTGCTGATGTTGGGGTCCTGATTTTGGGGTCTTGATTTTGGGGTCGGATCAGATCAACCCACTGAATTCATGTCTTTTTCTTCATAAATAAAAGTGTTTTTTGGTCTTAAATGGCCCTTTGGGGCATCAAAACTGACGTTGTAAGGTAGAATGATTTCTCTGAGTTCAAACCCAGACGGATTCTCTGTGATGCTTCGTCCAATCGCCTTGTAGCCCATTTTATCCTTTATTTTTGTAACATAGCTTTTAGAACCATAGGCAATACTCTCTGTCCACACCGGATTTCGGGAATACGCTCGTTTTTCAACCAATACATCTACCCAACTCCGGTGAGCTTCTTTCATTTGGGTTTCATTATCATGACCAAGAAGGCGCACCAACATTTCCCGGTGAATAATCCGGTAACGTAGTGGCGGATCCTGAATCTCATTATAACCGCCGTATTTCCACTCAGAAGGATGATTAACCACACCTGCGCGTACCATATTCAGATCAATATAAACGATGCATTCCATGAGATGATTCCGGCTTTCCACGGCTGTTGCATGATAGCGATCCTGCCAGAATGCACCTTTTCTATTTCTGCGATTGTTAAATTCCTGTGCAGTTCTCCCGGCAATTAATTGTACCGCTTGAGGGATGACATTGCTGTCATTGCAATAAACAAGCAAGTGAATGTGGTTGGACGTGACCGTGTAATTCAGAACAACCAACTTGAAGCGCCTTTTCGCTTCAAGCAGCCAATACGCCCAACGTTTTTTATCTTTCGAAAACTTGAGCAAGAACTCTCGCTTATGACACCGATGCGTGATGTGCCAGATATATCCGGGGATAAAATGTCGATTTGCGCGGGCCAATGATATGTGTCCTACTTCAAACGGTCTCTTTTGGGGGCCAAATAAGGCTTCTAAGACGATCTCAGAAGCGTTTTTATGCCATATTCATCATAATTTCAAATAGTTAATTTGGTCCGACCCCGCGACCCGCCGCGACCCCGACCGCGGCAGAAACTCAGCCAGCGCAACCGGGACTTCATGAGGATATAGATGCTCTATATTGTGGCTGCTGAAGATGGCATCCACACAACCACTGCCAACTTTGCGCATATCGGTCAAGGTGCCGATAATATCCGGTTCGACAGCCGGGTCAATATCAAAACGGATTTCTTTCCATTCATGGGGATTAAACCTCGCTTTGATATGCCTCAGTCTATTCGGCCCACAGCCGACATGTAAAATTTTTTTTAATCTTGGCATAAAGCTAAAAGACCTCACTCGAACACTTCAGCATCGGCAAGGGCGCATCCCTGCAGATCTTTACCGGACAACAGCGGCGGGTCTTCATAGTGCCAGTCCACACCGATATCCGGATCGTTCCAGATGATGCAGCGCTCGCTTTCAGGGGCGTAAAACGCCGTGGTTTTATACAGGCATTCCACGGTGTCGCTCAGCGTCACAAAACCGTGGGCAAATCCAGGAGGAATCCACAACTGGTGTTTGTTTTCCCCGGACAGAACCGCGCCCACCCATTTGCCGAAAAAGGGAGACCCCTTGCGGATATCCACGGCCACATCAAACACCTCTCCGGCCACAATGCGCACCAGCTTGCCCTGGGCATGCGGGTGAAGCTGATAGTGCAGGCCGCGCAACACCCCTTTTTGCGATCGGGAATGATTGTCTTGCACAAATTCAGGCTTGATACCGGTAACCTCCTGAAATACCTGTTGATTGTAGCTTTCAAAAAAGAACCCGCGCTCGTCTCCGAACACCCTGGGCGTAAATAGAACAACATCCGGTATATCCATTCGCTGTGCCTGCATCAGTAAACCCTCCCTTTCAAAATCTGCAGCAGATATTCTCCATAACCGTTTTTTTCCAGGGGCCGGGCCAGCTGCTCCAGCTGCTGCCCATCGATCCACCCCTTGCGAAAGCAAATCTCCTCCGGGCACGCCACTTTGAGCCCCTGCCGTTTTTCCAGGGTGGCGATGTAGAGGCCCGCCTCCAGAAGGCTGTCGTGGGTCCCGGTATCCAGCCACGCATACCCGCGTCCCATTACTTCAACCTTCAGCCGGCTCTGTTCCAGGTACAATCGGTTCAGATCCGTTATTTCCAGCTCACCACGCGCCGAAGGACGCAATTCTTTTACAAAGTCGGTCACCTGGCTGTCGTAAAAGTATAACCCGGTGACCGCATAGTTGGATTTCGGCTGCTCGGGCTTTTCCTCCAGAGACAGCACCTGCCCGGACGCATCAAACTCTACCACCCCATACCGCTGGGGGTCGTGGACATGGTAGGCAAATACCGAGGCCCCGTCAGTGCGCTGTTTGGCATCGTCCAGCAGGGTGACAAAATTGTGTCCATAAAAAATATTGTCTCCCAGAACCAGGGCCGACGAGTTGTTGCCGATAAAATCTTTGCCGATGATAAACGCCTGTGCCAGTCCTTCCGGCCGGGGCTGCACTGCATATTCCAGATGGATGCCCCAACGGCTTCCATCCCCCAGCAGATGTTCAAACCGCGGGGTGTCCTGGGGAGTGGAGATAATCAGAATATCCCGTATTCCCGCCAGCAGCAGCGTACTCAGCGGATAGTAAATCATAGGCTTGTCATAGACCGGCAGCAGCTGCTTGGATATGGATATGGTGGCCGGATGCAGGCGCGTACCGGCGCCTCCGGCCAGAATTATTCCTTTGTGTTGCATCATTGATTATCTCCTGTTTCAAGAATTTCTTCCAGCATGCGATCAACCCCCTGCTCCCACCGGGGCAGGTGGAGGTCAAACGTCTGTTTCAGTTTTCCGGTTCGCAGGCGGGAATTCAACGGCCGCGGGGCCGGAGTGGGATAGGCACTCGTGGGTATGGCACCGATCCTGTCACTTTTAACCTTCAATTTATACCCTGCGGCTTCCGCAGCCTGAAGTACCCGGCACGCATACCCATGCCAGCTGGTATAGCCATCGGCGGCCAGGTGATAAATCCCCGAAAGCGCTTCCTGGGTCTGCCTGCCGCACAAAAGGCGGCGGATGATGTGGCCGGTCACATCCGCAATCAGTTCAGCCCCGGTCGGAGCACCGATCTGGTCATTCACCACGTTGAGGGTATCGCGCTCCCGGGCAAGACGCAGCATGATTTTGGCAAAATTCTTACCGCGGGCAGCATATACCCAGCTGGTGCGCAGAATGATATATCTTCCGGATGCCTGGACTATCCCCAGTTCCCCTTCCAGTTTACTGCGTCCGTAAGCAGACAAAGGCCCGGCCGGGTCATCTTCTGCCCATGGCTCGGTTCCGGTGCCGGGAAATACATAGTCCGTGGAATAGTGAACAAGCCAGGCCCCGAGTTTTTTTGTGGCCTCAGCCATGGCCTGCGGGGCAACGGCATTGATGGCCCTTGCAAGCCCGGCTTCACTCTCGGCCTGGTCCACAGCGGTATAAGCGGCCGCATTGACCACAACATCCGGCTTGACCCCGGCAATGGTGCGACGGATACCGGCAACATTGCTCACATCACCGCACATTTCTTCAGTTGCATGTTCACGCCCCGTTGCAATGACTTCCCCCAAAGGCTGGAGAGCCCGCTGCAGCTCCCAGCCGACCTGACCGTTTTTGCCAAACAGAAGTATCTTCATTTCTCAGCCTTGTATGCAGATGGCTTATAGTGCTGCGCGATCCATTCCCGGTAACTGCCGTCCTGAACACGCGCCACCCAGTCCCGGTTGTCCAGGTACCATTTTACGGTTTTGCCGATTCCGGTGTCAAATGTCTCCTCCGGCGTCCAGCCCAGTTCCGTCTCGATCTTGCGGGCATCAATGGCGTACCGCCGGTCATGTCCGGGACGATCCGCCACAAATGCGATCAAATCGGCATAATGACCGATCGCCACCCCTGTTTCAGGATGTTTCAAGGGGGTGTCGGCCAAAGGCACCCATCGATCCAGCACCGCGCAGATTTTTCGAACAATATCGATGTTGGCCATTTCATTCCATCCACCGATATTGTATGTCTCACCCACCCTGCCCCTCTTCAATACCCGCTCAATGGCACGACAGTGATCCTCAACATAAAGCCAGTCACGCACCTGCCGACCGTCCCCGTATATGGGCAACCGCTTGCCTGCCAGGGCGTTGGCAATGACCAGGGGGATCAGTTTTTCCGGAAACTGAAACGGTCCGTAATTGTTGGAACAGTTAGTGGTGAGAACCGGCAGGCCATAGGTGTGAAAGTACGCCCGCACCAGATGGTCGCTGCCCGCCTTGCTGGCGGCATACGGGCTGTTGGGCGCATAGGGGGTGGTTTCCCGGAAAGGGGGATCGTCCGGCCCCAGGGTGCCGTAGACCTCATCTGTGGAAACATCCACGAACCGGAAGGTTTCCCTGTCATGCCCATCGAGGTGCTGCCAGTGCCTGCGGGCTGCATCAAGCAGACGCTGGGTCCCTGTCACATTGGTATGGACAAACGCCTCCGGCCCGTGGATGGACCGGTCCACATGGGATTCCGCCGCAAAATGGATCACCGCCCGGGGCCGGTATCGGGCAAACACCTGCTGCAACAGATCTGCATCCGTGATATCCCCATGCACAAACCGGTAATTATCGCTTTTCTCCACACTGCGCAGGTTCTCCGGATTGCCCGCATAGGTCAGAGCATCCAGATTCACCACCGCCTCGTCACGGTGTGCCAGCCACTGCAAAATAAAATTGGCGCCGATGAAACCGGCGCCGCCTGTAACTAAAATCATATACTATTCTCCCGACGTCAGGGTCTAATCCCAGCTTTTACCGAACTGAAGTTCAAAAAAGGGCCGCCGACAAGGGGCTAAGGGCGGATGGTAATATTTAAGTGTGGTGTCCCCGGAATTCTCTATATGTGATTCTGCAATTTTTTGAATAAATAATCTTTAGAAAAGTCGATTTTTAAATTATATTTTTGAGTAAATGTCAACATTTCTTTGAAGTCCAAAAGGTACCCGTCGCTTTTTTGAACTAAGCAGTAGTCTGCTTTTTTTCCTAGCAGTTCTTCGAGTATCTCTACTATCTCTAACACATGGTACCTATAAGGATTTCCTATATCAACGACTAAACAAGCTTTTGAGAGCTTCAAATAGTGAAGAACTACACTTTTAACATCCTCAATTTCTATAACATAACGGTACGCTTGATCGTATAGAGTAATTTTTCTCTCTTCTAAAATAGACTCATACAAAAAATTGATAAGTGTTTTATGGTGCTTCAGCTTTCCAAAAAGCTGTGGCATTCTGAAGATGTAATAATTGTTCGAATACTTTTTTATCAACTCTTCCATATTTTCTTTATGGTTATAGTATGCATTCTTGGGATAATCTGGCGCCGAAAGTACACAACTGCTAAAATAAACAAACTTTTTTTCACTACTGTTTTTTAGTGTTTCTACTAACAAACTTTTTTCTCTCTCAAACGATTTTGTATCTGTGCAGTTAGAGTTGGGAACACCGCTAGCGAATATCACACTATCACCTTTATCACTCTCAATAAAGACTTGTGCTAATTGTCCATTGCCTACTATCATCTGTTATTACTTTCTACTTTTTGATTCATTTCGTTGTAAATTTTTCGCATAAGTAAATCTACTAGTTTTGCTACAGTTTGAGGATGTTTGACCAGTTCAAAAGGGATCAGTGTAGTATCTAGTAGCTTTACCAAATCATCTATATAGTTAGTAGCATACTCCATCAGTTCCTGTTCGTTAGAGATCCCACTAGCATCATTGGCAGCTAAGGCCTCTTCAAGAGAGTCCTTTATTCTGTTTTGTATCCACACAAAATCATCTTTCTTTTTTTCCAACATTTTTTGTATAAACGTATTAGAAAAAGTAAACTTATTATTTCCAACATGACTTAAAAGTTTCACTAAAATATGCTGAGAGTCAATTG
>JBFXFK010000207.1:0-8118 GCA_050179135.1 Desulfatirhabdiaceae bacterium | reverse complement strand
ATCAAACCGGATCGGAAAACGGAAAAGCGGGTCGGCGTCTATATCTGCTACTGCGGTGGAAATATTTCCGATCATGTGGATGTGGAAGCGGTTCGGGCCCGGGTTGAAAACCTGCCGGAAGTGGCGGTTGCCCGCACCAACATGTTCATGTGCTCGGACCCGGGCCAGCAACTGATCATGGATGATTTGAAAAGTGGGACCGTGGATCGGATTGTCGTGGCATCCTGCGCCCCCAGTCTGCATGAAACCACGTTTCGCAGCGCGATCATCCGGGCAGGCGCCAACCCCTATATCTATGAACACGCCAACATCCGGGAGCAGGTCAGTTGGGTGCATCACGGGGAATCGGCAACGGAAAAGGCCACCTGTCTGGTTTCCATGGCGACGGCCAAGGCCGAACAACTGGTTCCGCTGGAACCCATACGGGTGAATGCCACAAAACATGCCACGGTCATCGGCGGAGGCATTGCCGGACTTCGGGCCGCAAAAGATCTGGCAGACCGGGATATCCAGGTGGCACTGATCGAAAAGAAACCGTTTCTGGGCGGGCAGATGGCCTGCCTGGACCGCATTGTACCCACCGGTGATCTGGCCAGGGATCTGCTGTGTACCTTTGCCGGGCAGATTCTGGATCATCCTGCCATTACGGTTCACACCTGTGCGACGGTTGAATCATTTTCAGGATATGTGGGCAATTTCCGGCTGGGAATCAAAAAACAGCCGCTGGAAACCTGCTGCAATGGATGCGGCAGCCATGTGGATCTGACCGGGTGCAAACCCGGGGAATTTGTGCCATTCGCCGGAATTCTGGCAAAAGATATCCCGGTATCGGCGGAAGAAATGTCCATCGAAACCGGGGTCATTGTTCTGGCAACCGGGTTCCGGTCGTATGTTCCCCGAATCGGAGAATACGGTTATGGCGACTTTCCGGAGGTTGTCACGCTTCCGGAATTCATCAAAGGCATGGTCGAATCCGGCACGACCGGGAGCATTCTGAAACGGAGTGGGCGAAAAATCCGCAGTCTGGCCATGATTCATTGTGTGGGCAGCCGGCAGATTCCCGGAATTCATCCCGAGGATGAAGACGGCCGACTGAATGAATACTGCTCGCGGACCTGCTGTTCGGCAACCCTGAACGCGGCCAATATCATCCGTAACCGGTATCCGGATACACGGGTCTATGATTTTTATCGGGATATCCGAACCTATGGCCGGGGTCATGAGGAACTGTACGATCAGGCCAGCCGCAATCAGGTGGTTTTTTTCCGGTTCGAGGCGGATGAGGCGCCCGAGGTCATGCGGAATCCGGACCCGGCCGGCGATTACCCCCTGTGTGTCCGCGTCAAAGACGTGCTGACATTTGGCGAGGAAATCGAGGCCCCGGTGGATCTGGTGGTGTTGTCAACCGGAATCGAGCCCAACACCATTACCGATCTGATCGAAAAAATGAAGCTGCCTGTTGGCACGGACCGGTTTTTACAGGAGGTTCACCCCAAGCTGAGACCGGTCGAACTCCCGGTTTCCGGAATCCTTCTGGCCGGAACCTGCCAGGCCCCGATGGATATCGGTGAAACCTGCAATGCGGCAGGCGCCGCAGCCGCCAAGGCGGCCGCGATTCTGGGTAAAGGCTATGTGGAACTGGATCCGTTTGTTGCCGGGGTCAATCTGGACCGGTGCAGCGGGTGTGGGGACTGTGTCGCGGCATGTATCCGGGACGGGGCGCTCTGCCTGATTGATATGACAATCAGCGGCCAGTCTGTCAAACGGGCACAGGTGTCTCCGGCACTGTGTCTGGGGTGCGGGGCATGTGTGGGAGTTTGCCCTGAAAATGCCATCGATATCGCCGGATGGACTCTGAGTCAATACGAGGCCATGGTGGACAGAATCGTCAGTGATGCATTGGCTGCGTAATCGCCCTACATCTGTCTTTTTCGTCCTTTTGGTCATTTATGTCCTTTTTCAGGAACGAGGCAATTCTTATGGATGATGCAAACAAACCCCAAAAAACAGAAGAACTCAAGGCCCTGCGCCGGGCTCGCAAAAACATGATTCAACGGGCGACGGAACAGGTCAAGGAACAGAAAAAGGCGATAAAAGCCATCCG
Organism: Desulfatirhabdiaceae bacterium; assembly: GCA_050179135.1. Lineage (GTDB taxonomy): Bacteria > Desulfobacterota > Desulfobacteria > Desulfobacterales > Desulfatirhabdiaceae > UBA4064. The sequence continues at coordinate 6,014 of JBFXFK010000207.1, read as the reverse complement.
GGACGTTCTGGCGGGCGCGGCCTGCACGGTTCCGGAAATGGCATTGGCAACCGGAATGGGAACGGAATTGGTGTTATGGTATGTGTCCGCCATGAAAAAATATGGCGAAATTGTCGAATCGGAAAAAGACGACAGCTATTACCGGTATGCATTGGCCCCGGCCAAAGGAGACGCCCATGGCACGGATTGATACGCAGTTTATCGAAGATCTGAAGCCATTTGGAGAAGACGTCGCCACGGCCTGTTTCAACTGCGGGACCTGTGCGGCAATCTGCCCCCTGGTATCGGATCACTTTCCCCGAAAAATCATCCGGTATGTCCAGATCGGCGCCAAAGACCGGATTCTGGAAGAAGCCCGGGATCTCTGGCAGTGCCTGCATTGCGGCCTGTGCACCCGGACGTGCCCCAGAGGCGCCAATCCGGGCGAAATCATTCTGAGCCTGAAACGGTATGTTGTCGCAAACTGGAGGAGATCCTGACCATGTACAATCCCAAAGATATCATCGATGTCATTGGCGCCAATGTCAGAATGACCCGCAACCCCTTTGGCATTCCCAAATTTCTGGTGAATACGTGGCATCAGGACCTTCATCCCCCCCAAAACGGAGAGGCCATGCTGTTTACCGGCCTGATGTATCAGTTTGTGCCCTATATCGAAACATCCACGGATTATCTGGCCCGGTTTGAAGATACGGACTGGAGCCAGTATCTCGGATATGCCCGGTACATGCCTGGTTATCTGTCCGGACTGGGTCTGGCCATTTTGACGCCCGGCTCCCAAAAACGGAAATACAATGCCATTTTGCAGAACATCGTCCGAATTCTTGCCGCGTCACGGGTCAGCTTTTTTTACCGGCCGGAACTGGATGATTACAGCGGGGTCCTGCTGTACGATCTGGGAGATCGGGATGCATTTGTGCATCATGCCCGGTATGTGGCGGACAAACTGAAAAAAGCCGGAATCCGGAAACTGATTACCGTAGATCCCCACACCACCTATGCCCTGAAGGAGCTGTTTCCCAAATATGCGGATGCTGTATTTGATGTCACCCCGTATTTTGAATTGACCAATCTGCACGGCCATAACGGAACAAAGCGGGTGACCCTGCATGATCCCTGTTTTTATGGCCGATATCTGGCGGTATCGGATGGGCCCCGCCGGGTGCTGTCCAATATGGGGATTGACTGTGTCAATATCCGGAACTCGGGTTCATTTACCAGTTGCTGCGGCGGGCCCGCAGAATCCATATCCCCGAAACTGTCTGACCGGATTGTCCGCAAACGGATCGATGAGCTGGAATCCACCGGCGAGCCCATTGTGGCCATGTGCCCCATCTGCCTCGGAAACCTGAGAAAAGCCGGCGCACATGTCGAAGATCTGGCAAATGTCATTGCCGCCGGAATCCATGTATGATTACCGGCATCTGTTCAATCATCTCAAATCTCAAATCTCAAATCTCAAATTTGAAATTTCAACGGGAGAACCATCATGGAAGAAAAAACCGAAAAAATCTTTTACCTGCTGACCTGCGCCGCCGAAAGCCCTGAAAAAGCCGCAGTGCCCTTTGTATTGGGAAATGCGGCCCTTGCCATGGATATTGGGGCCACGGTCTGTCTTCAGAGCAATGGCGTATATTTGGCCCAGAAAGGTTATATGGACCATATGTTAAAGGGAGGCGGATTTCCGCCCATGTCCAAGCTCGTGACGGATTTTATGGAGCAGGGCGGAAAGCTGTGGGTGTGTGTCCCCTGCATCAAGGAGCGGAATATCACCGAAGCGGATCTGATCGACGGTGCGGAATTGACCGCGGGTGGCAAAGTCAATCTGGAAGCCATGGAATCAAATGCGGTGTTTGTGTTTTAAAACAGGCAAGCCCATAGCTCATAGCCTAAAGCTTTCAGCCGTTATCATTAACCCTTTTCCCAACAGGGGGACAACCATGAATATGTCCAGTTTTCCACCCGGACGGGTGACCGATCTGCTGGATTTGAAACTGAAAGGCGCCACGGTGACCTGTCAGACGGCTTTTGAAATTGTGCCCGTTGACTTTGTACACCAGAACAATCCGTTTCAGGCCCATATTTTTGTCTGCCAGTTCATCGGAACGGTCAATGGTCAGGAATATGCCTTTCGAAAATGCTATTCCCGGGGATGTCCGCACAATCTGTGTCCACATGTGTCCCAGGCAGTCATGATTGCCAACCGGTATCTGCAGCGCGACTACTACAAACTGGATGAAGTGGGCATACCGGTTGAAAAACGGCTGTTCTCGCTGGATGAAATGATGGTCAAATTCGAAGACAGCGATGACGGGCCCGGCACGCCCAGAACGATTCATGACGTTGTCCGGGTTGCGAAAGAGGGACAAAAATTCATTGTGGAACCGTCACTGGAAACGGTTTCGGCAGTGGAGCATTTTGCCAACCAGGATCGCCAGACCCTGTTTCTGATGGTCAACTTCGCCGTCACCGATTCCGATAAAACCAGCCGGTATGAACGGTGTCTGGCCTGTTATCCGGTCGATGCCGAAAAAAAAGAAATACACCAGAAGATCGCCATTGCCAACGAGCGTCTGCGTCTTCTGTATGATGCTTTCGAGGCGGCTTCGATTACGCATTCAAAACGATTTTTTGAATCAAAATGACCAGGTATCAATGGAGGATATATTGTGCATGCAACAATTCAAAAACCGATAGATGAAATCATCGGTCACATTCAGCCGGATGAAAAGGTGTTTGTGGTGGGATGCAACAACTGCGCCTGGAAATGTCATTCCGGCGGCGAGGAAGAAACCAAAGCCATGGCCAGACGTCTGATCGAGCGGGACATCGCGGTTGTGGGATATACGGTTCCGGGTCCCCAGGGCATGTCGTTATGCAAGCTTGATCACACCCGGAAGGTGTTGCAGAAGGATTATGCCGATCAGACATCACAGGCCGATTCCTTTCTGGTGCTGGGGTGTGGCCAGGGGGTTCATACGGTCATCGATGCCACGGACGGCGGCATGGTGCATCCGGGATGCGATACCATTTTTGGGGGTGAAACCATTTCCGAAAGCGATATTCAGGAGTTCTGTTCCCTGTGCGGCGAATGCGTCATTGAATATACCGGCGGGCTGTGCCCCATGACCCTGTGTTCCAAACAACTGCTGAATGGACCATGCGGCGGCGCGGAAAACGGGTACTGCGAGGTTGACAAGGAAAGACCCTGCGGATGGGTCCTGATCTATGAGCGGCTCAGAAAACTGGGACGGCTGGACCTGCTGGAACCGTATCAGAAACCCAAAAATCATGCCAGGTGGAGCCGTCCCCGAACCCTGAAGGTCAGCCCGCATGAAGCCACGTTTTGTTCCCAGGCCGGTAAAGTGACGGTCAATAATCAGATATGAGTGTTGAGAAATGATCTGATTTGAGGTCGTTTCCACAATCGACAGATACCAGGAGAATGTTAATGAAAGTCACCAGTTTGTACAACAAGGGCGTTTTTGTTGTCACCGGAGAGGTGGGGCCTGTCAAGGGTGCGGTTTCCCGGGACAAGAACATCGATCCATCCTGTTCAAAAGAAGCCCGGTTTTTGCAGGATTATGTGCATGCGGTCAATGTGACGGACAACCAGTCCGCGGTCATGCGGCTGGGGTCTCTGGCGGCCAGCATCGGACTGAAGGAACGGGGCATCGAGCCCATTTATCAACTGACCTGCCGGGACCGGAACCGGATTGCACTGCAAAGTGACATTTTGACCGCCTACTCGCTGGGTATCGACAATGTGCTTCTGTTGACCGGTGATCATATCCAGCTCGGGGATCACAAGGAAGCCAAACCCGTGTTTGACCTGGATTCGGTCCAGTTGATCCACATGGCCATGGGACTGCGGAACGGAAAGGACATTGCCGGAAACGCCATTGAAAATCCGCCGGACATGGCGTATGGAGCCGTTGTCAACCCCAATTTTGTTCCACTGGAACTCCAGTTGATGAAGATGAAGAAAAAAGTGGATGCCGGTGCGGAATTCTTTCAGAGTCAGGCCGTATATGATGCGGATCTGCTGGAGCGGTTCATGGAAAAGGCGGCCCCCCTGGGTGCGCCGGTTCAGGCCGGGGTGGTGGTGTTGAAATCTCCGCAGATGGGAAAATTCATGAACGAGTATGTGTCCGGCATTCAGGTTCCCCAGTCCTGGATCGATGAAATCGCCTCGGTCAACAAACTGGACCGCCGAAAAAAAGCCGTTGAAATGACGGCCCGTTTCATCCGGAGCATCAAACATCTGGTTCAGGGCGTTCATATCATGCCCCTGGGCTGGACCGATATTGTGCCGGAAATTTTGAAACAGGCCGATATCGATATCCGGCAGTCCGCCTTTAACTGGCGTCTGGCTTAAGACAGCTATAGCTTTCCAGATAAAGATTTTGGGTGCGTTATCGGTCGGGGATGGCCGAAAAAAAAGGCCTGTCCCCTCCCTGCCGCCTTCCCAAAATCATTATCTGAAAAGCTATATAAATGGTTATTGCCGGTCTTTTTTGCCCAAAATTTTCCAGACACCAAATGCCAGGACAGAACTGATGAGACCCTGAAGCAGATTGGGACCAATTTCTGCAATGGCGGCATGAAGATCGGTGACCCCAAAAAAGGGTATGGCGATCGCGAGAACCGGATACCCGACGGCCTCAAAAAGAAAATACCCCAGAACCAGAACAATTGTACCGGCCCCAAGCGCCATGATTGTTTTTTGGGATGAGGGTTGCCCAAAGCGGTGTCCGATCATTCCGACCACCCACCCCTCCAGACACTTGACAACGGCGGTTGCTGGAATGAACTGTGGAAATCCGATGGCGTCAGACAGCGTTGGTCCGATCAGGCCGACAATGGCCCCGGTTTTGGGACCATACAGCAGGGCCGCAATCATGACAAACGTATCCCCCAGATTGAAGTAGCCGCCGGAAGCGGGTATCGGAACGCGAATGATCGTTGTTCCCACAAAAGCCAGTGCAGAAAAGGCGGCAATGATTCCAACATTAACCAGATTGGCAACATCATGTGGACGGTTCATCAGTCTCACTCCTCAAGCGATTATTGAAATGGCCATCAACCGGCTGATACCCGGAAAGCAGTGACAGTTCAACGGCCCAAAGTGGTATATACTGAAGCGATGCGCAGATGCACGCGATAACCACATGTTGCATATAGCCTATCCACAAACCGGCCCGATCGAAATAAATGCGGCAGCGCTGATGAAAATGCAGCCCGGTTGTTTGAAAAACCGGGTTGTGAGCGCGGTTCCGAATCATGCCCTCCTCCCGCAACACTTCCAGAATGTTGGGAATAACGCTGTAAAGAATATGGGTGAAGACCCGCAGGAACATCAGCAGTCTGACATGCCGGCGGGACAAGCCGGCTTTTCTGAAAAGAAGTCTTTGTTCGATTTGACCAAACGGGATGATGGCAAACAGGCTCATGGCCAACGGAACAACGGTCATCATGGTGATGCAGAGTCTGAGATAATGCGCACCGCGGACAGCCACAAATGACATATCATTCAGTCGGGACAGATTCACGAGGCTGGATATCAATGCACCGCCAAAGACAACCGGCAGCGTGATCCATACGGTCAGGGTCAAAATCCAGAGATATCGATGGCGCCTGGTCATCCTGAAGATCACGGCATGCATCAGTAAACTGTAGCCCAGCCACCCGGCGTTGATTCCGGGTACAATTTCCAAATGGAAATAATGAAGCGGATACCCGGTAAAGGCCGGAATTGAAATCAGGGCCCATGTCAGAATCCGTATTTTCCAGTCCATGAGACGCGTTATCCTTTACGGATTCGTTTGAGGATATCTCCCCATGACAAAAGGGGTTATGAGCAAACTCATAACCCCTTGTTTTTATGTGGCTGAGGGACGAGGATTCGAACCTCGGTTAACGGGGCCAGAACCCGTCGTCCTACCGCTAGACGATCCCTCAATAAATAATTGAGTTGTTTTTAACCAAAATGCCGTGAATCGTCAAGAAAATTC
>JBFXFK010000206.1:0-8150 GCA_050179135.1 Desulfatirhabdiaceae bacterium | reverse complement strand
CCGATGGAAGAAGCCGAGAAACGGCTTCATGTACTCACCAATACCTGGACATATGATTTCTGTTTTCATGTCCATGTATATATCAGATGTATATCCCTAAAGCAATATAAATGTCGGAGTAGTATTATCATATTTGTATAATATCGTAAACGGTTAAAAAATGGGACTCCATGAAATGAAGCAATTTCATTCAGGTCCGGTGCTTTCCGCTGACTTCCCCGAATCATTATCTTAAAGGCTATAGACAGCTTATCCGCTTCGATCACCTGATATTCCCATAATCCCGCACCTCCCACCCCCGCTCAAATCGCTACATTTTAGCTATATATTAGCTTGAGCATTTCCATTTTTTATGGTAAGAGCGATGCAGAATTGAATAAGTAATCCCGCAAAAACGGACAAAAAACACGATATAGCCTTTCAGAAAAATAATTTCGCTGCGTTATCGGTCGGGAATGGCCGAGAAAAGGCCTATTCCCTCCCTGCTGCCTTGCAAAATTAATTTTCTGAAAGTCTATATCAAATCAACTTTCACGGGAGGAGAATATGGCGCACTGGATGAATCTTGGGCAGAACCTGAAAGTCATTGCCAAAAAATTTCCCGATACGGTTGCACTCCAGGACCGGGATCGACACTTCACCTATCCGGAGTTGAATACGCGGGTCAACCGTCTGGCTGACAGCATGATGAAAATGGGTCTGTCCAAAGGTGACAAGGCCGCGGTTCTGCTTGAAAACAGTGTGGAGATTATCGAACTGTATCTGGCAACCGCCAAAACCGGCATTGTGATCGTGCCCATCAATTTCCGTCTGGTCGGCAAGGAAGTAGCTTATATTATCAATGATTCCGATGCCAAAGCCATTTTTGTCCACGCTGAATTCGCACCGGTCGTGGATGGGGTCAGGCAGAGCCTGACACAGATTCCGCCGGAGAATTTTGTGGTGGTGGGCAATCCGGCATCCGGTTACCGATCTTATGATGACCTGCTCATCAATGCCTCTTCAGCAGAACCGGACGTAGCGGTTCTGCCGGCCGATACCTGGGTTCTGATCTATACGTCGGGAACAACCGGCAAACCCAAGGGGGTTGTCCGGTCCCATGAATCCCATATTTCGTTTTACCTGATCAATGCCATTGATTTCGGCTTTGATCACCACGACATCTGCATGAATGTCATGCCGCTTTGCCATATCAACTCCACCTTTTTCACGTTTACCTTTCTCTATATCGGTGGCTCCGTGTATCTTCATCCGGCCCGGTCGTTTCGCGCCGAGGAAATTCTGGATATCATCGAGGACAAAAAAATCACGTTTATCTCCCTGATTCCGACGCATTACAACCTGATTCTGAATGTTCCGGACCATGCACGCAAACGGGATGTCAGCTCCATCAAAAAACTGCTCTGTTCATCGGCCCCGGTACGCCGCCAGGTCAAGAAAGCCATCATGGACTTTTTTTCCGGTGTTCAGTTGTATGAAGCCTACGGCTCATCAGAAGCCGGCATTGTCACGGTTCTCAAGCCCGAAGATCAGTTGCGGAAACTGGGATCCATCGGATACGAGTCCCTGGGAACGGATTTCATCAAGCTTCTGGATGACACCGGAAAGGAAGTTGGTGTTGGAGAGGTTGGCGAACTGTATTCCAGAGGCCCCATGCTGTTTGATGAATACTACAAACTTCCGGAAAAAACAAAAGCCGCATTTCATGGTGAGTGGTTCAGTGCGGGAGACATGGCCAGAAGGGATCCGGATGGATTTTACGAAATTGTGGATCGCAAGGACAACATGATCATCACCGGCGGCGAACATGTCTATCCCAGCGAGGTTGAAGAGGTAATCGGTGGGCATACGGGTGTTTTTGATGCGGCATGTATCAGCCTGCCGGATGAAAAATGGGGGGAGAAAGTGGCTGCAATCGTGATACCCAAAACAGATATCACCGAAAAAGAGATCATGGACTGGTGCCGGAATCGAATGGCCGGTTACAAATGTCCCAAAAAGATCATTTTTATCAAACCCGATGACATGCCGCGAACCGCTACAGGGAAAATTCTTCACCGGATACTGCGGGAACGCTACTCCGGCTGAATCGTCTGTCAAACCACAAAGATCACGAAGTACACGAAGAATGACATATTCGGACGAAACGCGGTTTTCCTCCGGCCACCAGACAGGTTTTCGACCGCTTTTCTCCTGAATACCGACTTCCGGCTTCTGAATTCTGTTTTTTTAAACCCATTATCGAGGAGGCTTTCAGAACATGTTTACCAAAGCATACATTCCATACAAGGGGTATTACAGCAGTCCTTTTGCCCGCTGGCAGGGGAGCATGGCCAATGAACACGCCATCGTTCTGGCCGCGGACACCACCAAACGGTGGCTGGCCGAAAAAAAATGGGACCCGATGCAGTTCGACTATGTTTTTCTGGGGATGACTGTGGGCCAGCCCCAATGGTTTTACGGGAGCCCCTGGGCCGCAGCCCTGATCGGAGCCGTTTCAACCCCTGGCGCGTTGATCAGCCAGGCCTGCACCACATCGACCACCTGTATTTTTCAGGCCAGCATGGGGGTTGAAAATGGCTATTTCAACAACGCCTATTGTCTGATGACAGACCGGTGTTCGAACGGGCCGCACACCATCTGGCCCAATCCCAACGGCCCCGGCGGTGAGGTCATATCGGAGAACTGGCTGATGGACAATTTCGGGCGGGACCCCTGGGCACAGAATGCCATGATTCAGACCGCGGAAAACGTGTCCAAGGAAGCCGGCGTCAGCCGGGAGGAATGCGATGCCGTGGCATTGCGCCGCTACGAACAGTATATGGATGCGGCAGCCAATGACAAGGCCTTCAAAAAACGCTACATGTTTCCGGTGGAAGTGAAAATTTCAAAGAAAAAGACCATTCTGGTGGAAGATGATGAAGGCATTACGCCAACCACCAAAGATGGTCTTGCCGGCCTGAGACCGGTTCTTCCGGGCGGGGTTCACACCTTTGGGGCCCAGACCCATCCGGCAGATGGCCATTGCGGGGTAACCGTGACAACACGGGAAAACGCCAAATCACTCAGTGCGGACCCCAATATTGAAGTTCAGGTCATCTCCTATGGATTTGCCCGTGCCAAAAAGGGATTCATGGCCATGGCCGTCGTCCCGGCCGCCAGGATGGCTCTGGAAAAAGCCAATCTTTCCATAACGGATGTCAAGGCCATCAAAACACACAATCCCTTTGCCGCCAATGATATCTATATGGCCAAACAATTCAATATCGATGTCAACGGATTCAACAATTTCGGCAGTTCGCTGGTGTATGGCCATCCCCAGGCCCCGACCGCCGGAAGATGCATCATCGAGGGTATCGAGGAAGTGGCCATGGCCGGGGGCGGATATCTGCTGTGGGCCGGATGTGCTGCGGGTGACACGGGTGCGGCGATGGTGCTGAAAATCGGCTGATCGAACAGTCTTCGTTTCAGGAGACATTATCCATAAAAAGGGGGGCGTATGACGCTCCCCTTTTTTTATTACAGGAATCCGGGCGATTATTTTTCAACCAGTTATTGACGAAATTGGCAATCCTGCATTATATAATCCGATGTCATGGTTTACGGAAAATATGAAAAACTTTGAGTTTCGAGTTTTGGGTTGAACGTGGTAAACATTATTTTTTATATAGGGGTGAATAGCCCGGAATGATTCATGATCATTTACAGTAGCGAACAAACAACACCATAATATCCCCGAAAACCCCATAGAGGACCATCAATGATTCGTGCTGGCGTAATTGGCGCTACCGGATATGCCGGTGCCGAACTGGTCAGAATTCTGGCCGGTCATCCGAATGTTCACTTGTCCCTTTTGACATCCCGGCAGTTTGCAGGAATCCGGTTTGACGCGGTTTATCCTGCCCTGACAGGCCGGGTCAATCTGGTGTGTCAGGAATATTCCCTGGACCGGGTATGTGAAGAAACCGATGTGGTCTTTACGGCTCTGCCCCATCAACTGCCCATGACCTATGTCCCGGATTTCATCCGTAACGGGTTGTGTGTGATCGATCTGTCAGCAGATTTCCGTTTTAAAAACCAGTCAACGTATGAAGCATGGTATCAGCCCCATTCATCCGCATCTTTTTTAAACCAGGCTGTTTATGGTCTGACCGAAATTTATGGAAATGATATCCGGCAGGCCAAACTGATCGGCAATCCCGGATGCTATCCAACCAGTGTTCTGCTGCCCCTGGTTCCACTTTTGAAAAACAGGCTGATTGAACCCGACGACATTATCGCAGATTCCAAATCCGGGGTCAGCGGCGCCGGCCGTTCTCCGGCCCTGGGTTCTCTGTATTGCGAAGTGGATGAGTCCTTCAAAGCCTACAAGGTGGGAAAGCACCGACACAATCCGGAAATGGATGAAATCCTCAGCCGGGAGTCAGGCAAGGATGTCGGCATCACCTTCATTCCCCATCTGATTCCCATGAACCGGGGGATGCTCTCGACAACTTATGCCCGGCCGACTGCCGGTGTTTCGGCGGTGGACATTCAAAACTGCCTGAAATCATATTATGAAAATTGCCCCTTTATCCGGCTGATGACAGAAAACCGGGTTCCGGATACCCGGTGGGTTCGGGGAACCAATTTCTGTGATATCGGCTTTCATTTTGATACAGCCAAAAATCGCCTGATCCTGATATCGGCCATTGACAATCTGGTCAAGGGCGCAGCAGGACAGGCTGTCCAGAATATGAACATCATGCACGGATTCAGCGAAACAGCCGGGCTGGATTCAGTTCCGTTTGCCGTTTAGCGGGTTTTGACGTCCGCTTTGATTACCTTTCCAAACACGGCAATCCGGAAATAATCAGATTTCTCATTCTCGTTTCCACGGCCGCTGACAAGCGGGACAACCTGACCGACGGGAGCAACGCCCTTCGAATCACGTTTTCGGTGGAGGCGGCCGGTTATCCTTGTCGTTAACCGCAACAACAACCCATTAAGGAGGAAAACTGAAACATGGCATCAATGGTGGACAAATCCTGCAACGAGTTTATCGAAGTACTGGCGTCCAAAGCGCCGGTCCCGGGCGGCGGCGGCGCGGCAGCAATGGGCGGTGCAATCGGCATGGCGCTTTCCAACATGGTGGGCAATCTCACACTCGGCAAGAAAAAATATGCGGATGTGGAGCCTGAGGTCAAAGACCTTCTTGAAAAAGGCTACAAAGTCATTTCCGAACTGAAAGCGCTGGTGGACAAAGACGCGGAAGTTTTTGAGCCCTTGTCCAAAGCCTATGGCCTTCCGAAAAGCACACCGGAAGAAATCAAATTCAAGGAAGAAACCATGGAGCAGTGCTCCAAAACCGCTTGCTCCGTACCGATGGAGATTATGCGCAAGGCGTATGAAGGCATCAAAATTCATGAGCGTATGGGCCAGATCGGAACCATGCTCGCCATTTCCGATGTGGGCTGCGGTGTGGTGTTCATGAAAGCCGCCCTGATTTCCGGAAAACTCAATGTCATTATCAACCTCAACACCATCAAGGATCAGAATTTTGTCAAATCCGCGCGGGAAGAAATGGATTGTCTGGTCAATGACGGGTGCAAAATTGCGGATGAAACCTTGAATCTGGTTATTTCCAAACTTTCAAAATAATAAGGGGGAACAGTCAAAATGGCAGAGGTTCTGAAGGCAAAACCGGTTGCGGATGCAATGAAGGCAGACATGATGACACGGGTTGAGGCACTGAAAGTCAAGGGAACAACCCCGAAACTGGGCATTATCCGCGTGGGCGCGCGTCCTGACGATCTGTTTTATGAAGGCGGCGCAAAGAAAACCTGTACAGCCGTGGGAATGGACTGTCAGGTGTTTGAATACCCGGAAACCATCGATCAGGCGGCTTTTGAAAAAGCGGTGACTGAAATCGGCGCCAAAAAAGATGTGAACGGCATTCTGATGTTCTCTCCGCTGCCCAAACATCTCAATGAGCGCAAAATCAGAACCCTGATTCCGGTTGAAAAAGACGTGGACTGCCTCACGACCAGCGGCGCGGCAAAAGTTTTTACCGATGATGCCACCGGATTTCCCCCCTGCACACCCAGCGCGTGTATGGAAATGCTCAAATTTTACAATATCCCGATCAAGGGCAAAAAATGCGTGGTTGTGGGACGGTCTCTCGTGGTCGGCAAACCGATGGCCATGCTGCTTCTGCGGGAACACGGCACGGTGACGATTTGCCATTCCCGGACAGAAAATCTGCCGGGCGTGTGTCAGGACGGAGAAATTGTGATTGCGGCAGTGGGCCGGGCAAAAATGCTCAAAGGCAATTTCTTCAAACCCGGACAGACCGTCATTGACGTGGGCATCAACGCAGACCCGGACAATCCCGGAAAATACTGCGGCGATGTGGATTTTGCCCAGGCTGAACCCATTGTAAACAAAATCAGCCCGGTTCCCGGTGGCGTCGGATCCATCACCACCTCGGTGCTGTGCAAACACACCATCATGGCCTGTGAAATGCAGAACGCCTAAGTGTGTATTTCCCTCTTCCTTCGGGCAGAGGGAAATTTTATTTCTGTAATGGAAGCCATTCTTGGCCCTTCATCCGACTTTCGGCCTCTTCCCTTATGGCCTTTCAACAATCATGGCCATACCCATGCCGCCGCCGATGCACATGGAAATGAGGCCGGTTTTATAGCCTTTGCGTTTCATCTGATTCATGGCCGTCACCATCTGACGGGCTCCGGTGCAGCCGATCGGATGGCCCAGGGATATGCCGCTTCCCAGTTCATTGGGTTTGTCATAGGCGATTCCCAGCTCTTTCATGCAGCCGATGGCCTGTGAGGCAAACGCCTCGTTGAGCTCGATCATGTCGATGTCCTTCAAAGTCATTCCGGTTGTCTTGAGGACTTTTCTGATGGCCGGAACCGGTCCCAGACCCATATAGGCCGGATCAAGTCCGCCGGAGGCAAAACCCACAATTTTCACAATCGGCTCAAGCCCCAGTTCCTTTGCTTTTTCCGCTGTCATCATCAGCACCGCAGCCGCGGCATCATTGATGCCGGAAGCATTGCCGGCAGTCACGGAGCCGTCTTTTTTGAATGCCGGTTTCAGTTTGGCCATTTTTTCCATGTTGGTTTCCATTGGCCGCTCGTCCTGTTTGACAATGACATCCCCTTTGCGTCCGGGAATGACAATGGGGACAATTTCTTGTTCAAACAGGCCGTCCCTGATGGCGGCCATGGCCCGGTTATGGCTTAAAACGCCCAGTTCGTCCTGTTCCTGTCTGCTGATATTGTACATGCTGGCGATGTTTTCGGCAGTCATCCCCATATGGTATCCATAAAAAAGCTCATACAGACCATCGAATACCATCAGATCAATAATTTCACCCTTGCCGGTCAACTCCATCCGGTGGCCCCATCTGGCTTTGGGAAGCGCCAGCGGCACCATGCTCATGTTTTCCTGACCACCGGCCAGAATCACATCCGCCTGGCCGGACATGATGGATGCCGCCGCAAGAGCGATGGCTTTGAGTCCGGAGCCGCAAACCTTGTTGATGGTGAAGGCCGGGGTTTCCTTGGGAAGTCCTGCCCGAATCATGGCCTGCCTGGCCGGGTTTTGTCCCTGGGCCGCCTGAAGCACATTGCCCATGATCACTTCATCAACCGTCACAGGCGTTGCGGACTCATCCCATGGGCCCGCCTTTTTTTCCAGATCGATGATCCCCTGACCTTTCAGTTTGTCAGGTGCAAAATCCATCATGGCGCTGCCCGCAACCGGCCGCAATCCAGCCCGTTTGAACACATCTTTCATCACCGCCGCACCCAGATCGATTACCGACACATTCATCAGGCAGCCGCCAAAACTGCCGATGGCTGTTCTGACGCCACTCACAATAACCACATCCTTCATGAAATTATCCTCCTGTATTTATCGTATCACCAAATCAATAAAAAAAATGGACTGGCACGCACACATTGGTGCCGATTGTTATCATGAATTATATTTCAGGTCAATGAGGCAATGAAATGCGCAATGCTGACGCATGAATTAAAAATTCAAAGGAGTGGGTATGGGTTTGATGCCCATTTGGGGTCCCAGCATCCTTTCTATCTGATTAAGGGAAGAGCTTCGGCAATTGTTGCGCTATCAACCGCAGTCTT
>JBFXFK010000205.1:0-8210 GCA_050179135.1 Desulfatirhabdiaceae bacterium | reverse complement strand
GCGGGCGCATATCCCGTAATGAACGCGATCATTGCCGGGACAATCACCACCAGAAGAATGGGCGGCATGCCCACACGCGTCAATTCTGAGGTCACATTGACCATGGCGCCGCTGCTTAACAGAATCTCTTTGAACAGCATCATGCCCCAGATCAGAAACGCCAGATCGATGGACAGATGCCGCCGGCCCAACTGAATGAGGGTATAAACCGGCATCTGGTACAACAGGACTGTGCCCAGTGTCACGACCGCCAGTGAATAAAATAGATGCAGATCAAAACAGAGTGTCAGCAGAATCACCAGAAAAAACGGCATCAGATTTCTGACAAAAATCAGGCAGTCTTTCCACGGATTCACTTTGACGGGCTCCTCTGAAGATTGGAGCGGGCGGACACCCCTGAACCCGAAACAGGCGCCGGTCAAAATCGCCGCCAGGGTCAGGGGCATATTGGCCGCTACCAGATCGGAAATGGAAATGCCCACGATGCTTGCTGTCAGAAAAACAGCGGCAAAGGTGGGCATGGTGTATTCCCAGATATGACGGAACCAGTAATTGAGAAAGGTGCGACGCTCCGGGGATAATCCCAGTTCGTCGGATGCTTCCGCAACCAGGGGGGCGGACAGCATGGCCCCGCCGACCACGGGCAGGAGTCCAATGATCGAGGGTATCAGGGCCACGGTAATGCGGGCATCCCGAAACAGTCGGTTTAACGCTGCAATGGCGCGGCTCATGCTCCCGTTTTCCTTTAAAATGGCGCTGAAAAGCAGCACCAGTTCCAGAATCAGGATCAGGTAAATATTTTCGATGCTGAAAATGGTTTTCAGAATGCCATTTTTCAATGCCGCAAGCGGCATATGAAAGAGCCATGCCAGAATCAGGGAGCTTCCGGACAGGGTGATGCTGAGCGGCACCTTCATCCGAATAAGAATGATAATGGCCGAGACAATGCCGCCCATTTTCAACAGATCGATCATGTTTAAAACACTTTCTTATTCGTGAAAGCGAGAGTGCGTGAAGTCGTGAACGGGTTACGCCTTGCCGCGTGTCTGTTCACCCGAATTTCGAACCAGTGCCAGGTAGCGGTAGATGCCATGAACAAATTTGCCGTACGGCAACGTGATGAAAAATCCCAGCACCAGGCCCACATGAATCACCAACAGAAGTCCCATGGCCGGTGTCGATCTCAGCGCCAGGAGCAGCAATCCGGTCAGGCTGATCAGAAAGAGATTGGCGGTAAAGCAGACATCCATGCCCCGTGATTCCAAAAATGCAGGGGCCTGATCCATTTTCATCTTCAGAAACAGCATGCCCCCGGTTCCGGCCAGAAGCCCCAGGCCGCCAACCGTTCCCAGTAGAACCGGCCATGACCAGAACGGATAGGGGGCCGGCAGGCCCAATATGTGGTCATAAAAAAAGGCCACGGTGGTTGATGCAAAGCAGAGCATGAAGCCGTAAAACACGGCATGGTGAAACCAGCGCCTTATCATGCTGAACCGGTCATCCGGATAATTGCACCCGTGTCCCCCGCCATCCAGGTACTTCAGGATCAGGACGTCACGGATGGCCCGAACATGGGTCCGGATCTGTTTCAAATCATTCCCGGTCCCCCCGGCAATTCGCCAGGCATTTTGAAACCCTTTCCACAGGCAGACCACCATCAACAGGGCGATTGCAGACAGGGGAAGCACCATCGCGGCATAGGGAATCACCCGGTAAAAGGATTCCGGGCCGGTATGGGTCTGAAACAGGGCCGGATGCCGGGTCAGCAGAACCAGGATCAGAATCAGCGCGATGCAAAGGGCCGTGATGAGGGATACAATGAGTCCGTTGTTCTGAAACAGGTTTTTCATGCCTTTCGGCCAGGCAAACTCGCCCCAGGTTTGAATCCGCAGTTCACCCAGCGTCTGCGGAACGTTGACAGAAAATTCGTGCGGCGGCGCATACTGGCAGGCGTAATAGCACCCCCGGCAGTTGTGGCAGAGATTGGACAGGTATTTCAAATCCGGTTCGGAAAAGGTCCGCCGAAGCTCCATGGCCGGAAACACGGCGCAAAACCCCTCACAGTACCGGCAGGCATTGCAGATGCCCATGATCCGTTCAGCTTCCTTTAATGCTGTCGATGACATGACGCACCGCCTCCTTTCCCGCAATTCGGCCAAATACCGTGCCGATGGTCAACCCGAATCCGGCCATATATCCCTGACCCAGAATGTTTCCGGACATGATTTCGCCGGCAGCAAAAATGTTTTCCACCGGCTGGTCGTCCTGCATGATTACCCGGGCCCTGTCATCCACGGTCAGGGACAGATAGGTAAATGTGATGCCCGGGCGAAGCGGATATCCATAATAAGGCGGGGTATCCAGTACCCGGGCCCAGTGGCTTTTGGGGGGATCAATGCCTTGGGTGGCGCAGGTATCCAGCGCCCCGGGATCGAACCGGCCGGGTCGAACCGCATCATTGAAGGTATTCACGGTTTTTTGAAGGGCCTCCGGGTCCAGTTTGAAAAGGGCTGCCAGTTCTGCAATGGAATTTGCCTGAACCGGTGGAAATACCGACGGCATAAAGAGATCGATGGATTTGGCATCGATGATGGAATAGGCGATCTGATCCGGCTGCCCGGCCACCAGACGTCCCCAGATGGCATAGCGCTTGGGCCAGAATTCTTCGCCTTCATCATAAAACCGGTCCGCATTCCGGTTGACGACAATGCTGAACGGCACACAGTCCAGCCGGGTGACGATGCCGCCGTCAAATTTGGGGGCCCGGGCGTCGATGGCGACCGCATGGCACTGGCGGGGATCGCCGACGGATTTGGCGCCCCGATCCAGCATGACCCGAAGCATGCGCCCGGTGTCATACGGCGTTCCCCGGACAATGAAATTGTCCGCCGGAGGTCCCCACGATTCCCGCAGCCACTCTCGGTTGGCCTGAAAGCCCCCGGATGCCAGGACGAGGGCGCGCGCCCGGATCGCATGGCGGACGCCATCCTGGATTACGGTTGCCTGAACAAACCGCCCATCCTGAATGTCGATATCGTGGGCTTCGGCATTATACCGGATGATCACGCCCAGTTTTTCGGCCACGGCATAATAGGTATTCATCAGGGCCTTGCCGCCGCCCAGAAAAAAGGCGTTGGTTCGGGACAGATGAAGGGTGCCCCGCATGGCCGGCTGGAACATGGCGCCATGGTCCCGCATCCAGGGGCCGATGCTTTCGGATTCCCGAATGGCAAACCGGGCCAGTTCCTCCCGGGTATTGCCTTTGGTCACCATCAGGAGATCCTGCCAGAATTCATCTTCCAGGTAGGGACCGGTCAAAAATTCATTTCCGGTTTGATGCAGATATCGGATATTGCGGGTGTGACGGCTGTTTCCGCCGCGAAACACCTGTGGAGACGATTCCAGCATGATGACGGTTGCGCCGGCCTCGCGGGCCGTTATGGCCGCGCAGAGCGCGGCATTGCCACCGCCGATCACCAGCACATCCATGATATCTTCCATCGGAGCAGAAATGGTGGTGTCAAATGACGTCATTCAGATTCCCCCTGTTTTATTGAAATCACAGGCTTTCCTGCAAACGGGCCGCCACGGCGTCTATAAATCCTTCGGTTGTCTGATACGCTGCCGGTTTCGGGTCCATGAGCGGCACCAGATCTTTGGTGACAATACCGGCTTCGATGCACCCGATGACGGCCTGCTCGATTGCGTCTCCAAATCGGGTGACATCCGGTGTGTTGTCGAGTTCTCCCCTTTTTTTGATCCCGCCGCTCCAGGCAAAAATGGAAGCTACCGAATTGGTGCTGGTGGGGTTGCCTTTCAGGTGTTCATAATAATGACGACGGACCGTGCCGTGCGCCGCCTCGAATTCGAACTGGCCGTCCGGCGCAACCAGAACCGAGGTCATCATTCCCAGGCTGCCAAATCCGGCGGCGACGACATCGGAAAAGACATCGCCATCGTAATTGGTCAGGGCCCACAGAATGTCACCAGCCTGTTTCATCATCTGGGCCGCCGCATCGTCAATCAGCAAATAGCGGTAATGGATACCGGCGCGATCCAGATCGTCCTTTCTGGCCGCCACTTCCTGGGCAAAAACATCCTTGAAAAAGGCATGATATTTTTTGCTGATTGTGTCTTTGGTGGAAAACCAGAGTTCGACGCCCTCACTGATTGCATAATTGATGCAGGATCTGGCAAATGATCGAATGGATTTTTCCAGATTATGAATACCCATGACAATTCCCGGGGCCTTGAAATCATGAATCAGGAGGCGGGTTTCCGGTCCGTCCACCGGCGTGTACACCATTTCCACACGACCCGGTTGATCCACGATCATTTCAACGCCCCGATAGATATCCCCATAAGCATGACGGCCCAGAATGATGGGTTTTTTCCAGGTGCGGACGGCCGGGGTGATGTTTTTGACCATGATGGGTTTGCGGAAAACCGTACCATCCAGGATGGAGCGGATCTGGCCGTTGGGAGACGGCCAGGCTTTTTTCAGGTGGTATTCCAGCACCCGTTCGGCATCCGGGGTAATGGTGGCGCATTTTACCCCCACGCCATACTGTTTGATGGCCAGGGCGGATTCGGTTGTGATTTTGTCGTCTGTTTCGTCCCGTTTCTGCACACCGAGATCAAAATATTTCAAATCCACATCCAGAAAGGGCAAAATCAGTTTTTTCTTGATCATGTCCCAGATGATCCGGGTCATCTCATCGCCATCGAGTTCTACAATCGGGGTTTTTACAGTTATTTTTGACATAAATTATAATCTTTCCATGGTTGGGTTTAAGAGTGATGCGCTTTTCGCCTTGTTATCGGGCCTGATCCAGAATCTTCAAACAGGCTCAAACATGTCGTCACAAGGACCCAGCGGACAGGATACGGCCCGCTGGTTTCCTATTTGTTTGTGATATGGTTCAGGAGTCCCCCGTCCAGAACAACGGCGGTCTGTTTTTCGGAAAGGGTATAGGTGCAGACAATTGCGGCGCCGGTTCTCTGATTAAAAATGACAACCGGATTCCCTTTGGCAACCGCGTCCCGCCAGTTCGTCGATGTCAGATGGTCACCGGGTTCAAGGGTATCGTAGTCCGCCGGATTCTGAAAAACCAGGGGCAGGATACCGAAATTGACCAGGTTGGCCGAATGAATCCGTTCGAAAGACTTGGCGACAACGGCTTTGACGCCCAGATACATCGGGCACATGGACGCATGTTCCCGGCTGGAGCCCTGACCATAGGATTCGGAGGCGACAATGATATTGTGGACCCCGCCGGCCTTGTTTTTCAGGCACCGACCGGAAAACGTGGGATCGACATTCTCGAATACATATTCGGAATACTTGGGGACATTGGACCGGTATTTCAGCCGCGCACCGGCCGGGGTGATGTGATCGGTGGTGATGTTGTTGCCCAGTTTGATCATGACCTGTCCGGAAAGGCTTTCGGTCATTTTATCACTGCGGGCCGGTTCACCGATATTGGGTCCCCGGAATATGGGCGTGTCTTTTGCCGCGACATCGGGAAAGATGAACATGCTGTCGTCAATCTGATACTGTTCCGGTTCCTGAATGTTGGGGTAAGGAATTCCCAAACGGGCGGGAGATGTCAGCGTTCCCGTTATGGCAGCCGCGGCGGCCACTTCCGGGCTGGCCAGATAGACCTGCGCATCTTTGGTGCCGGATCGACCCTCGAAATTCCGGTTGGATGTTCGAACCGATACGCCGTGGCTTTTGGGTGAAAAATGAACCCCGATACAAAATCCGCAGGCGCTTTCCATGACTCGCGCGCCGGCGCCCAGGAGGTCATTGAGGGCCCCGTTGGCAACCAGGGTTCGCAGAATCTGCCGGGAGCCGGGTGCGACACCCAGGCTGACTTCGGGATCGATGGTGCGTCCTTTCAACAGGGCCGCCGCGGTCATCATGTCGCGATATGACGAGTTGGTGCAGGAGCCGATGCAGACCTGATTGACCCGAAGCCCTTCCAGAGCCGACAGTTTGGTGACGTTTCCGGGGCTGTGCGGGGTGGCGACCAGGGGCTCGATGGCGGACAGATCCACATCAATAATCCGGTCATAGTGGGCATCCGGATCGGGTTCCAGGGCAATCCAGTCTTTTTCACGGCCCTGCGCCTTCAGAAACCGCCGGGTAACGTCATCGGAGGGAAATATCGAGGTGGTCACGCCCATCTCCGCCCCCATATTGGTAATGGTGGCCCGCTCCGGAACACTGAGATTGCACAGGCCCGGTCCCCCATATTCCAGTACAACCCCCACATTGCCCTTGGTGGTGAGAACGGACAGCATGTGAAGCACCACATCCTTGGCCGATACCCATTCCCGCAGCTTTCCGGATAGCCGGACCTGGTACACCCGGGGACAGATCAGCGGAAACGCGCCCCCTCCCATGGCCACGGCCACATCCAGCCCGCCTGCGCCAATGGCGATCTGACCGATCCCGCCGCCGGACGGGGTGTGACTGTCAGCGCCCAACAGGGTGGTTCCGGGTTTGCCAAAGCGTTCCAGATGAACCTGGTGGCAAATGCCATTGCCGGCCCGGGAGTAAACCCCGCCAAACCGGGCGGAAACACTTTGCAGATACAAATGATCGTCGCTGTTTTCAAAACCGATCTGAACCAGATTGTGGTCGATATACGTCACGGACAGGTCGGTTTTAACCTGATCGACACCCAGGGCTTCGAACTGCAAAAACGCCATGGTGCCGGTGGCGTCATGAACCAGGGTTTGATCGATCCGGATTCCGATTTCCTGGCCCGGGATGAATTTTCCTTCCTTCAGATGGGACTGAAGAATTTTTTCAACAATATTTTGTGACATGATTGGCTCTCTGTGAAAATTAAAAAAGTTTTGAGTTTTGGGTTAGCTGGTGTCAGGGAGCCGCGAAAAGCCGCGGCGCCCTGACCTACCCGCGTCTCGCTGAAATTGCTGGTAGCGACTGCTTGGCCGGACCGCTGGATGCCGGATTCATCCTTCTTCGGTTCCTTGTTCGAAATTCTGCTGTTCATTTTCATCTCTGGGGGTGAGCCATCTGAAATGATTCATGAACCGTTACCGTGAAAATATATCCATTGGCCAACGGCGGCACTGCCTGAATGCGGTTCATCCTTCATCCTTTTTTTACCCCAGCAATGCCGTCAACTCCCGGATGCTTTTGAGCGTTTCCAGTGATTCGATGGTGTCGATGATCCGATCGGCGGTGTCGTTGGAAACAATCCGGGCCGTCATGCCCCGGAATTTTTCCGAGACATCCGAAAAGCTCAGCGGTTGCGCCATTGAGCCTTTGGCATGGTCAACCCGGGTTTCAAAGCGGCGTCCATCTTTCAGAATCACCTCGACCCGATTGGCGTAGAGTCCGGGATACAGACAGTCAATGTCCGGATCCACCACGATCTGTACCCGGCGGGCCAGATCCAGAACATGGGGATCGACAATCCGTTCTTCTGAAAACTGATCCAGAAGGGCCATACCATCCAGGAGCGTCACGGCCACAATATACTGCAGGCTCATCTGGGCCTGCACCACCCCGGCTGCGGTGTAGGGAAAACCGCACTGGATCTGAACCCCCCGGGCGGTTTTGACAATGACGGTATCAACGTCAGAAGCGGAAAAACCGCCATCCCGCCGGAGTTTCAGGATGGCATCCACGGCGGAATGGGAACTGGCGCAGCAGGCATAGGGTTTGATATTGACTTCCGCCGCATGATAGACCGCGCCCAGGCCGTCCGTTGCCCGGGACAGATCGAATGCATCGGACATGGCCCGGCAAAATCCGCCGTCTTCCGCCTCCAGAATTTGCGTGGGCCCCTGAAACCCGTCCTTGGCCAGAGAGGCGGCCATGATGCCGCTCTGACTGGCCCGGCCGGCGTGAAAGCGTTTGCTCATGGCCCCGTCTGCCAGAAAGGCCCATAGACCGGCGGACTGCGTGCCCGCCATGCCCAGTGCGCTGGCCATATCCCTGTCGGACAGGTTCATCAGCCGGCCTGCGGCAGCCGCGGCCCCAAAGGTTCCGGTGGTTCCGGTCAGATGCCAGCCTTTCATCCGGGATGCATTGGGTCCTGTGGCCAGACTGATCCGGATCATGGTTTCATAACCGGCGGCCATGGCGGTCAGAACCTCTTTCCCCGAGGCATCCAGCAGCTCCCCGACCGTCAGCAGTGCCGGAATGACCGGAGCTCCGGGGTGGATCTTGG
>JBFXFK010000204.1:0-8241 GCA_050179135.1 Desulfatirhabdiaceae bacterium | reverse complement strand
GGACTCCCCATACCCCCTCTCAAGAATCATAAATTGAAAAAGTGTATAGACAAAAAATCATGGGAAAATCGCCAATTTTGAGCTTAACTTTTGCCAAATCGTGTCTTGACTTTGGGGGGAACCTTAGATCAGTCAATTGGCTATGCAACGCCGAACCTAAAATGTTTTATCTGACCGTAAAATGTAAGGCTGACATGACCCGCAATGTTGATCAATTTGGCTATAAAAATTCACATTGTAGAGGTGCGTTTTGAGGGCTGGTTTTGAGAGTCGTCCTTTGGAAATTCAGTCCACAGCGGGCAGGTCAGGGTGCCACGGCTTTTTGTGGCTCTCTGACAAGCCAAATAGCCGGAACGTACTCCAGCAATATCATGGGGTTAGGTAACATCCCCCAATATGTGCCTGCCGAAACGCGGGTGGAATCCGAGATAATCGATCTGGCCGATGCCAACCGCATTCAACCGGAAAACACGTTTCATTCAGAAACTATATCGCCTGTTGCCATTTCATCAGATTCTGGTGAATGAACTGAATGACCTCCTGATGGGCCTCGGTGCCCCGTCCCTGTATCCATGCCGGTTTTCCAAAAGCGATATGAACCGGTTTTGAGGGAATGATGGGCCCTATATCAGAAAGGAGCGATCCCTCTTTCCAGGCATCCGTCAATACCGCCAGCGGGATGACCGGCACGCCGGCGCGCTGCGCCAGCTTGATGCCAATGGTGTTGAATTGGCCCGAATCGAATACCTGAACCCGGGTGGTCTGGGGAAAAACAATGATCGAAACACCCCGGTTCAGACGGTCGGTTCCCTGTTCCATAACGGTTTTGAAATCCTGCCTGGGGTTTGTCCGGGTCACGGCAATGGGGTCACGGGATCGGATGACAGGGCCGAATATGGGGTAATCCAGCAGGCTTTGCTTGACAATAAATGTCACCCGCCGCCTGGGATGGATCACACCCGGCAATATGGCGGTTTCCAGAACGCTCATGTGATTGCCGATGATGACACAGGGCGTGTTCAATCCGGAAAGCTGGTCCATGCCCGTGATATCAAACACCACCCCTGCCTGCTCCAGTGCCCGCAACACATCAATGCTGCTTTGTATCCATGCGGCACCGTCATATTGTCCCCGCTGAGCCCTCCGGCTGGCATTCCAGACAATGGGAAAGAAATACCGGTAAAAAACGATCGATGGAAAGGATTTTGAAAACCGGGAAACCGGTTCAGAACGGGTATGATAATCCGAATGGATATAGGGTGTCTGGTTCATCGAAACTCAATATTTTGAATTAAAAATTTGGCGACATTTTTCGAACCGACACCAGACGCTCCGCAAGCGATCCCCGTTTTGCCCCCTCACCCAGAGACAGGTCGCTTACGGCCACCCGATTGATTCGAACGGTTTGATCCACTGTTTCAAATGGTATCCGGTAGGCATAGGTCGAATGAATCACATAATGCCGGTCATCCACATGCCCCAGATACAGCATGATATGTCCCTTCAGATACAACAGGGTGATACCGCCTTCTGCGTGACGCATCAGGGCATGGTTTCGTGACGGGATATCAACCGGTTCGGAAAATGCCGCGATCTGCTGCCCGATTTTGGCCTGATCCGAAGAATTTCTGGGCATTCGAATGCCGGTGGTGGCCAGAACTTCCTGGATAAACCGGGAGCAGTCCTGCTCGCCATACATGCCGCCCCATCCATATGGCGCGTTCAGCAATTCAAATGCCTGCTGCATCATGTTTCGGGGGGTTGCTGCCAGAAATCCCGGATGAACCGTCGCGGCCCGGACATAACCGGTTTCTGAAATCAGATCTCCGTCAGCATTCCGCAATGGAATGCTCACCAGCACAGATGAATCGGCATGCCCAACCAGGGGCAGACAGACGCCCATGCGAACCGTTTCATGGTAACCGGTCAATTCGGGGTTTAGGAATATATCCGCCTTGGCCCGGAGAACAACAACAAACCGTTCGGGCCGATCCCAGGCAAGGGCGTCTTCCCGCCCGCAGTTGGCGATGGATTCCGACCGTACCCAGCCGCCGCTGATTCCTGCGTGGGCATAAACCCATCTGTGATCGACTGTTTCATGAAGAATTCGGACCGGTGTTCCCAGATCCAGGGCGCTGTTCTGCAGCTCATCAAAATCACTGTCACCCGGTTCGCTGTAAACCGGATCATCGGTCGGGAGAATCCGCTGATCAGAATACCGGATGACAATGCCATAGTGGACCGGAATTTCCGATCCGATTTCCGGAATGGCCATTTCGGCCTGTCGCGCATTCAGCCATTCCGGAGAAATAACCTGGCCGGAACCATTGTAAAATGGTTTACGCTTCAGTTTCGAAAGCTCTTTTTCCAGTTCTGCCTTCAATACAGCGCCGGATCGCAGTGCCTGTTCATCCAGAATATCGTCCGATACTTTCAGGCTGAAGATATGGCGGTTCAACGCTTTGATCTGATTTTGATCCAGAATGACGGTATCGGGGGCCGGATGACGGCTGATCCAGAAACCCGGCGTCTGCATCCCGCGGGTGGTGTTCGGCAGGTGTGTGGGGCCCGGAACAGACATTCCGGCTTGTGGCGCCGCACAGGCAAATAGCCACAGAAGCGACACCGCTAGGCCCATCAACACGATTTGTTTCCAGCGTATCCGATAAACCAATGTTACCCCGCCCCTTTCATCCTTTATCTATCCCACCCACAAATACATGAAGCATCCAATATAGAGGATCACGACAGCGGAAACGATCAGCATACGAACAAACGATAACCCGGAAGCGGATTTCAGGGCATGAAACACGATCTTCAGCGCAAACGCGGATGCCGCAAAGAAATACAGGGAAATCAACCCGCCTGACAGCTTGACCTGAAGGGCTGCAAACACAGGAGCCAGTGGCCACAGGGATATCCAGGCCATTCCGAGTGCCAGATAAACCGGCAAAAACAGGGTGGAGCCGCCAAATCCCCTGCAAAAGACCCATGCAAACAATGCCATGCCGCCATGAATCAGAAATGCGACTGAAATTCCCATCAATACCAGCGTGATGCGAATATGCAATGACAATGGTTCGGACGATTGGGGAGCCAGGAGATATTGGCTGAAATGAATGGCGCTGATACCATAGATCAGGCCGAAAACCGACACATTGATCGCGGTGTACCAAAGTGACAACCTGTTTTGTGTGATAACCTCGCGATAAACGTCTTCCTCAAATCGAAGAATGCGGATCATGTGCTGGATATAGTTCATTTGGTGCCGTTTCTGTAATGATTTACCTTAAATAGTGATTCGTGCATTCCGGTGAAAGACGCTCTCCATTCGGTCATCAAAGTATAACAATAATCAATCAGGAATCAAAATAAAAAAGGGGAGCTGGACGTATCCTTCTCCCCTTTTATTACACACGCGGACAATGAATCGGGTTTGTTATGACCAGGGCTGAAGACCCCAAATGGTTATAAAAATGCATATTACTGCCAGTATGGAGGGCCATACGATACCGTTATACCGGGTTTCATCATAATCACCCCAACCATGAATCCGGTCAATAACCTTCTTGTCTTCCAGTGTCGGGGCCCAGGCTTTCAGAGCCGGCATCCGGTTGAATACGATGGACAGCAGAATGAAGAGGGTAAAGGATAACGGCACCGTCACCATGCCGCCGGACATGCCCAGCGCCGCTGAAATGCCTTTTCCAACCACGATGCTTGGAAACACATGCGGCGAAATGATGATAAAAATCAGACCGCAGATGTTGGCGGAAATGATCAGGGCCAGCTTGTTGGCTTCTTTCCACCAGACACCCAGAAGAATTCCCGGGGTTGCCGTGGAGGCCAGAAGGCCGAATGCCCACAGAATACTGGTGACCAGAAACTTGGGCGGTTTGAAAGCCAGAAGAACAGCGATAACCCCACCCATGGCCAGTGCTACAAATCCCCATTTGATCCGGGTCTTGCTGTCCATGCTCGGCATCAGAATGCTTAAGAGGTCATTGCCGACCAGTCCGGAAATGGCCATCAGGTTTCCGCCGACCGTTGACAAGCCGGCTGCCAGCGCACCACCCATAACAAACGCGGCGACCCATACCGGATTGTAGAACACGTTCAGAATCAACAGTGTCTGATCTGCCTTGGCAATTGCTTTTCCGGTTGTTGCCACAAAATAGTTTCCGGCAAATCCGCTGGTATAGGTTCCGGCAAAAAGAAGTCCCAGAAACAATACAAACCACACAACCGCCCAGCGGGCATTCTTGACACTGGACGAGGTGAATACGCGCATGGCCAGATGGGGCAGCGCGACCGGCCCCAGTGTAAATGCCGGAATCAGGGCAAAATACCATCTGATATCATATTTCATGTCAAAAAAAGTGGGCAGAACTTTCAACATGGCCGGAACCATGTCGCCGTATGCCAGGGGGGGAAACCACCAGCCCGAGGAGCCCATGCTTTTCATGATCGCGCCCATGGGAACGATCATGGCAATGGTCATGATGACCATCTGAAACGCGGCATTATAGGATGCGCCATACATGCCGCCCAGGGTGATGTAGCCAACGGTTGCAATACCGGCGATGACCAGAGCGATGTTGTAGGGAATACCGAACAGCATTTCAAAGGCCTGCCCCAGACCGATCATCTGACCCAGCGCATACATGATCATGATCAGAATCATCCAGCAAACAATGGTCAGCGTGGCGCCTTTGCCATACCGGGCCTTGATGAACACGGCCGGGGTAAAGGCTTTCATTCTGCGCAGGCTGGTGCCATACAGAAGCGTCAGCAGGGGAATGGAGATGGCCCACTGAATCCAGAGATAAACAAAGGGCACCTGGAGTTTGGATATCAGTGCGATGACTCCCAGAAAGGTGGCCAGGCTGGCCCAGGTGGCGGCCATGCCCAGTCCATTGGTCACCGGGCCGATTTTAAAACCCGCTGCATAGAAATCTTCTTCACTGGTCGTCATTTTGCTGGAATACCAGCCAATCAGATAACAAATGGCAAAAAGGATGACGACAACAACAACGCCGACCCAGACATTGGTGATTGCAAATTCATTTCCCATTATCACACACTCCCTTTTGTCTTGTCTGTCATGACTTCCTGCCCCTGAGTTTTGGCATAGGCTTCCATGTCATCATCAAACTGATTGCAGACAATGGCCATGACAAAACAGACCACCATCATGCCAAACCAGCCCATCAGGATGGGAACGATGTATTCGACGGGGAATCCCCACATCGTGCCGCCTTTCAGACCTGGAAACAGAACAAAAATCGAGGCGAAATGCCCGGTCAGCATTAACAGAAAGCTGAAAATAATGGTGATCCAGATTTCCTTTTTATACAGTTTTTCCTTCATGGATGAAGCTCCTTGTATAATGGAATGCGATATGCCGAATCAACCACAGGATGTTGGTTGATTCGGCAGAAAGAACCTGATGTTATTTTTTTCCCCATTCGGCATTTCGAAGCTCAACCCGTCTGATTTTTCCACTGACGGTCTTGGGCAGTGCCGTAACAAAATCGATTCTTCTGGGGTATTTGTAGGGCGCAGTCACTTTTTTGACATATTCCTGAAGCTCTTTGGCCAGCGCATCGCTTGCCTCGTAGCCCGGCGCCAGAATGACAAAGGCCTTGACAACTTCGCCGCGGGTTTCATCCGGGCTGGATACGACTGCGGATTCTGCGACAGCCGGGTGCTCGATCAGGGCGCTTTCCACCTCAAAGGGTCCGATACGATATCCCGAGGTCAAAATGACGTCGTCCGCCCGTCCCACAAACCAGAAGTATCCGTCTTCATCCCGATACGCCCGGTCGCCGGTGATATACCAGTCTCCGCGGTAGGAGCTTGCGGTTCTTTCCGGCTCTTTCCAGTATTCCTTGAACAGGCCCAGGGGACGAACCGGTTTGACGCGGACCGCAATGTCACCCTCGGTATTGGGCGGAACAATTTTGCCTTCGTCATCGATAACCTGAAGGTCAAATCCCGGGGTGGGTTTTCCCATGGAACCAAATCGGGGCTCGATACAGGGAAAGCTGCCACAGAGACAGACGGTTTCGGTCTGGCCGTAGCCGTCCCGAATGGTGCATCCGGTTGCCTTTTTCCAAACTTCGATAATTTCCGGGTTCAGGGGTTCACCGGCGCCGACACAGTGGCGCAGCGTGGGGAATTTGTATTCGGACAGCGGCTGAAGAACCAGCATGCGGTATATGGTCGGGGCGCCGCACATGGTGGTGACGGGGTATTGGGCCAGAAGCTCGAGGGTTTTCTTGGGATCAAAGCGGTCTGTGCAATGAACAAACTGGGCTGCGCCGCAATACCAGGGTCCGAAATAGCTGCTCCATGCAGCCTTTGCCCATCCCGTGTCGCTGATGTTCCAGTGCATATCGTCGGGTCTGAGATCCAGCCAGAATTTTCCGGTGACCTGGTGTCCCAGCGGATACGATGTATGGGTGTGCAGGGCCATTTTGGGAAAGCCAACCGTACCGGATGTGAAATAGACCAGTGCTTCTTCATCCTTGTGCGTTTTCGCGGTTTCAAACTGGTCTGATGCGGCATTGACCGCGTCTGTATAGTACAGCCAGCCGTCCCGCTTCTGGCCGACAACAATGCGGCATTTCAGGCTTGGGCATTTATCGGCGACCGCTTCCAGTTTGGGGGCGTTGCCGTTGTCGGTGATAAAACAGGCTGCTTTGGAGGTGTTGATGCGGTATTCAAGATCTTTGGGGGTAAGCTGGGTGGTCCCGGGGGCAATGACGACGCCCATACGGATACAGGCGGTAAACACTTCCCACCACTCTATGGAGCGGCCCAGAACGATAATCACCACATCGCCCCGTTTGAGTCCATTCTGGCTCAGCACATTGCAGAGTTTTTTCGAGTTTTTGCTGAAATCCATGAAGGTTCGTTTGGCTTCGAGACCATCATCGTTCACCCAGTGCATCGCCAGTTTGTTGGGGTCCTGGTTTGCCCATTTGTCTATGACATCGCCTGCAAAATTGAAATATTCCGGAACTTCCCATTTGAATTCCGCATAGGTTTTATCATAATCCATCATATTGTGTGCCTGACTCATGTTGACTCCTTTTCACCCGTTTGTGTAATTATTATTAAAGTTTTTTTCACCCGTTTGGATCCGCCCAAAGAAAGCATCTTGAAACGACCGCATCCCTCCCTTCGATAACGAACAACAAGTTTGTTCAATGAAATCAAAATGGCGTCATATTCTGAACGAGCGCTCAGTCATTTTCGCATATTATTTAAACCAAATGCAGAAAGATGTCAAACTTTATTTGAACGCCATTAGTTAATAAACGATATTCACTATCAGTAGGGAACAGCCAATGATTTGAAATTTAATGTAAATAATCATGATCAGGCAGCAGGGAGGGGACAGGCCTTTTTTTCTCGGCCATCCCCGACCGATAACGCACCCAAAATCTTTATCTTGAAAGCGATACAGCGGGGTTGAATTACACCTCGGCGGGGAGAAGCCAATGGGGAAGGAATTTGAAAAGCACCTCAAAAAGCTCATAACTCCGTTGTATGTTCCACTTTTGATGCACTTTTCGTCTTGTTATCAGGCCTGATCCAGAATTTTCAAACAGGCTCTAAACAGGTATCAGGAAAAATACTGAAGCCACGGTACATTGAAGCGTTTGCTGATCATTTTCTGCAGTTGGGAAACACCGGAAAGGGCGTCTTTCAGCATCATCCGTTCCCGCTTTCGAAGGCTGTACGGATCAATATAGTTGTCCGGCGCTTTTCCCTGCCCGACCTTTTTCAAGTTTTCCTGAATTTTCATCATCATCAATGCTTCAAAACTGGTTCGGAACAGTTCGGCGTCATCCCGGGTCAACACCCCTTCCTTTTCCAGCTTCTCCAGCCTGCCAAAGGTTGACGGCTCGCTGATCGACTGATTCAGCGCCAGAATTCTGATCCCGTTGACAATATGGACGATACCGGCTGTTTTCAGATTCATTTCATCTTTGTGAAGCCCGGATTTTTCCGTAATGAAGGTTCCCAGAAAGCTGACCGGAATTTTGAAGGTTTTATCATCCCTGGCCAGGCGGTGGCTGGCGGACAGGGACTGCTGTACCGATTGAAAAATCTGGTTCCACAATTGGGTTGCCAGAGAAAAATTGCCCCAGACCGGGCGATAATCCAGCAGTATGGTCAGGCGCCTGGTGTCTTCGGCATATATGGAATGGGCCCATTCATCAACGGTTT
>JBFXFK010000203.1:0-8265 GCA_050179135.1 Desulfatirhabdiaceae bacterium | reverse complement strand
CGGTTGACCCGGTTGTAGCGGTTTTTCAAAAATTCGATGGTGTCCCGGTTGACAATGTTGTAACGGGCCGATTCTTCTTCAGTCAACGCCGTGTTCTTCCTGTCGGACATGATTGCCTCCTTGTTACAGCATTTCGATGGCGCAGGCCATGGACACGCCGCCGCCGCCGCAGAGGGTGGCAAGACCCAGCGTGTTGCCGCGTTTTTTCATGGCATGAATCAGGGTGACCATGATCCGGGCCCCGGTGGCGCCCACGGGATGTCCCAGACCGATGCCGGAGCCGTTGACATTGGTGATCTCGCGGTTCAGATTCAGATCTTTTTCGCAGCCGATATACTGGGCCGCAAACGCCTCGTTCACTTCGATCAGATCGAAATCTTCAAGTTTCAGTCTGTTTTTTTCAAGCAGGTTTTTCACCGCCGGAACCGGGGACAGGCCCATGACCGCCGGATGGCATCCGCCCCGTGATGCGGCCCTGATCCGGGCGATGGGAGTCAGGCCCAGCTCTTTGGCTTTTTCGGCGGACATGATGATCATGGCGGCTGATCCGTCATTCAGGCCGCTGGAATTGCCGGCCGTGACCTTGCCGGTTTTGGGAATGAATCCCGGGGGCAGTTTTTGCAGTTGCTCCAGGGTCAGACCGGGCCGGAAATGTTCGTCCTTGTCGAAAATAACCGGGGCCTTTTTTCTCTGGGGAACTTCAACCGGAACGATTTCCTCCTGAAATGAGCCGTCTTTGGTGGCCCGTTCGGCGTTGTTGTGGCTTCTCAGGGCCACTTCATCCATTTCCTCGCGACTGATGTTGTGCAGATGGGCCACAAATTCGGCGGTATGCCCCATGATATAGGGTTTTCCGGCAAAAAATTTGGCCGGAGCCTCTTCCAGGTTCAGTGGGGCTGTGGCATCCAGGGGCATGATATGTGAGCCGCAGTGCAGGGCATGAATCATGGCATCGACAAACTGCTGGTCCTGAAGCCGGCATCCCCAGCGGGCGTTGGGGACCGTGTAGGGAACGCCGGACATGTGCTCCACGCCGCCGGCCAGAATGATATCGGCCATACCGGCCTGAATCATGGCCATGCCGGAAACCACGGCTTCCATTCCGGAAATGCAGACCCGGTTGATGGTGGCGGCGGTCACGGTTTCCGGAATACCGGCCATGAGCGCAGCCACCCGCGTGGTGTTCAGAGTATCGTGATGCTCCAGACAGCACCCGTAACGCACATCATCGATCAGGGCCGGATCGATATTGTTGGCCCGCCGGATGGCTTCTTTCATGGTGAGGCTGGCCAGGGTGGCGCCGTTCAAATCTTTCAAAGTGCCGCCAAACGCACCGATGGCAGTGCGGCAGGCGGAAACGATTACAACTTCTTTCATTGGATTGGCTCCTATAGAATTTCAGATTTCAAATTTGAGATTTTGCTGAGGGTAACATTTCAATTTTAATACAAACGGATAAATGTAATCATTCAAAATCATTAACTGGATCTACAGCCTGATCAAGACTTTTCAGTTTCTCACGCAACGGTTCATAATACCAGGCTGTTTTACCCTCATCCTTAACAATGTCCCACTTTAATTTATATTTTGTTTTCTTTTGTTTATCAGTAAATTGATATGTCAATACATTGCCTTCCTGTTTCCTTTTCATATCTGAGCCAAATTTTTTTGACATGTTTTGTTCTGCTTTTTCATCCATAGGATTAAAAGTAGTTCCAGCCACTTTAACAATCCTTGCATAGAGTTGATTATCAATAAAGGCAAATGCAGTGGCCGGATTCGAGTAATCGTGAGTGTACATTTTACAGGGACCCGTGTAGTTATAGTAAGATATGTTTCCTTTTTCCATATACTTGACAAAGAACCCATCCGTGTTCAGATCCTTGAGATTCGCGCCAAAATCCGGGTTATTGCAGTCAAAACTCAAAGCCGGCAGTGAAAAAATCATCAACCACAAAATTGTTAACACGCCCATTTTTTTGATAATCATTTTTTCTCCTTATAATAAACTGGAAACGGTTGGTAAATTGCTGTTCAGATAATGATTTTGGGCAGGCGGTGGACGCCTTGAAAAATGCCCGGCCATTCCCGACAGATAATGTACCCAGAATCGTCATCCTGAAAGCGATCGTGTGGTTCATGGGTATGACCCGGAGAGGATGTATTGCGGCGACCGGTTTGTAGAAATTGATGCAGTTATTCCCATGAAGCTCCATTGGAGCGGCCTGTAACCGGAATACACAGGTCGCCCCTACGGGGCTTGATGGAAACTCTTAAGCTTCATTCTACAAACAGGACGCTCCTACGGAGCTTGATGGTATATGTTTATTTTTCAACTGCATTTTAACGGTAAACGTTCATGAATCATTCCAGGTACTTTACCCTCCATGTATGAAATGACATATACCGCTTTTAACCCAAAACGCAACACACAAAACTCAAAACGTTTTTCTATTTTCCCCCGAAGGCATCCTCGGAAATATCCGTAACCGTGCTGTCCGCAGCCAGAATCACCGCCATTTTCCCGTGTGACACGGGAAGAACCGTGTTGATAAAGAATTTGGCGCTGGCAATCTGCCCTTCATAAAATACCGCATCCTTGCCCTTTGCGCCTGCCTGAAGTTTTTGGGCTGCCACAGACGCCCGCCAAAGCAGCATCCATGCCAGGACCGTATCACCGGTCACATCCATGAATCCGTAGGCATGGGAATACGCGGTCAATGCCTTGTCGGATGCGGCCATTCCACAGATGAAACCCGCCGTCTTTTCCAGTTCTGCCGTAACGGCAGCAGTTTTTTCAGCCATATCTTCCAGGCCGGTCAGTTTTTTTGCGGTTTCGATGGTTTTCCGGATTTCAAACAGAAGATCCCGGAAGGGCTGCCCCTTGTTCAAACCCAGTTTTCTTCCCAAAAGATCCATGGCCTGAATGCCGTTTGTACCTTCATAGATATGGGTAATTTTGCAATCCCGCAGATACTGTTCCTGGGGATATTCTTTGGTGTATCCATATCCGCCAAAGACCTGTACGCCCTGGCTGCACACCTCGAAGGACCTGTCCGAGACATAGCCTTTGGCAAGGGGAATCAACAGATCGATGAGTCCCTGATATCGGGCTTTTTCTGCCGGATCACTGCTGATGCGGATACCATCCTCGCAAAAACCGGTGAAATACAGCAGGCTCCGGCATCCCTCGGTATAGGCCTTCATGCTCAGAAGCATCCGGCGGACATCCGGATGCTGGATGATGGGCACCGGAGGCGCATCTTTTCCGCCCGCCAGAAGATGCCTGCCCTGAACGCGTTCCCGGGCATAGTTCAGCGCATTCTGAAACGACGCACACGCACATCCCAGCGCCTGCATGCCCACATCCAGACGGGCTTCGTTCATCATGACAAACATGGCCCGCATGCCCTTGTTTTCATCACCCAAAAGGGTTCCCCGGCATTGGCCCCTGCTGCCCAGGGTCAGGGAACAGGTCGGGCTGCTGTGAATGCCCATCTTTTCCTCGATGCCGGTGCAAATCACGTCGTTGGGGGCTCCCAGACTGCCGTCGTCATTGACCCATATTTTCGGGACCAGAAACAGCGAAATGCCGGATGTTCCGGCAGGTGCGCCTTCGATCCGGGCCAGGACCGGATGGATGATGTTCTCGGTCAGGTCGTGTTCCCCGCTGGAAATGAAAATCTTGTTTCCGGTAATGGAATATGTGCCATCCGGATTTTTTACCGCGGTGGTTGTCAGGGCGCCCACATCCGAGCCAGCCTGGGGTTCGGTCAGGAGCATGGTCCCACCCCAATGGCCGGTGTACATATTTTTCAGAAAGAGCTTTTTCTGTTTTTCCGTACCGAATTTTTCCACCAGTTTTCCGGCCCCGTGGATCAGCAGGATGGCCAGTGTAAACGGAAAATTGGCCCCGTGAAAATAGTTTTTTACCGCCAGGGAAACGGTTGCCGGCATGCCTTGGCCTCCCCATTCGGGATCATCACACAAGGAGAGCCATTCCCCTTCTTTGAACAGTTCGTACACGCGATGATAGGATTCCGGCACCCGGACTGTGCCATTTTCAAATTTGCATCCCTCTTCGTCACCGATTTTCAGGACAGGCAGCATTTCCTTCACAGCCAGATTACGGGCTTCGGAGATGATGAGATCCACTGTTTTTTTGGTGAACTCTGAAAAGTGTTCGTGTTTTGATAGCTTTTCAACTTCGAGTTGTTCGTGAAGAACAAAATCCACATCCCGCTTGTCGGTAATTACCTGTGCCATAATGGAGTCTCCTTTGTTAACGGTTGAGTTTATTGTGAAAATACAAAACAGTTTTAAGTTTTACGTGTTACGTTTCAAGTGAAAAACGGTATATGCCATTTTCATATATGGGGGTGAACCATCGAGAATGATTAATGATCGTTTACCGTGAACATACATCGACAGAAAAAAACGAATATCGAATATCGAACAAGGAATGTCGAAGTTTGAAGTTTCCGGCTGCATTGCCGGACCGCCACAAACCGTGTTCATCCTTCTGCGGTTCCTTGTTCGATATTCTGCTGTTCGCTGTTTATTTTCATCCTTGGGGTGAACCTCCCAGAATGAATCATGATCGTTTACCGTGAAAATGCATTCAGTATGGACAGGCCGCCTGAATGCTGGTTGCAGCACCTTCAGCCTTCAGTCTTAAACCTTTCAGCACACCTGTCTCCATGTGCGGCCCTTAAACATAGCAGAAGTCGTGCCAATTCAAATTAAAATGACAATTCAAATAGATATCATATCGGACTTGAAAATCAGTTCTATGGAACAGTTATAACTGTACTATTGGCCGGTTTTGCAATATAACTGTTCCATGGTCAATTTTTATGACTCTTACCCGATATCTCTCACGCTGGGAGAGGGATTCAATGGAAATAGAAATGTATGTCTGGTTAATGGTTATATCCATTCATGTCAAGAAGGGATTCATCACTTTTGAAAATGAATCTTCGTGAATGCCATCACGCTACCGGGGAAACCATGAATATTGATGAAAAAGATTTCTTCCGGCAGGTCACGCTCCGGATCTGCGGAAGCCTGGAAATAGAAAAAGCACTGTGGCAATGTCTTCTGTATATCCAGGATTTTCTGCCGGCCAGCCAGATGAGCCTGCATATTTATCACCGCGATATTGGCGTTGTCGAGACCGTGGCAAGCGCCACCCGTGACGGATTCAAGGCGCTTGCCCTGAATTCCCGCCTATCGGATCTGACGCGAAAAAACATTGAAAAACAGGGACTGATCCGGGTTCGGGCCATTGCCAGGCTCGGAGATGATCCGGTCTGTAGTCCGGTAGCTGAAAAATTCAATGCCCTGGATCTGCCGGCGGTTGTTTCCGATCTGGTTCTGGAGGGGAAGCTCCTGGGAGTTCTGGCCATTTTCGGGAATGGCCGAATCCGGTTCACGCAGGAACATGTCCGTCTCATCAGCACCATCAACGAGCCTTTTGCTGTGGCCCTGACCAACAGTCTGCGTTATCGTGAGCTGCAGAAGCTGAGAGATCTTCTGGCGGATGACAGCCGATATTTTCAGGATGAACTGCGGCGGATGGTTGGTGAAGACGTCATTGGCGCGGATTTTGGGCTGAAATCCGTCATGGATCTGGTCCGTCAGGTGGCGCCGATGGACAGCCCGGTGCTGCTGCTGGGTGAAACCGGGTCCGGCAAGGAGGTAGTGGCCAATGCCATTCACAAGACATCTTTCCGGAGACAGGCCCCGTTCATCAAGGTCAATTGTGGCGCCATTCCACCGACACTGATGGACAGCGAATTGTTCGGACACGAAAAAGGCGCCTTTACCGGAGCCCTTTCCCAGAAACGGGGAAGAATCGAGCGGGCACACACCGGCACCCTGTTTCTGGATGAAATCGGGGAACTGTCCCCGGACGCGCAGGTTCGGCTGTTGCGCGTACTCCAGGAAAAAGAGATCGAACGTGTCGGCGGCTCCGGGCCCATCCCGGTGGATATCCGCGTCATTGCCGCGACCCATCGGAATCTGGAAAGCATGATGGGCAGAGGCACATTCCGGGAGGATTTGTATTTTCGCCTGCGGGTTTTTCCGATCCCCATTCCGCCCCTGCGAAACCGGATGATGGATTTGCCGGCTCTGGTGCAGTATTTTATTCAGAAAAAAGCCCGGGAGATGAAACGAAGTCCAGCACCGGGACTGGCGTCCGGCGCGTTGGACCGTCTGATGGCCTACCACTGGCCCGGCAATGTCCGGGAACTGGAAAACGCGGTGGAACGGGCCCTGATTCTCAGCCGGGGTGAACCGCTGGTCTTTGACGATATCGCCCCCAAAACCGATAAAAGCCCCGGCATTATCCATTTTCCATTATCAACCCCGATAGCGGAAAACCTGGATCTGGACGCCATGACGCGCCAGCATATCCATCGCATTCTGGAATTATGCAAAGGCCGCGTGGAAGGGGAAAATGGGGCAGCCAGACGCCTGAATATTCACCCCTCCACCCTTCGAAAACGGATGCGAAAACTGGGGATTCCGTTTGGCCGAAAAGCCATCGGCCGATTCTGAATTGACGTTATAAAACGGATTGCGGCCCCGGGCCGGCACTGCCTGCTGTTCACTGACCACTGACCACTAACCACTGACTATTGATCACTTTAATGACAGGGAGAGAACATGGACTTCAAATGGCATATCGAAACCGCATGGAAACAGACATTTTCCAATATCATTCCCCTTATCCTGATGACACTGGTCATGGTACTGGTCACCGGACTGACTTTCGGCATTCTGGGACCGGTGACAATGGCCGGATATATTCATTCCATCCTTTTGATGCTCCGCGAGGGGCGTGAACCCAAAATCCAGGACATTTTTTCGCAGATGAATCTCTTCTTTCCCCTGCTGGGATTTGCTGTCGTCGTACTGATTGCAATTGTCGCCGGATTTTTGATGCTTTTCTTGCCCGGCTTTCTGATGGCTCTCGGGGTGACATTCTGCTGCCTGTATATGCTGCCGCTGATGACGGACAGAAATCTGGGGATTGTGGATGCCCTGAAGGAAAGCTACCGGATGGCGGTGAAAGAGCAAATTCTGGATCACGTCATCGTTGTGGTGCTTTATCTGGGAATCCTTGCCCTTGGGGGAACCATCTTTGTCGGGTTTCTCTTTGCCTGTCCGCTGGCAAATGTTTTTCTGGTATCGATTTATAATGAAAAAGCAGGCAGAACGCCTGTCATCCATCTGTAACCGGGTTGAAAAATGTAGGGAATTCTGAATACCTGAGGAGTTACACAACTATTAACAATTATGGCATGAAACAGGTGTATCCATGAAACCAAGAATAAAAATTGCCACTGCCAGAACCCCGGATGGCGGCGAATTGGCACTGTATCAGCATGACCGTGACTTCTTTATAACGGTCAACGGTCAGGATCTGATGCACAGTCGCCAAAATGAATCGGAACTGGAACTGGCGCGGCTGGGATGCAGGCATCTGGCGGGCTATAAGGCGCCCCGCATACTTGTCGGCGGCCTGGGGATGGGCTATACCCTGCGCCAGACACTCGATATGTTTGGCCCCAACGCCCGGGTAGTGGTGGGTGAACTGGTTGATGCGGTGATCGAATGGAACCGGGAGTTTCTAGGGGCGCTCAACGGACATCCCCTGGCAGACCCCCGCGTCCATATCGAGACAGGCGATATTGTCGGGCTTGTCTCACGATCCAATCGTCAATTCGATGCGATCCTCCTGGATGTGGACAACGGCCCCGAGGCAATGACGGATGCCGGCAACCGGCGCCTGTACAGTCATGAAGGCATTCTGTCATGTCGCAGCGCGCTTGCCAAAAAGGGATGCCTGGCGGTGTGGTCGGCGGAGCCCAACAAAAAATACGAACACCTGCTGATGCAGTGCGGCTTTCATGTACGCCGTTTCAGGGTTCCTGCCGGCAAGGGAAGCAAATCGCAGTCACGTTTCATATGGATCGCTTCGGAGGATGAGGCGATCCTTCCACCAGGTGGTGGCGAGCCGCGCCCGACTAAAAAAGACCGGCCAAAAAGCTACCGTCGTCACACGCGAAAGGTTTGAAATTTAAAATTTGAAAAACGATGAAAACCATCTGGCGCGCGCACAGGCACGGGCCGAACAGGAGCAAAGACATGATCGAAATCATCAGGGCAGACAAACGTCATTTTTCGGACTTTGGATGGTTGAAAACATACTGGCTGTTCTCGTTTTCGGACTACTTCGATCCCCACAACATCCAG
>JBFXFK010000202.1:0-8277 GCA_050179135.1 Desulfatirhabdiaceae bacterium | reverse complement strand
TTTAATAGTTACAAAAGGTTTTGTTTATAACTATGTTCTTGACCAAAAAGCAAGCCATTTTTAAGATAAAACGTCTGTTAACAAATATTTAGACTACAGCATAGTTACAATTCACCGGGAAAAGAGGTTAGATTTATATGCTATGGCGGCATAGTCCTGCGGCCCGAAAAAGAACTGGTTCAATAAACGTTGCACCTGCAAATCTCCATGTGTCAATCGATCCGGTGTTTCGCCAAACGGATGCAGCGGCATGAATTGTGTCCGGCAAAAGCCGCGTGCTTCCAGAAGATATTGTGTCAAAGGCCCGGGCAGTGGATTTCGATGAGTGGGATCAAAATAAAAATTGCAGCTTCCCACTTGCATGTTCGCGGGATTCGGCGTTTCCAGTATCACCAGCCCCTCTGGTTGCAACACCCGCAGGCTTTCATCCATAAATGCAATGAGAGTCTTTAGTGGCAGATGCTCGATCAGATGAAACGCAGTGACGGCACCAATTGAATTGGATTTCAGGCTGCGCAGATAAGCAATGGCATCCTGTTCCACAACATCCAGCTCCAGCTCGCGGCAGCCTTCCAGAAAGACGCGGTTAATATCCACGCCTTTTGCTATAAGCCCCTCATGATGCAAAATCTCCAGCCATTCCCCCCGGCCGCAGCCCAAGTCAAGGATAGGGGCATCCTTGGAGCCGGCTTTTGCTTCAAGAACAATAGGCAGATAGATGCTCTGGCGTTGTTTGATATCTTCCCGCGTGCCTCGAAACCGGTCTTCAAAGCTGGCGTACATGGCATCCAGCCGGTGCTCGTCTTCGGTGAGCATGGTTTCGATCTGATCGGTGCTGATAGGCGCAGGCAAGCGCTTTCTGGCTTCTTCCAGCAGCAGCCCCAAGCGGCGATCCTGGTCCAGAAGGTTGCGTTTGATGTCGTGGGTTTGGGCTTTTATCGGAAGCAAGGCTTCATCCAGGGCCGACTGGCTGACCGTAGAGCCCTGTATTTTAGCAGCATTCAGAGCTTGCTGTATGTTTTGTTGTAACGCATCCAGATCTGAATGGTTTTGGGTTTGTTCCGGTACAAATGCCGATTGGACGGCTTTTGATTGGTTCAGTTCTTCAACATGCTGTTGTAGTTGATCGAGAAGCTGCGCAACCGGCTGTAAATCTTCTTTTCTGAGACGCGCCTGAACCAAGCCGACAAGATGGTTGGTGATGGCCGTCAACTCGTGACGCTCGGCGCGGGTTTCAATGGCCTGGGTGAGGAGATGCCGCGTTTCATCCAGAGCCGACTGGTTGACCTTGGTGATTTGTAGATCCTGAATGTCGCCTTTGATGAGCTCTATGGAATCCAGAGCCGCTTTGGTGTTTAGAAGCTCGGAAACAGCCTCTTGATGGGATAGTTGAATGTTCCCGATAGCCGTATTGAGATCGTTCTGGTTGACCTTGGTGTTTTGCAGGTCCTGAATCTGGCCTTTGATGAGCTCTATGGAATCCAGAGCCGCTTTGGTGTTTAGAAGCTCGGAAACAGCCTCTTGATGGGATAGTTGAATGTTCCCGATAGCCGTATTGAGATCGTCCTGGTTGACCTTGGTGATTTGTAGATCCTGAATGTCGCCTTTGATGAGCTCTATGGAATTCAGACCCGCTTTGGTGTTTTGCAGTTGCCTGATGGCCTGTTCCAACTGGGCAAGGGATTGGTTCAATTTCCGGCAGGATTCACTGAAGTGGTTTTGGGCCTGCTCCATGAGCAGAACGGCGTGGTTCTCAAACGTTCGCTGGTTACGTTCGAGA
Source organism: Desulfatirhabdiaceae bacterium (assembly GCA_050179135.1). Lineage (GTDB taxonomy): Bacteria > Desulfobacterota > Desulfobacteria > Desulfobacterales > Desulfatirhabdiaceae > UBA4064. The sequence goes on along the minus strand of JBFXFK010000202.1, from coordinate 6,497 downwards.
TGGGGTAAATGCCAGATAGCGGACAGTATCTGGGCGAAACGGCCGAAAACGGGAATACGGTAAACCTGCTGAAGCACAAAAGGAAGGGCCAGGCCGGATATTTTTATCCCCGACGTGCGTCCTTCTTTGGAGTAGCGAAGCCGTCCCAAAATATCAACCTTGGCACAACCATTTCTCAGTTTATTCAGAAAATGCAGATATCCGCCTGTATCCGGAGATCGATGTAATATGGTGCGGTAGGCCGCAGTTACAAATGCCTGGTCGTGGTAGCAGAGCAGGTCATTGACATGGTATTGTCCATCCGCTTTTGCCTGAAAACCGGGCTGGATGGCAAAAGGGGTCACTTCCGGCAGGCTGAGCGTAAAAGCAGGCAGTTCCTCGCCGGATGGTTTCTCCACGACGGCCGAAAATTGGGGCTTTTCAACTGCAGTATGGCTTTCAGACTTAACGGAAGCCGCCTTGCGTTTAGCCACTTCCGCACGGATGCGCTGCATCAGTTCTTCGACATTGATTTCCGGGTTGTTGTTGCTGATCATAAACGTTTTTCACCTTTCCACCGCACCTCGACCGGCAAATTACAAACCCCGATTGACAAAGGCGAATCATCCGGCACCACCTGAAACACCATGACCCTGTCCCACCAATCATAGTTGGCCGTTAAATGCGTATCCCGGTTGTGAAGTGCAACCGTCAAAGTGTAACTGCCGCGTCCCAGAAACAATGACGGAAAATCGAATTCGATCACCGCCTCATCATCGGCATGAAGATTATGCCGACTGACACCATGGTGGAAGGAGTTTGTGCCAAACACATCATTGCCCAGCCGGTCCCGAATCAAAATGCCGACAGTCAGTTCATCGACAGCCTGAAAACATTGCGCCGTTATTTGAATAATCGCACGAGAACCACTTCTTAACGCCCGGGCCGGTTTGTTGTCAACCAGCAATTCAACATTCAAAATGGCAACCTCACCCCCTCCTGACCGGGTCACTTTTTTACCGGAAAGCGCTTCGGCTTCCTGAATTTCATAACTGGCCTGCTGTTTGGCAATGACTGCATTGTAATAATCCAGTACTGCATCCGGCTGGTCATCCCGTAAGATAACCCCCTCATCCATTAACAATGCCCTGCTGCACAGCGTTTTTACAGCTCCGGGACTGTGGGATACAAATAGGAGGGTGGTACCCCTATCCCGAAATTTTCGAATACGTTCAAAACTTTTGTGCTGAAAATAGGTGTCGCCCACAGACAGTGCTTCGTCAACAATCAATATTTCCGGGCGTACACATGTGGCCACACTGAAGGCCAGACGAATTTGCATACCACTGGAGTAGGTGCGGATTGGCTGATCAAAATAATCTCCGATTTCGGCAAATTCCTCAATCTCCCGGATTTTGGAATCCACCTCAGAAATTGTCATGCCCCGGACCTGCGCCCCCATATACGCATTCTGCCTCCCGGTAAATTCAGGGTGAAAACCCATGCCTAGTTCCAAAAGCGCCGAAATGCGGCCGCCAACCTGTAATGTGCCGGCAGTCGGACGGGTTGTACCCGTGATAATCTTGAGAAGTGTGCTTTTTCCGGCGCCATTGACACCAATTATTCCGATGGCCTCGCCGGGTGTGACATCAAAAGAGATATCCCGCAGAACCCACCGCAGTTCGTGCTGTGATTTCATGCCCAGCCATTCGGCCATGCGGCCCCATTTTTGGGGGTAGCGTTTGTAGGCTTTTGAGATGTTTTTTATCTGTATATAGCTCATAGTTCATCCACAATCTCACCCTGCAGTCTGTGAAAAGCAAATATGCCAATCCACAATAAAAAAACGGCCAGGATCGACGGATAAACCAGGGATGTCCAGTCCGGAAGCGTCTTTTCCAAAAAAATTCCATGGTAGGCATGAATAAACACCCACATGGGATTCCAATTCATGGCCTTCAAAACCGATTCGGGCAGCGTGGTGGCCACATAGACGATGGGCGTCAACCAGAACCAGAACTGCAGGACGACCTGAACCGTCTGATGAACATCCCGATAAAAGACATTGATGGTGGCCAAAAGCACACCCAGTCCCACAGTGAACGCAAGCTGAATGATGAGTACCGGCAGTACGGAGAGGATAACCCATCCCGGAAAAGCCTCGATAATCAGCATAAAAGTAATAAAAAGAATCATCACAACAGCAAAATTGATCACATTGGATGCAACCACAATGATCGGCAGGCAGAGCTTGGGAAAGTGGACTTTTTTCAACAGATTGGCATTTTCCACAAAAATATTGACACATCGACCCAGCATTTCCGCAAAAAGATTCCAGGTCAGAACACCGGAACAGAGATATATGGAATAGGCGAATCGGGATGAGTGGTTGGGCAGGCTGGGCTTCATGATCTGGGCAAAAATCACTGTAAAAATAAGGATATTGGCCAGAGGGTGCGCCACAATCCAGAAGGGGCCAAACTGGGTGCCGGTCCATCGGGACTGGAATTCCCGCTTGACAGAACTCCACATGAAATCCCGAAACGACCAGACATCGCGCATCATGCCGACGGAAATCATCGTGGCATCCCCCCGGAGGCAACTTGATAAAACACCTCCCTGGTTTTCTCCGCAGTCCGTTTCCAGTTGAAATCAGCAGAGCGTGCAAAACCTTTAACAATCAGATTTTGACGGGCATTCTGATCTTCTGTCAAAAGATTGATTGCAGCAGTCAAATCCGAAACACTGACCGGATCAATCCGGATTGCGGCATCTCCGGCAACTTCCGGCATGCTGGCGACATTGGAGCAGATGACCGGGCATCCGCAGGCCATGGCTTCCAGGATGGGGAGTCCAAACCCCTCATACAGACTGGGATATACAAATGCAGTTGCACCTCTGTAAAGACAGGCCAAGGTTTCGTCATCCACATAACCTGTCAGGATAATCCGCTTCGCCAATCCGGATTCGTGAATGGTTTGCATCCAGGATTTATCCCCCCATCCCTGCCATCCGACAAGAAGCAAGGAAATGTCGGGGTTACACCGCTGCATGGCCTGAATGAGCAAAGGCAGATTTTTTCGTGGCTCAAGAGAGCCGACAAAAAGCAGATACCCACCGGTGAGGTGATATTGTTTTCTCACCTGGTCGATTTTCTCCGCTGATCTGGGATGAAAATGATTTGCCGGCGCCAGGGGTACGGCGGATACTTTTGACGGTGACAGTACAAATGTATTGCAGATTTCCTGACGGATGAATTCGGAAATCGTCAGAATATGGCGTGCAAAACGCCGCCGCCGCATGCCCATGAAATCATAGAACCAGACCCGTTCCTTTGGATGGGAATGCCGGTATTTCATCAATGATAAATCATAGATACTATATACAGTTGGAACAGCGGACATTGCAGCCGGCACAAACCCGGTTTCGTGGTAGATATCGTAGCTGTCTTTGCGGCAGACGCGGCGAAGCAGCATTTCAAACTTCCACCAGTGCAGAGTGCGCATTGCAAAGACCAGCGGGTCAGGGAGTTTCCAAATGGCGGATGTTGCCCTGCTCCAGCTTTCAGGATCAGCCTGGGACGGCATGCTTTTGTGTATCCGGTTTCCGTCAAAATAGGTGATTTCAATATCCGGAAATCGATCCAGTTCTTCATACAGTTGACGGACATAACGGGAAATTCCGGTAAGCAGACCCGTTAACGGGATGGCATTGACAAGTATTTTCATCATTCGTTATGCTGCTGAACGGGAAATCCTTCGCGACAGCACAAATCGTCCCGTTCGGCTTCCCGAAGATCGTGAGCCACCATTTCTTTTACCATTTCTTCAAAAGAAATTCGGGGTATCCAGCCCAATTTTTCCCGCGCCTTGGATGCGTCACCCAAAAGGGCTTCCACCTCTGTCGGCCGAAAATATCGGGGATCAACCCGAACGATCGTCTTGTTGGACAGCGTATTCACACCGTATTCATCAATGCCATGTTCATGCCATTGGATATCCAGGCCAATTTCCCTGGCGGCAATCTCAACAAATTCGCGAACCGAATGCTGCCTGCCAGTCGCAATAACATAGTCATCAGGTTCGGGCTGCTGAAGCATCAGCCACTGCATTTCAACATAATCCCGGGCATGTCCCCAGTCACGTCGGGCATTCAGATTACCGAGATACAAACATTCCTGCATTCCAAGTTTGATGCGGGACAGTGCCCGGGTAATTTTTCGCGTTACAAACGTTTCACCTCTCAACCGGGACTCGTGATTGAACAGAATACCATTACACCCGTAGATACCATAAGCCTCACGGTAATTGACAGTGATCCAGTATGCATAGAGCTTGGCCACTGCATAAGGACTTCGTGGGTAAAAAGGGGTATGTTCGGTCTGGGGAATTTCCTGAACAAGGCCATACAATTCCGAAGTCGATGCCTGGTAAAACCGGGTTTTTTTATCCAATCCCAGGATGCGAAGCGCTTCGAGTATGCGCAGCGGTCCCAACCCATCGGCATTGGCCGTGTACTCCGGTGTTTCAAAAGAAACCTTTACATGGCTTTGTGCAGCCAGATTATAAATTTCATCCGGTTGAATCTGTTGAATGATTCGAATCAGGTTGGTGGAATCCGTCATATCCCCATAGTGCAGAAAAAAGTTTTTGCTGCCGACATGGGGATCTTCATAGAGATGGTCGATCCGATCGGTGTTAAAAAGGGATGCCCGACGCTTGATGCCATGCACTTCATAGTTTTTTTCGATCAGGAATTCAGCCAGATATGCCCCGTCCTGCCCGGTTATCCCGGTGATCAACGCTTTTTTCAACATAATGTTACCATTGACTCCATTTCCGCTTTTACCATTAATTTCGCAACATCCGCCATCAAAACAGAGGCTTTCCATTCCAGATTTTTTAAGGATTTATTCGGATTGGCCATGCTGACCATGATATCTGTGGGTCTTAAAAATTCCGGATTGCATTCGACGTGTTCTTCCCAATTCAACGATAATTCGGAGAAAACCGTCTGAACAAAGTCTTGCAGTTTATTTGTCTCGCCCGATGCAATCACATAGTCATCGGGTTTTTCCTGCTGAAGCATCCGCCACATGGCATCCACATATTCTGGCGCCCATCCCCAATCCCGCTGAATGTCAATGTTGCCAAGACGGAGTTTTTGTCCCTCGCCCCTGGCAAGACGGCATGCAGCCTTGACGATTTTCTTTGTTACAAAACGTTCGGGTCTCAGGGGAGATTCGTGATTAAAGAGAATTCCCGAACACGCGAACAATCCATAGGCTTCACGATAGTTTGCCACAGCCCAAAAAGCTGCGGATTTGGCTGCTGCATAGGGGCTTCTGGGGCGAAAAGGAGTGGCTTCATCAGCGGGTTGACCATTTGTGTTGCCAAAACATTCACTTGAACCGGCATTATACAGCCGGGCTGGAAGGTCAAGAAAACGTAGCCCTTCCAGGAGATTCAACGTTCCGATACTGATGCTTTCAAATGTTTCAACTGGCTGGTCGAAAGATAACCCGACTGAACTCTGACCGGCCAAATTGTAAATTTCATCCGGCTTTATTTTTTTCAATATGGAAATTACACTGCGAAAATCGTTTAACGCCATTGACTCGGTCTCTATAGAAGGCCGGATACCCAAACGGTTGAGATTGGCAAATGGCGATACTTGGGCATCCCTGCTGGTTCCAACAATTTGGTATCCTTTTTCAAGCAAAAATTTGGACAAATAGGCGCCATCCTGCCCGGAGATGCCGATGATCAACGCAGTCTTCATGATCCAGTGACTCCCATTTTTAAAGAATCGTCGATCGTAGCCCGGGATTCCAATCGCGGGAATCGGAATTTACTGCCGTTATCCCAGGGTTTGGAAACCGGGCTACCACGTATTTTCATGGAAAGAAAAAATGTATCAATTTAGCTCGTTGAAAAATTATGCGGCCAGTTTAAATTCTGGCACGTCCGGTTTTCCTTTTTGAATGGCCGCTTTTGCCGCTGCAAGAACGGATTCTACCGGGTTTTGCTGTTGGAGTTCGGCTGTACGAAAAAGTGTCATCAGAACGGCCTGAGTGACTGCGCCCGACTCGGATCGATTCTGTTGACTGATCTTTCTGCATAACACGGCTTTTCTCATCTGTTGTTCTGCATGATTGTTGTAAGGACTGACATCCGGATGCTCAAGAAACGTAAAAAGCTCGTTCCGATGCCGTTTGAGACGTTTGATCAGACTCTTGACATCCTTATCGTCATACTGCCCATTGATCATTTCGGTGAGACGGATGGCCAGCCTGGTTTTCAGACGTTCGCGCTTTTCCGTGTCGATTGCATGGTTTTCCGACAAACGGATGTTTCATCAATCGGGACAGTTTTTTGCGAAAAGACTGCCACGTTTCGGAACGGTTACGCTTGTCAACCTTCACCAGTTCAGTGAAAAGATGGAAGAAACATCGCTGCGTCGCCAGAGTGCTGATTTTATTGTAATCGCCCCAGAAATCACAGATCAGTATTCCCTTG
>JBFXFK010000201.1:0-8407 GCA_050179135.1 Desulfatirhabdiaceae bacterium | reverse complement strand
CCTGGTTCAGGCAGACCAGCATCGTTTTGTTGCTGATCGCGGTATTCAGCCCCTACCTGGGTTACATCTGCTTTTTATATCTGATCCTGTATCTGTTTTCGCCAATTGTGACCCGTCCGATGCTGCCTGCGAAATCATCCGGGAAGTCCTGAAAACCCTAACCGGTTTCGGGGTGGGGTGCGGCGGGTAACGGCATTTAAATGGGGTTCAGCCTGAGGCGCCTATCCGCAGATAAACATTTTCAGGGATGGGGCGGGATGATCCGGATTGTTTGCCGCATCCTGTATGGCAACCCCTGTCAGGTTGAACAGATAATCATCAAACCGGCAGAGGTGCGACCGGATAAATGACCGGGTTTCCGGATTCGATTGACTCAATTTCCGGTGCAGACCCAAACCATCCTTGATCTGCCAGCTTGCCAGGAAAGCCAGTGTATCGGCAATCTGTTCCATTCGTGTTCTGGCCCAGTCCAGATAGGCTGCTGTCACAAAGCTCGACAGTCTCATTCTGTCAAACATGTATGTCAGAATGGGGGGTTTTACCACCTTCAGCCGGTGATTTCGACTCAGGTTTTGAATCACGTCATTTCGGGACTGACCATGTGTCTGAAACTGTTCAATCAAGCTGCCCCGCCGACATTTTTTTATGATTTCACCTGTTTTTTCCGAATATATCTGAATTTCACGGGGATTGACAATCAGATCGCCTGCCGCCTGGTATTCACCATTATCCGCATAATTTCCGCCACATAACAGGGTGGCTTCAAACAATTTGATCCACACCAGCCAGTAAATGCCGCGATTGCTTTCATCCCGGGATTCCAGATCGAGCAGCCAGTTTTCAATTTGACCTTCATGAACCGCATAGGGCACATTGGCCTGATTCATCCGGACATTCAGATCCAGAAAAGGTTGCACGCCGGTAAACGGCCAACAACCGGGCGCGAGATCCACTCCGTCAGGCATCAATTCATTGTGTTTCATATCTGTCCCGTATCCATATGATAATTTGAGTTGGAATGGTTCCATTTGTCATTTGACTTCTGTGGTTTTCTAAACTATGATTTTCGCTATGTCAACATTGATATATTCATGGCAATGATTCTTTGAAACCGTCCATGCAGTCAGAATGGCATGTGTCTGTCTTTACCTTTATTTAAAACGGATGACGTATCGTGATGGGGTTATATTCAACCCGTGATGCATATGATGTGGCGGATCCTCCCGCTTTTTCGATAGACCAGATGGTCGATCAGATCGGTGTGCTGGCCGACCGGGCCCTGTTTCGTGGCAGCATGGATTTTATCGATCGCGCCAAGGATCTGTCCACCCGGATTGACGCGCAGAAACTCGCACGTCCCCAGCTTGCCGTGTTTCATTATCATGTATCCAATATCTGGGGAAATGCCTTTAAACTGCTTCAAAAGACGCAGGATCAATTTCCGGCGTGGGAACAGTCTGAAATCGAAAAACAGTTGATCCACAACCGGCTGGCAGTCGCGGCTCTGGAAGCAGATAATGGCGAAAGCCCGGAGACTGTGGTGTGTTCCATCATCACCAATCTGGCCAATACCCTGTTTCAGGTCGGGCGGTTCATTGAAGCACAGGCCCATTGGGACAAGGTCATTTCATTGAAAACCGATTTTGGTATGGCCATCGCCAACAGGGGCCTTGCCATGCTGCATTATGCCCATCTGTTGCCGGACCCGGAGCATGCGCTTCATTATCTGATTCAGGCCAGAATCAATCTGCAGGCAGCGCTGAAAAAAACACAAATGGAACCGCATGCACGTCTGATTTTTCAGAGCCATTTAAAGACCCTGAAGTGCGTGCTGCCCAAGCATGTCAACAGACAATTGCTGACAGCCGTTGAACCAGATGCGGCTTTTCAGGACGATGAATCGGATTTTTCTCACTGGCGGCTGAAAAATCGGCTGTTTCTGAATCCGCTCAACGATCTGGGATGCTTTGAAGAAGGCGCCAATGATATCCTGTTTCAATTCCCGTTCAACAAAAATCCATCCATACAACCACTGCTTCATTCCTATTATCAAACACTCACGCGGGAGTTTGTCTTTTCCAACAGGCTTTTTTTTGAGGCGGTTAAATGCATATCCGGCATCGGGCGGGACCCAGTCGTTCCGGATATACCGGACGCATCATGCAAAAACTGTTTCCATGACTTGGAAAAACTCAAAATTTCATTTCGAATGGCCTATTCCCTGTTCGATAAAATCGCCTTCTTTCTCAGGAAGTATTTCGATTTCCCGGTTCCCGAGAAGCGTGTCAATTTCCGAACCGTATGGTATCGCTCCGGAAAAAAATCCAATGGACTGCATGTGTCCCTGATGGAGAGCCACAATTGGCCGTTGAGAGGTCTGTTCTGGCTGAGCAAGGATTTGTATGACAATCGGCCGGATTTCAGAAATGGTCTGGAATCGGATGTACGGGAATTGTATGCCATCCGAAATCATCTGGAGCACAAATACCTGATGCTGGAAACAGACTGTTACGGTTCTGAAAACCCGTTCGGAAGCCGTGCCATTTCAGCTTCCGATTTTTCCAACCGGGGGCTTCGGGTATTGAAGATGGTGCGGGCCGCCCTGATTTACCTGGCGTTGTCGGTGTACCGGGAAGAGAATCCGGACAGGCCGGATACCATAACTTATTGAGAAGTTACGTGAATTCTGGAGAACTATGCTGATATACATCGGATTTGACGATACCGATACGAAAGAGTCGCCTTTTGGGACAGGCAAGCTGGCCCGCTGGTTTAACCGTGAACTGCCTGATGGATGCCGATGCGGGGGTGTCATCCGGCAACAATTGCTGGTATGCCCGGAGATACCGTACACCTCTCATAACAGTTCGGCGTGCTTTTTGGCGGAAATATCCAACCCGTCAATGCTTCAAATTGTCATCGAAAAGGCGATTGAACATATTTCACGAAACGCAGCCGAAGGAAGCGATCCAGGCTTGTGTGTGGTCGCCGAAACTGATTCAGGATTATCCGATTTAATGGAATTCGGCCATTGCTGTACACATACCGTTTTGTCGCAGGCCCAGGCTCTTCGGGCGACTGGAACAGCCCATCTTTCAGGGCATGGTGGAAGCAATGACGGCATCATTGGAGCGGCAGCCGCTGTCGGGCTCACGGCCGCGGGTTGGGCGGGGCGCTACATCGAATTTGATGGATTACGTGACTATCCGGATATGATTCGTGTTTCAGAATTGAATAATCGGCATATTGCTGTAATATCAGTCGACCGGGATGCAACTTCTCCCGGACCACAGGACATCGTGATAACCAATGGATGGATTCGTCCGCGTAGAATGGGCAGTCAGCCAGTATTACTGGTCACCCTGAAAGAAGCGGGTCTCTGGCAGAATATTTACTTCAAAAACAAGAAAAAAGAATCCCAACCGGTTATACACGCTGATGATATCGAACGGTTGCAGCCCAAATATCCCGAGGCTGCGGTCAACCGGTCCTGACCACGTCCCTGTACCTCTCTATGAAAGCCAGCATTTTTTTTGCCTGACTCCCCATATAATTAATCCAGGAGCTCAGAACGTCATCCCCCTCGCTGGTCAGGCGATAGATTCGTTTGGCCGGGCCGACGTCATCGGTATTCCATTCCGAAACAACCAATCCGTTGTCTTCCATCTCCCTGAGATGTCGATAAATCATGCCCGGTGGCGCATTGCCTTCAATGAATTCAAACTGGCTGATATTCTGAATCAAATCGTATCCGTGAGATGGTTTCTCTTTCAGAGTCATCAGTATCGAGGGCTGAATATAGCGCTCGGCTTTTTGGGAACCTGTTTTGGGATGCTGGTTGCGTGATAATTTTTTATTTGACATATATCCTTCCTGGATATATGTTTTGATTGAAATGTAACATATGACTCAACTCATTCATGGAGGAGGTTGAAATGACCACAAAAATTTTTGTTCGCGAAAGACGAAAAATCGAAAAAGGGGAAAAGAAACCCCGATTCAGAGTAGTGGGCGTCAGCGGATCCGATGTAAAAATTTATGTTAACCACATGCGAAAAAAAGAACTGGAGCAAATCTGTGCTGAAACCGGAGCCCAAGCCATATTTTTGAGTACTGGAGAAGGCCAGAAAAATGGCGGGGGCCAGGATTCAGATTGACAACCCAAACCAGGCCCTGTTTTTGAGAATTTGAAGCAACGTCTGTCAGAAGATGAACAATCTTCGGGGATCATCATTGCGATGTGCGATAATTTCTATTCACTATAGATAATGGTGCCAACATGCTCACCATTCAGAGCAGCCATAATATGTTCGGGATGACGCATGGCATCGATGATCTGAAGTTGCTTCAGGCATTTGGACCTTTGAAGAAACGTTAAAATGGGACGTTCGATTATCAGATCATCCAGATCCAGTTCAAGAAGTTCCTTGGCGGAAATGCGATCGTAAAAAGTCAGTTTGCTGATGTCGATCTTTTTGGGATCAGCGCTGTAGAGCCCTTTTTCGTCCTTGAGAAAAATCAGGGAGCGTGCGCCGATATTTTCCGCCAACAGGAACGCCCCGCAATCGGTCCGATGCGGTGGGATGGAACCATGTTCGGCAGGGTGTTCGAAAAAACCATAGGGCGGTATGCCATACGTGATGGGCAAATAGCCCTGGCGACAAAACATGGTCAACTGCTCCAAGTTGTCTCCATGTCCGATTTTGACACCACCGTGTTTGGCAAGAAGAACAGATAACATTTCCGCATTCTGCCAGGATACCTTATCGCCCAGTTTTGATAGTACGCCTGTGGGCATTCCCAAATCCACTGCAATATTATACACGTGTCTTGCCCGTGTTCCACCACCGGTCATCAATAAAATCTTGTGGCTGTCTTTGACCTTTATCAGTTCATCCAAAATGGGCAAAAGTACTTTTGCGCCCCTGTCCATGATGCTTTGCCCACCAATCTTGACTACATTGATATCCGGATGCATTCGGAAATATTCCGCCGATTCGGTCTTCTTTAAAAGCGTTTTGCTGACAAGAGACTCGCCCATTAGCGGCGTATCAATATGCAACCGGCCTGTTTCAGGAGATTCTTTAATTAACTTGCCCATTATCTTTATCCGTAGTATGAATTAAACAGCATTGTCAATAGTATGATTAGTTATTATAAATAGTTGATATAAAAAATTATAAGGAAAATCGATGCATATCATATATATTTTTTTTCTTGTTGTCATTATATATTATGTCATTGAAGTCAGGCTGGGTTCAAGTGTGGATGTTTACAATTCTGAAATTGGATATGCAAGCAGTTGCGAGGAGCCCACAACGATTTCAAACAAACAGTTTTTCTGTGAACTGCTTCCGGTTTTCATATGTGCAATCGGCGTTGAATTTTTGTTTTATTTGATTTTCTGATCATGATCCGTATTGATCCGCCGCCTGATCGCGATGTGCATCACAATCGACAGCCTCTGACAAATTTTTCTGATCCGGAAAATGCCGAGTTAATGAAACAAATCAAATCAGTCTGATGAATTCGGAAAGTTCAAACCAGCAGCATCAGAATTGATGTGACTAAATTTTAATTTTGGCCTTTCGAATCATAATGTCCACAACCATCCCGATACCAAACGCCCAAGCCATGTTTGGCACTGTCAGGGCAATTCCGCTGATAAGCAGGGCAACGAAATATTCTTCGTTGGTCTTGAGACTTCGGATCAGTGGGCAGAGTTCCAGGCCGGCAAAAATCAGAAGTACCCCCAAAACCGAGTTGGGAATCAGGGTGAGCAACGTTAATCCCGCTTCACCGAAAGCCAGCGCCAGCAACGTGAAAATGGCGCCGATTATCACGGGTGCACCACCCGTGCGTGCGCCGAAACGGTAATGGGCTGCCAGGCCTCCTGTGCCATGGCACATCGGCACCCCTCCGAACAATCCGGTCGGCAAATTGGCAATGCCCATCGTCAGCGCGAATTTGCCGGCACTCGCCTTTTTCAATTGTGGGTATTTTGGAAAAAGAACGCTGCATGTGTCGGCAGTTCCAATGCAGGCATTGCCAATGGTTAACGGAATCTGCGGCAGGATCAGCATGATGAACGCCAGCCACCAGTCATGGAGAGTCGGCGAGATCAGTTTAACCGGTGTCGGTCCAAAAGAGAAATCCCGTCCTTCAAGTCCACCAAACGCAATGCCTGCAACAATTCCGATAACAACGGCTGCAATCGATGCCGGAAACTTTTTTTGATTCAGCAGCGCCAGCACCAGTGCAAAGACAATCACACCCAGGATCATGTTGATGTTATGTTCGGCAAAATGCCCTGCTGCACCGGAAAGGAACAGGTTCTGATCGGTAATCAATTGGACACCCTTTCGCAGAAAAACCAGCCCCAGAGCCAGTTGGATGCCGCGCACGACCGGCTGGGTAAACAGTTTGGCCAGTTTGTCGACAAAACCGGTCACCGAAAACACCAGCAGCATCGCACCAAAGATAACACCAGCAGCGCCAATGACCGGTTCGGTAATTTGTGCCGGGTTGGCAATTGCAATCGCACCGACCGCTTTCAGTGGCTGTACCGGTATCGGCAAGCGGTAGTAATACCCGGTAATCAGGTAAAACAGCCCAAAGGAAAGGAATACAATGGTTGGACTTAACCGGTTGATCAGAATCATGCCCACCACAATCGGCAATAGTGTGCCCAGATCTCCGAATGACCCCGCCACCTCAAACCGGTCAAACCGAAATGCATCAAGAGGTACTCCCTTGGCGCCATTTTTTTTAAAAATACCATCTTCAAGATTCTTCTTTGTAAATATCATTGATTATCAACCTGAGGTTTGGGGATGCCGGAATGCGGTTTATCGTTAAAATAGTGGTCCGTTTTCAGTGTTCAGTCCGATTTTTATTATATCGTTTTCAAAGATTCTGGCAATCAATTAAATCTGGATGATCCGATACTTTTTGGGATCAATTGATGAATCGATATGTCACGCTTTACACATCGATTATATTCTGTTACATTGTAGCTACATTGTGATGTTGGTTGGCCCCGTAAACTGGATTGATTTCATGGTTGCGGATAATAACCGATGAATGATAGACCGGCAATTCTGTAGCAGGCGCAGAGCGCCAGGAGGTTAGAATGCCCACATTGCGTGAAGAAATTGTTGATGAACTGGAAAAACGTTCCGCGTATCTGGAAAATATTCCCGGAATTCGAATGGTTGCCATATCGTTGGGATACACCTTGGTCGAATTGAGCAACGGAACCATGGGGGTTTGTGCAACCCCCCGATCCAGCAGCGAATCCTGCGTCCATTATCCCGGGGCCGGAACTCTGGCCAAAAAACACATCCTTGAATTGACCAGGTTGATGCTATCAGACCATCCCCTGGAAAAAAGTGTGGGGATTGCCGCTGTCAATGCCCTTTCACAGACGATCATGTGTAACGAGCCGGAAAACTACCGGTTTTCGAAATCGGATTTCCTGGACCTTCTGCCATTCAATGGTCAGCGACTCAACGTCGGCATGGTCGGAAACATTGGCCCGTTCGTTCCTTTCCTGCTGGCCCATTCCGGGTCTCTGACCATCGTTGATGACAATCCCGCACTATCCCCGGGATTTCAGCTCGGCGGCCATATCATCAGCAGAAACATTTCGGATCTGGCAGATGTGGACATCCTGATCATCACCGGATCATCCGCTGCCGTTGCGGATTTCGATCAGGTCATCGCGTCCGCCAGGTCGGCACGGTTTGTTGGTGTGGTCGGCCCCTCATCCGGCTGGCTCCCGGACCCGGCTTTCAGACGCGGTGTCCATGCCGTTGCGGCAACGCGGATCATCGATATCTCCGGCGCCCGCCGCGCCATTCTGGAAGGCGGCGGAACCCCGCATTTTATCCGTTGCGGCCGCAAATATACCTTGACGAACCCGAAAAAAAGGTATGGGAAGGCAGCCGCCCGAAGCTGATTCTTGCATAAAATGTGCGGCAGGTTCTGGACAATGTGACGAAAAACGAGGTGGATGCCGGCGTGGTGTATGCCACGGATGCCGCCATTCAGGCAAGCCGGATTAAAATTGTGGTCACAGCACCCTCAGAAAGCCATAAACCTGTTGTCTATCCTGTGGCTGTTGTGAAAGGATTCAAAAATGAGGAACTGGCAAAGGCGTTTATTGCCATATTGAAATCGGATGGAGGTATGGGTATCCTAATTCGGGTTTGAAAGCGTCCGGTAGAGACAGGGCTCATGGACGGATCTGCCCTGTTTTCACTCCGCCTTTCCCTACAGGTGGCGGTTGTTGCCACAATTCTGATGGTATTGTTCCTGACCGTATTGTCCGGGGTTGCACTGTATCTGGCGAACAAATACAGCCCATTGGGGGATACGGCATCCCGGTTCCCCTGAAATTGGTCAT